>JAIMBB010000011.1 GCA_023511655.1 Anaerolineae bacterium
CCAGGGCATCGTCGGCACCAGCGTCACGTGGGGCGGCGGCCTGTATACCTTCCAGTGGGAGAACTTGGTGCAATGGAAGCCGGACTTCTCCGACACCGAGCCCAGCCTCGCCGAGAAGGTAGAGGTTAGCCCAGATGGCCGGGAATACACCTTCACCCTGCGCAAAGGCATCAAGTGGTCGGATGGCCAGCCCTTCACCGCCGATGACATCCTGTTCTACATCAACGATGTGATGTTCAATCAAGAATTGAGCCCCGGCGGACCGGGTGCCGATTGGCTGCCCAGCAGTCAGCGGGAGGGATTCAAGGCCGAGAAGGTGGACGATTACACCTTTAAGCTGATCTTCCCCAACCCCTACGGCACGCTGCTGTACAACCTGGCTACTTGGAGCGGGCGCCAATTCGCGCAATATCCGAAGCACTACCTGAAGCAATTCCACAAGGCCTATAACGAGAAAGCCGACGACCTGGCCAAACAGGAGGGCCTGGAGAACTGGGTGCAGCTCTTCTTCCGCAAGGGGCCTGACACGTGGGGCAACCCCGACCGCTTCATGGACGTGCCGGAGTATCCATCGCTCGGCCCGTGGGTGGTGGTGCAGCCGATCGGCTCGGGCACCACGGCCAAGTTCACGCGCAACCCATACTACTGGAAGGTGGATAATCAAGGCAACCAGTTGCCCTACATGGACGAGGTGATCGTCACCGCCTACCAGGACCCGGAGACGCGCGCACTGGCCATGCTGAATGGCGACCTGGACTTCATCAAGGATCCGGGCGAGGGCAACCGCGAGTTGTACTTCGACGCGGTGAACGAGGGCAAGCCGATCAAGATCATCTCGCGCACCCCCGACGGCGGCAATACCATCTCGATCCACTTCAACCAGGGCTCAAAGAACCCGGTGCTGCGCGAGGTGTTCCAGAACAAGGACTTCCGCATCGGCATGTCGCACGCCATCAACCGCGAGGAGATCATCGAGGTGGTGTTCAAAGGGCAGGGCAAGCCGGCCCAGGTGGCCCCGCTGGAGAGTTCACCGCTGTATCACGATCGGTTGGCCAATCAGTATCTCGAATACGACGTGGCCAAGGCCAACGAATATCTCGACAAAGTGCTGCCCCAGAAAGATGCCAATGGCATGCGCCTCGGTCCGGACGGCAAGCCGTTCTCCATCATCTGGACCTGCCTCGATCAGAACTACACGGGTGGCGATGTGCGCGCCTGGCTGCAGGCGGCCGAGTTGATGGTCGGGTATTTCAAGGCGGTGGGCGTCGAGGTCAAGCTCGATGTGATCTCCGATCAAGTGCTGGGGGAGCGGCGCAGGACGAACGACGTGGACATGTTCATCTTCCACGGCGGCGAAGGTGGCGCCGGCATGAGCGCGATCTTCGACCCGCGCTGGCACATCCCCGGCGAGTATTGGGGCTTCTTCAGCCACGGCTGGTCGGCCTTCCTGGTGCCCACGGACCTGAGCGATGAGGAGAAGGCCAACTTCGTGGAGCCGCCGCCGCGCATGGCCGAGTACCGCAAGCAGTTCGAGGAAGCCACGCAGAAGGTCACCCGCGAGGAGCAGATCGCGGCTATGAAGAAGGTGCTGGACGCTTCGGCTGAGGAGTTCTGGGTGATCGGTGTCTCGCGGCCCGGTCCCGGTTATCAGCCGACCAGCAAGCGTTTGGTTGGCCTGCCCGATGGCGCATTGGACGGTTGGCTGCCCGGCACGCACAAGATCATGCGTCCCGAGCAGTGGTTCATCGCCGAGGGCTGATCCGTCCTGAATCGTTAGGCAGGGCGATGGCGGGATGCTTGACACGGAACGACGTGGCGCGTAAAACGTAATACGCGATACGTTACACGCCTGTCCCGCATCGCCCAATGTGAGCGCCTATGTGGAAATTCATGCTGCGCCGCCTGAGCTACGCTGTCGTCGCGATCTTCGTCATCTCGCTCGTCTCGTTCGCGGTCATCCAGTTGCCACCGGGCGACTATGTGACCGACATGATCAACCGCATGCGCCTGGCCGGCGGCAAGCTCGACCCCGAATTCGAGCAGCGCATGCGCGAGGTATATGGCTTCGACCAGCCGATGATCGTGCAATATGCCAAGTGGATGAGCAACATCCTCACGCGCGGCGAGTTCGGCTATTCCTTCGTATACAAGCGCGACGCCGGCGAGATGATCATGGAGCGCCTGCCGACGACGGCGGTGATGGTGTTGGGCGCAGTCATGCTCACGTGGTCTATTGCGCTCCCCCTCGGCGTCTATGCCGCCGTCCACAAATACTCGATCCTGGACTACGGCGCAGGATTCATCGGCTTCTTCGGCCTGGCGGTGCCCAGCTTCATCCTGGCAATCATTGTGCTCTACTTCACGTATCGCGCCTTTGGCCGAGCGACCATCGGCCTGTTCTCGCCGGAGTACGTGGACGCGCCGTGGAGCCTCGCCAAGCTGCTCGACCTGCTGCGCAACATGTGGGTGCCGGCCTTGTTGGCCGCGGTCACTGGCATCGGCGCGCTCACGCAGACCATGCGCGCCAACCTGCTGGACGAGCTGAACAAACCCTACGTCAATACCGCCCGGGCCAAGGGATTGTCCGAGTCTCGCTTGCTGTGGAAGTATCCGGTGCGGCATGCGCTCAACCCATTCGTGAGCACCATCGGCTGGCTGCTGCCGGCATTGGTGGCCGGCGATGTCATTATCTCCATTGTGCTCAACTTGCCCACGGCCGGCTCGATGTTGTATGCAGCGTTGCTGCAGCAAGATCAATACGTCGCTGCCGGGTTCATCCTGTTGCTCAGCACACTCACGGTGATCGGCACGCTGATCTCCGATCTGTTGCTGGCCTGGCTCGACCCACGCATTCGTCTCTCATGAGCTCAGGCTCACTCGCAGCTTTTAGCTCACAGCTCAAAATGGCCACTCTCGCTCCCGGTCTCGAGACCACTCCCCCGGCAGAAGTGCAAGAAGCGCAGCGCAGCGCGGAGGTCGCCTCACAGTGGAAGCTGATGTGGTGGAAGTTCCGCAAGGACAAGCTGGCGGTCGTCGGCAGCGTCGTTGTCCTCTTCTTCTACACCATGGCTGCCTTCGCGGAATTCTTTGCGCCCAAGTCGCCGGAATTCTTCAACCCGCAGTATGTGTTTGCGCCGCCACAGCCGGTGTATTTCTTCCTGGATGGGCGCTGGGATCCGTTCGTGTATGGCCTGAAGTTCGAGCGCGATCCGGTCTCGTTGAAGAAGACGTGGTCCATAGACTACAACACGCGCATCCCATGGGGCTTCTTCGTCAAGGGCGAGCCGTATAAGATCCTTGGCCTCATCCCCGGCGATACGCATCTGTTTGGGCCGAAGAATCCCAAAGATCCGTTCTATTTGCTGGGGGCGGACAAAAGCGGTCGCGATATGCTTAGCCGCATCATCCATGCGGCTCGCATTTCGCTGACCGTGGGCCTGGTGGGCGTGTTCCTGTCGTTGATCATTGGTGTGACCATCGGCGGCATCTCCGGCCTGCTCGGCGGCGTGGTGGACGTGGTCATCCAACGCATCATCGAGATCGTCAACTCGGTGCCCAGCCTGCCCTTGATGATGGCGCTGGCTGCCGTGGTGCCGCCTGGCACGCCGCCGGTGCAGGTCTACGTCGTGATCACCATCATCCTGGCGCTGTTGAGCTGGACGGGTATGGCGCGCGTGGTGCGCGGCCGCTTCCTGGCCTTGCGCGAGGAAGACTTTATCCTGGCCGCGCGGCTGGACGGCGCGAGCCGCAGCCGGCTGATCTTCCGGCATATGGTGCCTTCGTTCCTCAGCCACATCATCGCGTCCATCACCATCTCCATTCCCTACATGATCCTGAGCGAAACCGGCCTGAGCTTCCTCGGCATCGGCCTGCGTCCGCCGGTGGTGAGCTGGGGTGTGATGTTGCGCGATTCGCAGCAGATCGCGACCGTCGTCAACTATCCGTGGCTGTTGCTGCCGGCAGCAGCAGTGGTGATCTTCGTGCTGGCGATGAACTTCCTGGGCAACGGCCTGCGCGACGCGGCGGATCCGTACGCAAACTAGGGTCGCGTCTAGTACGGTGTCGATCATGTCGATCATGTCGATCATGTCAGCAATGTCAGATGCTATCCGACACTACCGACACTACTGACACCGCTGACACCAATGACACCACCGACACCATCGACACTAGTGACGCCACCAACACCATGACAACTGATACGCTGCTCGAATTCAAAGACCTGCGCGTCCATTTCTTCACCGATGAAGGCGTGGTGAAGGCCGTGGATGGCGTGGACCTGGTCGTGCCGCGCGGCAAGACGACGTGCATCGTCGGTGAGAGCGGCTGCGGCAAGAGCGTAATGTCGCTCACGGCCCTGCGCATCGTGCAGAAGCCTGGCCGCATCGTGAGCGGGCAGGTGCTGTGGCATAGCAAAGGCGGCGACGTGATTGACCTGGCCAAGCTCAACCCGAAAGGCCAGGAGATTCGCAAAATCCGCGGCGCGGAGATCGCCATGATCTTTCAGGAGCCGATGACCAGCCTGAGCGCGCTATACACCATCGGCAACCAGATCGGCGAGGCCATCCGGCTGCATCAAGGCGTCTCCAAACAAGAAGCGCGAGAGCGCACCATCGAAATGCTGCGCAAGGTGCGCATCCCGCGCCCGGAGCGATTGGTGGACGAATATCCGTTCCGGCTGAGCGGCGGCATGCGCCAGCGCGCCATGATCGCCATGGCCCTGTCGTGCAACCCCAGCCTGTTGATCGCAGACGAGCCGACCACTGCGCTCGACGTCACTACCCAGGCGCAGATCCTCGACCTGATGCAGGAATTGCAGCAAGAGTACGGCATGAGCATCATGTTCATCACTCACGACCTGGGCGTGGTGGCCGAAATCGCCGATATCGTCGCCGTGATGTACCTGGGGCGGGTAGTCGAAAGCGCGGATGCGGATACCATCTTCAACAATCCCCAGCATCCCTACACCCAGGCGCTGCTTGCTTCCGTCCCGAAGATCACCGCCACTCGCCAGCCGCTCGAGCCGATTCAGGGCATGGTGCCCAACCCGTTCCGCCGTCCGAGCGGTTGCACGTTCCATCCACGTTGCGCCAAGGTCATGCCCATCTGCCGGACGGTCGAGCCGGCCATGATTGATCTGGGCAACGATCACTTGGCGCGCTGTTTGCTATACGACGAGGCTGCGCGCGCAGCCGCCTCGGAGCCTGCTGGCTCGATCGTGGCTGATCAGGCGCTGCGATGACGCATTCGAATTCCCCACCATGACAACGAGCAACGGACTTTCGCCTCAGATCTCCCCACCGGCTGCAGGGAATGCCGGCCAGCTGTTGCAGGTGCGTGGCCTGAAGATGCACTTCCCCATTACCAAAGGCGTCTTTGGGGGCGTCAAGGGCTATGTGAAGGCCGTGGACGACGTGGTCTTCGACATCAACCTCGGCGAGACACTCGGCCTGGTAGGTGAAAGTGGCTGCGGCAAGACCACCGTCGGCCGATGCATCGTGCGCGCCTACAAGCCCACCGCCGGTCAAATGTGGTACTACGGCGGTGCGAGCCCGACGGATCTGGCCGAGCTAAACGACGACCAGCTCAAGCCCTACCGCCGCGACATCCGCATGATCTTCCAGGATCCCTACTCCTCGCTCAACCCGCGCATGCCGGTGTTCGAGAACGTGAGCGAAGCGTTGGTCAACTTGACAAACATTCGCGGCAGCGAGATGGAAGATCGCGTCAAAGACGCCATCGTGCGGGTCGGGTTGCGGCCGGAGTACATCCGCCGCTTCCCTCATGCGTTCTCCGGTGGTGAGCGCCAGCGCATCGTCATCGCCCGCGCGCTGGTGACCAATCCGAAGCTGGTGATTTGCGATGAGGCCGTCGCTGCGCTCGACGTGTCCATCCGCGCCCAGGTGCTGAACTTGCTGGAACGACTGCGTCAGGAGTTGAACCTGACCTATCTGTTCGTCTCGCATGACCTGAGCGTGGTGCGCTACATCTGCGATCGCGTGGTGGTGATGTACGTCGGCCGCATCGTCGAGGTCGCGCCGGTGAACGACCTCTTCCGCCAACCCAAGCACCCTTACACCGAAGCGCTGATGTCGTCGGTGCCGATCCAAAACCCACGCCATCGCAACAAAGAGGCGCGCATTCGGCTGGAAGGCGAAGTGGCCGATCCCTCCAATCCACCGACCGGCTGCTACTTCCACCCGCGCTGTCACTATGCACAAGATCGCTGCCGGCATGAGACACCGGCCCTACGCGACATCGGCAACGGACGGCAAGTGGCTTGCCATTTCGCCGAGCAGTTGGATCTGAAAGGCGCCGTGCTGGGCGACATCGCATGAGTCGCTTGAGAGGCGCCTTGTTCGCTATATCTTGATGAGTTGTCGAATTGATCTGAAGCCGCTCGTTGTGCTGGTTGCCGTGCTGTCCCTTGTGGTGCTGCAGCCACAGCCGGGTGCCGCGCAACAGGCGACGCCCACGCCGCCCATTCGTCCCACGCATACCCCGCGCCCGACGCCTTCGCCCACCCCGGCGCGCATCAGCGCCGAGATCACCGTAGATGCTGCCTCGGAAGGCGTGCTTTTCAGCCCGCGCATGCTGGGTAACAACCTGCCGGCCTGGTTGAAGCGCCAGGTCTTCGAGCATCCGGTCTTCCGTGCGCGCGTCGCTGCCTCGGGCATCCGCATGCTGCGCATCCCCGGCGGCAGTTGGAGCGACGAATACGGCTGGTTGAGCTGCGAGACCGGTCGGGATCAACCCGGCGCCTTTCCTTGCCGCTTCCCGTGGGCGGCTCGCCCGACCGACTTCATCAATTTTCTCAAGGCGACCGGGATCGAGGCAATGTATACCGTCAACGTGAACTACACCGCCCAGGAAGCTGCTGCGTTGGTCGCCTTCCTCAACAGCGCCATCACCGATACGACCCGCATCGGCCCAGACATCCGCGGCACCGACTGGTACACCGCCGGTCGCTGGGCGCAGTTGCGCGCTGCCGGCGGCAACCCCGAGCCGCTCGGCATCCGGCTTTGGGAGATCGGCAACGAGGTCTACGGTGGCAAGCCGGTGGTGAAGGGTTGCCCGCGGAATGGGTGGGAGAACACGTGGACGTGCAGCGGCGAGGAATATATCAAAGGCAATGCCGAGCACGACGGGTTCATCAAGATGCGCGCCGCCATGTTGAACGTTGACCCGACGATACAGGTTGGCGCCGTCGGCCACGAGTCGTCGCTGGGTCGGGGATGGGCCTACAACGTGCTCACCCACGGCGGTCAGGTGATGGACTACTACGTCGTCCACACTTATCCTCAGTATTACAACTACGGCAACCCGCGCCGCGAGATCGAGCACATCCTGGCTATTCCTCAGCGATTGTGGCCGAAGATCAAGTCCGAGGCGGAGATGGCATTCGCTGACGCCGCAGGGGGCCGTCCGATCCCCATCGTCGTCAACGAGTTCGGCATTGTGCCGGAGTGGGGCAAGGAGGACTTCCGCAACTACATGAACAAACACGTTGCCGCGCTGTTCATCGCCGACTCGATCGGCCAGATGATCGTGAATAGATACGCGATGGCGGCGCACTGGAACGTGATGAACGGCCCCAGCCCCGAGCTGAGCGGCCGGATGGTCAATGAGTTCGGGTTAATGTTTGACTATGAGCGCGACCCGAAGATGACCCGCCAGCCGAAGTACTACGTATATCCGCTCTGGGCGCGCTTCGGCGAGCGCACCTTACCGATGACATCGTCCGCCGACCCGGCGCGCGAGCTGAGCGTTTACGCCGGCCGCGTTGGCGCCAACGTCGTCTCGCTGTTGGTCATCAACAAGAGCGATCGCCCGGCCGATGCTCAGATCACATTGAAGGGCGTCCGGCGGATCACCGGCGGGCTGGTGGACGCCTTGACGGCTGAGTCGGCCGACGCGACGACCGCAGCGTTCAATGGCGTGGCCGAACCGAAGGACGACCTCTCCGACGCGTCGCCTCTGCCGTTGAAAGGCAGCGCGACCGACCGCCTCAGCTACACTTTCGCGCCGTATGCGATCACGCTGCTTCGGCTGAATGTGCAATAGGCATGCCGTTGGTATATCTCACGGCCGGCGCGATTGTGCGTATGCCTTCATCGCCTCCCACAGCGGCGTGGGCGTGAAGTCTGGCTCGAGCATGCGGAAGTAATACCACGACTGGTTCTTCTCGGCGTCGCTCGGCCGCTTGAAAAACCACACGCTCATCACTCCGACCCACGGCCATTCCATGCGCGCTCGTTCGAACAACATCGGCACATAGCGCGCTTGCTGTTCGGGCGTCACCATGCCGAAGCGGTTGAGGTCGGCGATGGCCGGATCATTGGGCACGGCGTTCCAGTTCACCTCACTCAGCCAGATCGGTTTGTGCGCGTCGCCGTTGCGCACCATGATGTCGCGCATCAACACGTGGCGCGCCACGTTGGTCTGCAATGGATTCAAGCGGCGATCGTACGGGCCGCTGAACAATCCGTAGCCCTGCGCGGCTGCTACGTCGAAGCAAGCCCCCGCGCCGGCTTGATACATGCGCTGGAAGAAGATCAGGTCGTCGAAGCCGCCGCCGGGATAACCGCCGCCGTCTTGTGCGATCGTAGGCGCCAGCGCCGCGGCGATGACGACGTTGTTCACGTCCACGCGCTTCAGCCGTTCGTGGGCCAGGCACAATAAGCGCGCGTAGTCCTCGGGGTTAGCCCGCTGGTTGCCCCATTCCGGGTAGATGTTCGGCTCGTTCCAAATCTGCCAATGCGTGACGCGGCCCTTGTAGCGTTGGGCGACGACCTCGATGAAGTCGGCGAAATCCTCGAATCGCGCCGGCGGGCCGAACTCGCCCAAGTCGGTGTAACCGGCATGTGCCCATCTCGGCGGCGCGCCGACGCGGGCAATGATCTTGAGGTTGTAGCGCTCCGCCAGTGCGACGATATTGTCGTATTTGTCCCACGCGCTGCGATACGGCCGGTTGCGCCGATCCTCAAAGTCACCTTTGGCGTGGATCTCGATGTCCGACCAGGTGAACGGCTGGCGAATCCAGCCGAATCCGGCGTCGCGGATCATCTGCAAGCTGCGTTCGCGCTTGGCCACCTCCACTTCTTGCTCCAGAAAGGTGTTCACGCCGAGCGGGTTATCGGGCAGATGTTGGATGTCGGCGTTGGGCGCCAGATGGAGCGGCGGACGCATCTGTTCAAGCGCCAGGTTCCACAGCGCCCGCAGTTGCGCGATGCGGCTTTCCTCGCCGGTAACATAGAACAGTTGCTGGCCGCCAAAAGGAGAAGCCAGCCAGGCGCCACTCACGATGGCCGCAATGCCAATCAGCGCTGTTGCAACAATCCTCAAGCGCATGTCAAAGCAGATGGGAAGAGCTGAGGATGCTGTGGCGCGATCGCTCACGGATCGCTTGAGCCGTTCGCCCCATTCGTCCCATTCATGTTGAGGTATTTGCGCCACACGTCGTTGGTCGCCATCGTCAACAGCGCCATGGCCCAGAAGCGTGGCCGATGTGGCTTGTGCAACAGCTTCATCCTTGCTTCCTCCGGCGTGCGGTTGCCCTTTTTGCGATTGCACGCGCCGCAGGCCACAACCACGTTCTCCCACTCGGTGCGCCCGCCGCGCGAGCGCGGGATGACGTGATCAATGGTGAGGTTCTCGCGGCCGGGCTGCGCGCCGCAATACTGGCAAGTGAAATCGTCGCGCAACAGCAACGCGCGCCGCGAGAGCGGCAGTGGCAGGTTGTGCGGTACGCGTACATAGTGAAGCAACCGGATGACCTGTGGCACCGGCAGTTGCAGTCGCTCGCTGCGGATCACTGCGTCGGACGCCTCGATCAACTCCGCTCGTTGCACCATGAGCAGGTGGATGGCGCGCGGCACGGGAACGACGCTGAGCGGTTCATACGTGACGTTGAGCACCAGGACCCGGCGAAGCGACGGCGCTGTACTGTGATAAACGATTACGCTGTCTGGTTTCTCGTCCCCTTACTCCAAAAGTCTTTTACCAACCCCAAAGATTCTACACGTATCGGATTAAGGCGTTTTAAGGAACGGCTGCGGCGCCAAGATCGGCTATATTCGGTTCGATGACCTCGGACTCGACCAAAATGGCCCGCGTGCTTGCCGCGGGCGTCATTGCCCTGGCGGCCGGCGTCGGCATTGCGTTGATGGCGCGAGGTGCAGTGCAAGGCATTGCGCTCGTGTTGATTGCCGGTCTGCTCGGCGCAGCTTATGCGCGGCTGGTGTTGCGCTGGCGGCCGGATTCGGATGAACCTAGGCCGATGGGCCAGCCTGCGCCGGAGCCGGATGAGGTCGGCAAACCGTCCTGATCCTCGGTGGGGTGGCTATCGCAGCGAGAATCCTCGTACGTGCATGTGAAAACCCTCCTGTGGTGGTGGTCGGCGGTCGAGGATCTCCACACGAACCTTGCGGATCACCTGCGGGCCGACCGGGAAGGAGAACTCGATGCTGGGGTCCACCAGGCGAGTCGTCCCTTCTTCGCGAAAGGCGAACGCTTGGCCGTCGGCCCTGGTCACGGTGAGCGTGATCTCGTAATCGTCCATCGTCGCCAGGTCCAAGACGACCGCGCGCGCCTGACGCGGCCGAGGATAACGCACCTCGAAGATGAACGGATTGGCGGCTTTGCCGCGCATCAGCGTGTTGAAATCACCGTCCAGGATGTCGGCCGCCTGTCCGATATCCAGCTCAGAATGAGCCACGATGATGGCCTCGTCACCAACCTGGACCGTCGTCTCGACCAAGCCTTCGCTGCGGATTGCCGACAGCAGTGCGTTCAGCGCGCTGGTCGCAGTTGCTTCAGATGGGCCCACCGCGGCCGTCCATATTCGATCGAGCACCATACCGATAGCGAACCCGAGCGTGAACATGAAGGCGATGGCCAACCGGCTTGGCTGGCGCGAGGCTTGCTCTGCTGCCGGCGCGGCCGTCGCCGCGGCTGTCGCCGGTTGTGAGGTGGAGGTATCTGGACGCGCATTGCTCGCCGCAAGGCGCGGGATGCGCAGCGGTTGTCCCGATGCGACCATGACAAGCGCCATGCCGCCGAGCATGAGTGGAATCGCACCCCACCACGAGCCGCCGGCCACCAGCACCAGCCCAAGGACCGCGCCGATGGACGACACAAGCAGCAGAACGCCGGGGGGAGTGTGCCGATCAGGCTTCACGTCGGTAGAAGTATAGCGATCAGCTACAATCGTGATTCATCTGCAACACGATAGATACGTGGCACGCATAGCGTAAAGCGCGCCCCTCATCCTTATGACCCACTCTTTCCGATACGCCATTGTTGGCGCGGGTGCGGGTATCGTCGAAGCGCACCTGCGCGCATTGTCGCAGCTCCCGGCTGCGCGCATCGTCGGCATGTCCGATGTGATCCCTGAACGTGGCCAACCGCGCGCGGCCGTCGTTGGCTGCCCGTTCTTTACCGACCACTGTTCGATGATCGAAGCAACGCGGCCCGACATCGTCGTCATTTGCACGCCGCATCCGTTTCACCCGCAGATCGCGATGGACGCCTTTGCACGCGGCGCACACGTGTTGACCGAGAAGCCGATGGCGATCCAGGTTGCCGACGCCGACGCCATGATCGCGGCAGCCGACGCCGCCAGCAGGTTGCTAGCAGTTAACTTCCAGCAGCGCTTCCGACCGGTGATCGAGCGGGCGGCGCGCTTCATCGCCGAGGGTGAGCTGGGCGAGCTGGTGCGCGCCCAGGTCAGCGAAAGCTGGTATCGCACCGCTGCTTACTACCGGCAGGCTCCCTGGCGTGGCACGTGGCGAGGGGAGGGTGGGGCGGTTTTGATGAACCAGGCGGTGCACACGCTGGATCTGCTGTGTCACCTGGCCGGTCAGCCGGTCAAGGTGTGGGGTTGGACGAGGACACGCCTGCATGCTATCGAATGCGAAGACACAGCGCAGGCCATGCTGGAATTCGCCAACGGCGCGGCAGGCTACTTCAGCTCGAGCACGGCTGAAGCGGTCAGCGGCGCGCGTCAGCGCATCCTCCTCGTCGGCGAAAGGGGCATGCTCGAAATCGCTGATGCGCGCATCACGCTAACGAATTTCAAACGCGATGTGCGCGAGTTTGCAATGAACGTGCCTGAACCGTATGCTTCACCAGAGATGAGCACAGATGAATTCGAGTTGCCGGGCGATGGCGGTGGACATCTGGCGGTGTATCGTGACCTCGAGGCGGCCATCGCCGAAGGGCGCCAGCCGCGTATCAACGGCCAGCAGGCGTTGATGTCGCTTGAACTGGCCAACGCAATCACCTATTCCGCGCACGTCGGTCAACCGGCCACGTTGCCGCTCGATCGCCGTGCATATGCTGCTTTGCTGGAGAGATTGCAGGCCGGAGCCGTCCCTCTGCCCTATTCCCCACTCCCGACTCGGGAACTGTGAGTGACGAGTCGGGAGTTGTCAGTCATCGTCATGAAATATGCTGTTTTTACCGTAAGCACGCCGGAATGGACGCCTGAAGAGGCCGTCACCCAGTTTGCATCTGCTGGCTATGATGGCGTCGAGTGGCGCGTCACCGATGACCCGTTGATGAGCGGTAGTGGTCGCACCCTGGCCGGCCACGGCCCGAATGTGAGCTTCTGGCAGGGCAATCGCTGCACGTTGTCTTTGCAATCGTTGATCGCGGATGCGCCGCGCATTCGCGCCATGACCGAAGCGGCCGGCCTGGCTATGCCCAATGTGGGCACGTATGTCTCTTGTGAGGAACCAGAAATGGTTGACCACGCGATGAAGGGGGTAAAGGCGCTTGGCGCGCCTGCGCTTCGCGTGCGCGTGCCCAACTACGATGGCGTCTCGCCGTACCTGGCGCTGCGCGACCGCGCCATCGGCCAGTACCGTGAAGTCGAAGCTTTAGCCAAACAACACGGCCTCAAGGCGCTGATCGAGATGCACATGAACAACATCGTGCCCAGCGCCAGCGCCTGTCTGGCGTTTGTGCAACACTTCGACCCGCAGCATGTTGGCATCATCCATGACTGTGGCAACATGGTGTTCGAGGGCTATGAGCAGTACCGACTGGGGTTAGAAGTGCTCGGTCCATATTTGGCGCACGTGCACATCAAGAGCGCCAAGTGGGAGGTGGTCGGCACACGGGCCGATGGCAGCACCGAGTGGCGGACGAGCTTTGCCTCGCTAAAGTCGGGCGTCGTGGATGTGCGCCGGTTGATGGACGCCTTGCATGCCGTGGGCTATGACGGTTGGATTGCCTTCGAGGACTTCAGCACCGACGTTCCCCTGGCCCAGCGCATCCGCGACAATTTAGCCTATCTCAAATCGCTCGACCCAAAGTGAGGTTGCGACGCGGCGTGATTGCTCGTGGTTCGCTTTTAAATCGTGAACATTCAGAAAACACTTCCCGTCATCACGTCCATCGCCATCATCATTGGCGTCGCTATTTTGCGAGATCGCTCGAAGACGCTTGCAGCCATCCTGGCTACCATGCCGATCAACATCCCGCTGGCATTGTGGGTAGTGTTCGGCGCGGGCGCGCACGAGCAGAGCGATATCGAGTTGTTTGTGCGCGCGCTGTTGCCGGGCATCATCGCTACAACGGTGTGGATTGCCGTCGTCTTCCTGGCCTTGCACTACGGCATACGATTGTTGCCGGCTGTGCTGGCCGGCTATGCGGTGTGGGCTGTGCTCATCGCGGTTTACATTCGGCTGGGCTGGATCGTTGTTGCGCGCTGAAGCTGCGTGCCGGAGCCAGTCGGGTGCCGGTTGACGCGGTATGAGCCGCGCGCTATCACCAGCGTGAGCCATATCCCCGGCGGCATGAGGCGGTCGGTTTCCCGCGCAGCCAAGAGACACGCCACCCCATCCGCAGGATGGGGCGGCGTGTCGCGCGGTTTGGCATGCGTCTAGTTGATCCACTCGGCGCGCCATCGCTTCATCTGCTCGATCTCGGCTGACTGTGCTGCGATGATCTCTCCGGCCAGTTGCCTGATCTCGGGCCTTGTGGCGCGTTGCAGCGCCATGCGCGCCATCACGATCGCGCCCTCGTGGTGCGGAATCATCGCGTCAATGAACCGAATGTCGAAAGGCAGATCGCCTGCCGAAACCGACATCGGCCCCATGTCCATCATTGTGCCGTCGTCATTCATCATGCCTTCTGTGGCCGGCAGGTTCGGATACCATGCGACGCGCCACTGTTGCATCTGCTGAATCTCGGCCTGCTGTGTCTCGATGATCGCCCTGGCCAGCGCCGTGATCTCCGGACGCGATGCCTCTTGAAGTGCCTGATTAGCCATGGTGATGGCTCCCTGGTGATGCACAATCATGGCGTCAATGAACATGGCGTCGAATGGCGCGTGTGTTGCCGCGCCGTGATGCATGCCCGATGTCGCCGGCGTTGCCGACGCCTCTGCTTGAAGCGCAGCGGGGGTGGACAGCGTTCCCGTCGCTGGTGTGTTTGCGCATGCCGTCAAGGCAAGGATAGTTGCGGCCATACATGCCGCGAGGGATAAGGTTCTCATTCTCTTTTCACGCTGGAATACTGATCATCTATGCGCGCGTATGCGCGCATCACGCGACGTCTGGTCTGTGCTGCGATGTGCGCGGCCCTCAACGCTTCGCTGCGCGCTGGTGTGAAACCGCGAAGGTGCGATGTTTCTACTTCAACAAGAAGGGGCGAAGGCGCGGCGGAGGTTTGAGGGTGAGGAGGTATGGTGAGCGGTCGTCTGCGCCCGGCGTCTGGGGACTCTGGCAGACCTCGTCTGACCACCGCAAGTGCGCATGGCTCAGGACGACGCAACAGCTCATAGCATGCATGCAACATCCCTGGCTTTCGCCAGCCAGGTGACAAGGCAACCGAGAGGTCAATGCGTCCTGCGCACGTTGGCTGCCTTCAGGAGGTTCAGGCCGGTAGTTGTGGGGATGGATGGCTGACTTTGGGGAAGCGGAAGACGCAAGCGACAGCTCGATAAATGGCGCGCGCCACAGAACGCTGACTATGATCAGCAGGATCGCCGCCAGCGCACCCATCGCCGTTGGCGGCATGTTGACTAGACGACCAGCCATTGCTCGCCGCACAATTAACAAAGGCGGTTATTACAGCTCTCCGCGCCACTGGCGGGCGCCTTCGCAGCCACAGTGCTTGAGCTTCTTACCGCTGCTGCAGAAGGGGCAGATGTCGTTGCGCCCCAGCTTCTGCGAAGTGGCCGGCTTGGGTTTGCCGTTGCCGGCGCGGGCCGTCGCGCTGCCGCCGCCGGTCTTCAGCGCTTCGCGCTCGATAGCGCGGTCAATCGGCGAGCGTGCTCCCACTGGCACTGCTGCGGCGCGCTGTGCCTGTGGTTGCTGCTGGCGCTGAGGTCGTGGCGCCGGCATGTTGAACTGCACGTTGAAGATGCGGTGGGCTACCTGTTCGCGGATGCTGGCCAGCATCTCCTCATACGTGCGACTGGCCTCGGTGCGGAATTCGACCAGGGGATTGCGCTGAGCAAAGGCCCGCAGGCCGATGCCCTCGCGCAGCTCGTCCAGGTCGGTCAGATGCTTCACCCAGTGTTGATCCACCGTTTGGATCATTACTGCCCGGTCGCGAAACAGGCGAATGCCATCGAGGAACCCATTGGTGATGGCGGCTTGATGTTGAGTCGGGATTTCGTTCAGAGGCAGCGACTCGATCGCGGTGAGTTCTTCAGGCGGGCCGGTGAAGTGCTTCTTCACCCACGTGTGGATGCAACGCATCATCGGGTCGCGCCCCTGGCGCATCTGCTCGAGCGTGACGCCGGCCAGTATGGCCTGGGTCTGCACGACCTTGGCGAACTCGCTCAGCCCGGCGTCGTAGCGCTGTTCGGCCTGGGCGACGAGAAACTCGATGATCTCATCGCGCGTGCCTTTGGCCCACTGGCTCGGATCGAAGTTCCTGGGCAGCGGCACGATCGGGCGTACTTTGGTGAGTAAGCCGTGCAGGTCCCAGTTCTCGGGCAGGTCGCCGGCGGTATGCTCCTTGACCAGTTCCTCGATTTCCTCCTCGACCAGGTCCATCACGTTTTCCCGGAGGTCATCCTTTTCGAGGATGGTGCGGCGCTGCCGATAGATGACTTCGCGCTGGCGATTGATCACGTCGTCGTACTGCACGACGTGCTTGCGAATGTCGAAGTTGTAGCCTTCAACTTTCTCCTGGGCTTGCTCGATGCTCTTGGAGAGGATGCCGTATTCCAGCGGCACGTCATCCTCCATCTTCATGCGCTCCATTAAGCCCTTTACGCGCTCGCCGCCGAAGCGTCGCATCAGCTCGTCGTCGAGCGAGACGTAGAAGCGAGTGCTGCCGGGATCACCCTGGCGGGCGCAGCGGCCGCGCAACTGGTTGTCAATGCGGCGCGCCTCGTGTCGCTCGGTGCCGATGACATGCAGGCCGCCAAGTTCGAGGACCCGCTGCTTGTCGGCTTCGGTCTCGCGTCGGGCTTCCTCCAGCGCGGCCTGCCATTCCTCCGACGTAATTTGGGTGAGGTCTTTGCCAGCCTTGCGCAGCTTTTCTCGCGCTATGCCTTCGGGATTACCACCGAGCAGGATGTCCACACCGCGGCCGGCCATGTTGGTAGCGATAGTGACGGCGCCGCTGCGGCCGGCCTGGGCGATCACCGTGGCCTCCTTTTCATGTTGCTTGGCGTTGAGCACCTGATGGGGAATGCCGTGCCGATCCAGCATTCGGCTGAGTGCCTCGCTGGTTTCGATTGCGATCGTGCCCACCAGCACCGGCCGGCCGGTCTTGTGCGTCTTTACGATCTCGTCCACCACGGCCTTGAACTTCGCCTCAGCGGTCTTGTAGACCAGGTCGGGATAGTCCAGCCGCTTGTAGTACTTGCGATCGCTTTTCGGATCAATGTATACGGTGACCGGTGAGCCATCCACGAACTTGTCCTGCCTCTCGATCAGCTTCTTCTGCATGGCCTGATATTCGATGTGGGTAGGCAGGGGCACGACTTCGAGGTTGTAGATCTTGAAGAATTCCTCGGCCTCGGTCATAGCCGTGCCGGTCATGCCGGCCAGCTTGTCGTACATCTTGAAGAAGTTTTGGAAGGTGATGGTGGCATAGGTGAAGCTCTCGCGCTGTACCTTTACGCCTTCCTTGGCCTCGATAGCCTGGTGCAGGCCTTCGCTGAAGCGCCGGCCATACATCAACCGGCCGGTGAATTCGTCTACAATGATGATCTCGCCTTTGTCGCTCACCACGTAGTCTCGGTCACGTTCATAGATCACGTGGGCACGCAGGGCGTTGTCCAGGTAGGGCGTCATCTCGGCGTGTTCGGGCGAGTACAGATTGTCTATGCCCAGCCACTTCTCGATTTTGCTGATGCCCTGTTCGGTGAGGGTGACATTTTTAGTCTTGGCTTCGACGATGTAATCGCCGTCCGGGTTCTTAAAGTCGTTGTTCTTGCTCGGTTGAAGTCGGCGCACCAGCTCGGCGAAGCGCTTGTACAACCCCGATGGCTCGTCGGCCGGCCCGCTGATGATGAGCGGCGTGCGCGCCTCGTCAATCAGCAGGTTGTCCACCTCGTCAATCACGGCGAAGTACAGCAACGGCTGACCGTCGGTGTCCACGCGCTGCACGCACTCGGCCAGATCGGTGGTCATGTTGTCGCGCAGGTAGTCGAACCCGAACTCGTTGTTGGTGCCGTAGGTGATGTCGCACTCGTAGGCTTGTTTGCGCTTGATCGGCCTGAGGTTCAGGAAGCGATCATCTGTGGAGGGATAGGTCGGGTCGAATTCGTAGGTGGAATCGTCGGGGCGGCCCTCGCCGGCCGACTGAATGATGCCGGTGCGAAGCCCCAGGAAGTGGTAGACCTTGCCCATCCATTGCGCGTCGCGCTTGGCCAAGTAGTCGTTCTGTGTAACCAGGTGCACCCCCCTGCCCAGCAGGGCGTTGAGATACAGGGGCAGCGTGGCGACCAGCGTTTTACCTTCGCCGGTGCGCATCTCGGCGATTTTGCCTTGATGCAATAGCGCGCCGCCGACGAGCTGCACATCGTAATGACGCATGTTGTTGACGCGCCTGGATGCTTCGCGCACCACGGCGAACGCCTCCGGCATGAGCTGATCGAGCGTTTCGCCATCGGCCAGGCGGGCTTTGAATTCGTCGGTCTTGGCGCGCAGTTCGGCGTCGCTCAGCCTCGTCATGTCCGGCTCGAGCGCGTTGCAGCGCTCGACCAGCGGGCCGAGCCGCGCCAGCGCCTTGTCGCTGTCGCTGCCGACAAGTTTGGTCAAAAGGTTTTTGAACATGGTTGGGAGGCTGGGAGCCGATGCGATCGGTTACCAGAGTGACTGTTTGACTTTACCGAACAGCGATTATAAGAGGATTAGCCCGAGGATCGTTCGCCGGAGCTTTAGCCGGCTGGCGCGTCGAAGAAATCGCGCTTGATCACACTGCTCAGCCAGTCCACGATCACCGCATAGCCTTTCTCACCGGTCTCCTCGGCTGCCAGCGTCGGATCGCCAATGTGGCCATAGGGCGTCAGCGCCTGGTAGCTGCGCACGCCGTAATACACGCCGCCGCCGGTCTTCATGCTCTCCGGGCTTTGGATTTTGCGCAGGTCTTCCGGGGCGAGGTGAAACGGTGTGCCGCGCTCCGGGTGCACCAGCTCCGGGTGTGTCACCAGCAGGCGCGAGGTCTCGCCCTCGCCGCCATGGCTCTCGCCCTTCTTGCTGCGCTGGATGGTGTGATACACCTTGCTGAGTGCCACCATCCAGTTGAGCACCACCGCGGTGGCGTCGGGTGTGGCATCCACAATCTCCTGCGCTGCCACCATCATGGTCGGCAGGCTGCCATCGTGCCCGTGGATCAACACGAAATTGCGAAAGCCCCCCCGGTATAGCGACAGGCACACCTCCCTGGTCAGCGTCAGCAGCGTCGTGGCCGAAATCGAGACCGTGCCAGGGAAGCCCATATGGAAGGATGACGTGCCGAACGGCAACACCGGGCCGATCACGACCGGGCAGCCGAGCGTCGCCAGCCGGATGGCCGTGCGACGACAAATCTCGCGCGCCTCGAATACGTCGGTGCCCAGCGGCAAGTGCGCACCGTGATCCTCAATCGCGCCAAATGGGATCAGGATGGTCTGCGTCACTTTCAGCGCGGCTTGCACTTCTGGTCCGCTCATCTCCAGCAACGTCGGCGGCCCCTTCTGCACGTACAGCACCTGGTCAAGCAAGTCTTGTTCGCTCGTCATTTTTCACATTGTCTAAGGCATTGACAAAATGTCAATAGGCGATTAGGATGTAAGCATACGCGCGCCGAGGAGGCTGATGCCGTGCAGGCTAAATCCCCCAAGCAATCGAATCATCGCGCCCCTGCCTTGTCGCAGCACCGACCGCGCAACCGAGACGCCGAGATCACCTTTGCAATCTCACGGCAGCTGGCTACAGCACTTCACCAGTTATTCGGGCCGATGTGCGAAGTAGTCGTGCACGACTTCGCCGACCTCGAACGTTCCATTGTTTATCTCCAGGGCAACGTCACGCATCGAACCATCGGCGGGTCGGCTACCGACCTCATCCTGGAGTGTATCGCTCAGGGGAAGACCGACCAGGACTTATACGGCTATGCCACCAGCCTGCCGGGTGGTCGCATGATGAAGAGCAGTACGATCTTCCTGCGCGATTCGCGCGGGCGCGCCATCGGCGCGCTGTGCGTCAACCTCGACGTGACCGACCTGGTTGCCGCGCGCAATGTCATCAACGCTCTCGTGCACACCAAAGATGAGGGCCGCACGATCGAGACGTTTTCGGACAACATCTTCGACACAGTGCAGGCGGTTTTGGCCGAGACGTTATACGAAACCGGCCGCAGCCTGCACGGCATGAGCCGCGAGGACAAAGTCGAGCTCATCCATCGCCTCGAAGCGAAGGGCCTGTTTCAGATAAAGAAGGCCGTGCCGATTGTGGCTGACCTGCTCAGCCTCAGCCGCGCTACGGTCTACAACTATTTGCGCCAGGGGCGCCATTCGAATCATCGCAAGAATGGAAGCAGCGAAGTTTGAAGTGATCCTCACCGACGCCGCGCCGATCCCAAGCAGCGGCTACAGCCAGGCGTTGCGGCTTGGCAATCTTATCGTCACGTCCGGCTATCTGGGCACGCATCCCGACGGCAGTGGGGTGGTTCCGGGTGGCTTCGAAGCTGAAGTCCGTCAGGCACTCGACAACATCCAGGCTGTGTTGACTGCCGCCGGTTGCACGCTGCGCGATGTGATCCGCGTGAATGTATCGCTGACTGACATTGGCAAGTTCGCCGAGATGGATCGCATCTACCGCGAATATTTCGCGCCGCCATACCCCACTCGCAACACCATCGGCGTGAATCAACTGTGGGGCGGCGCACAGGTGGGGTTCGACGTGTGGGCAGTCAAGAGGGACCGGGCCCTTATTTCCCAGCCGCTAATCGCCGGCGCATGAGCAGCGTTCTCGATCATCTCAGCGACGACGAGCCAGTTGCGCTGGCCCAGCAGCTCATCCGCATCCCTTCGTTCCTGTGGAGGGAATCGGATGCCGCGCGCTTCGTTGCCGAGTGGTTTCACGCGCGCGACTTCGCAGTTGAGCTGCAGGCGGTGCCGCTGCGCGACGGCAATGTGACGCATCAGACCGTTGCCAGGTTGGCCGGCAACGGCGGCGGGCCGAGCCTGATGTTGTGCGGCCACCTTGACACCAGCGACTGGCAAGGCCGCCCGTTTCGCGAAGAACAATGGACGCACGATCCTTTCGGCGGCGAGATTGAAGATGGCTACCTGTACGGCCTGGGTGCACTCAATATGAAGGCTGGCGTGGCAGCGATCATGATGGCGGCCGAAGCCGTGCGACGCAGCGGCCGTCCGTTGAAAGGTGACCTGATCGTGGCCTGTGTGGTGGCGGAAACCGGCGGCGGCGTGGGCGCCTTGCACCTCCTCGCCAGCGGCCTTCGCCCGGATTACTGCATCGTCACCGAGGCGAGTAACCTCGATGTCGGCCTGATCTCGGTGGGCTATGTGCAGGGCAAGGTAAAGGTGATCGGCGAGTTCAAGCATCGCGTGCCCTACGTCAACCCGATCGAAAAGGCTGCCAAAGTCATTCAGGCCTTCGGGCCGGCGTATCAGCCGATCCCGCATGGTGGCTGGCTGCGCTTCGCGCCACATCCGCTGCTGCCGGGCTTCCCGCGCATGGCCGTGCGCAACATTGAGCACTTTCAAGATACCACCACGCTCTCGTTCGACCTGCGCATCGTCCCTGGCATGACCGAGCAAAGCGTGCGCCAGGACCTTCAGCGCCTGCTCGAGGGCATTGCTGCAGACGATCCCGCCTTCAAATTTGAGTTGGTCATCCCGTTGAGCGCTCAGCAACCGAATATGCCGGCGCGCGAGGCCACGCCGGTCGAATCGCCGCTCGCCCAGGCCGTGATCGCTGCTCATCAGCAGGTCACCGGCCGGATGCCGGAAGTCGGTGCTGGACATCGCATCGGCGCGACGGCCGATACCTGCCACTTCAAAGGTGCCGGCATCACCTGCCTCGAATATGGCCCCGGGTTCGTCCCGACCTGGCCAATGGTGGATGAGCGCATCGAGGTCACACAGATCGTGACAGCCACGAAGGTGCTTGCGCTGGCGACGGAGGGGCTGATCGGAGGATGGTGACCACAGCAGTAGGCTTTTGGCATTCAAAGTTGACGATGGATAACGACAAGATCCTGGACATCTACACCCGAATGCTGCGCATTCGCCGCTTCGAGGAGCAGGTTGGCATTCTCTTTGCACAAGGCCAGTTGCCGGGTTTCGTACACCTGTACATCGGCGAAGAAGCGATCGCCGCCGGCGTATGCGCGGCGCTGCGTGACGATGACTATATCGTCAGCACGCATCGCGGCCATGGCCATGTCATCGCCAAGGGCGGCGACTTCAACCGGATGATGGCTGAGCTGTTCGGCAAGGCGACCGGCTATTGCAAGGGCAAGGGCGGTAGCATGCATATCGCCGATTTCAGCATCGGCATGCTCGGCGCCTGCGGGATTGTCGGCGGCGGCATCCCACTGGCAGTAGGCGCCGGGCTGAGCGCGGCCTATCGCGGCACCGATCAGGTGGCTGTGTCGTTCTTCGGCGATGGCGCCAGCAACGAAGGCAGCTTTCACGAATCGCTCAACCTGGCTGCGGTGATGAAGCTCCCCGTCATCTTCGTCTGCGAGAACAACCGCTACGGCGAGTTCACCCCGATGGAGAAGGTCACAGCCGTGCGCGATATCGCCGTGCGCGCAACGGGCTATGGCATTCCTGGTGTAATCGTGGACGGCACCGACGCGCTGGCCGTGTATGACGCCGCTGCAGCGGCCGTGGCACGCGCCCGTAATGGTGAAGGGCCGACGCTAATCGAGGCCAAGACCCACCGCCGGGGTGGTCATGCCGAAGGCGAGAAGGCCTTCCTGGCCGGCGGCGTCTATCGTTCGCAGGAGGAACTGGCCGAGGCGCAGCTCAAAGATCCACTGCTCATCATGCATCGCAGGATGGTGGCGATGCACCTGATTGCGCCGGATGTGCTGGAGGAGCTGGATCATCGCATTACACAGGCGGTCGCTGAGGCAGTGGCCTTCGCCCGCCGGAGCCCCGACCCCGAGCCGGAGGCCATTTACGAAGACACGTGGATTTGAAACGTCATATCAAGCGAAGCGCGACCTCTCCTCAATTAAATTAACAAGGACGAGATTCGCGCTTGCCCTCGGGATGGCACAGGGAAGACATGGCAAAGAAAACCTACGTCGCTGCGATCAAAGATGCGTTGGCCGAGGAGATGCGGCGCGATTCCAGCGTCTTTCTCATCGGCGAGGACGTGCGGCTGGGCGTGTTTGCCGGCACGCGCGGCCTGCACGCCGAGTTCGGCGACCGACGCGTGATTGACACGCCTATCAGTGAGCTGGCCGTGGCTGGCGCAGGCGTCGGCGCAGCCATTACGGGCCTGCGCCCGGTGGTGGACCTGATGTTTGGCACCTTCCTGTATCTGGCGCTCGATCAAATCGTGCAACAGGCCGCCAGCGCGCGCTACATGTTTGGCGGGCAAACCAGGGTGCCTATCGTCTACATGGTGCAAAACGGCGGCGGTATCAGCGCCGGCGCGCATCATTCACAAGCCGTGCATCCGATCTTCATGAACGTGCCGCTGCTCAAAGTGGTGATGCCAAGCAATCCTTACGATGCCAAGGGCCTGCTCAAAGCAGCCATCCGCGACGACAATCCGGTGATCTTCCTCAGCCCACTCTCGCTCACCGGCGTGCGCGGCGAGGTGCCGGATGAGGAATATGTGCTGCCCTTGGGCAAAGGGGAGATCAAGCGCCCTGGCCGCGATGTGACGATCTGTAGCGCCGGCGCAACTGTGCCGGCTGCGCTCAAGGCGTCCCAGACTCTGGCTGTTGAAGGCATTGAGGCCGAGGTGATTGACCTGCGCACGCTCAAACCGTGGGACGAAGCGTTGGTGCTGGAGAGTGTGGCGAAAACAGGCCGCTTTGTGGCAGTGGATGAAAGTAAGCCGATCTGCGGCGCGGCCAGTGAGTGGACCGCAACGGTAGCTGAAAAAGCGTTTGCATACTTAAAAGCTCCGCCGCAGCGCGTGAGTGGCAAAGACGTAGCCTCGCCATTCAGTCCTGTGCTGGAGAGAGCAGTGATTCCATCGGCCGATGACGTGGTGATGGCGGCGAAGCGAACGCTGCTTGGCGCTCAAGAACCAATCGCCCAGAGCCATGAAGCAAGAGACAGCAATCAGGCCCTGGTTCATGGCTCTTGATCGGTGCATCCTGCGATGGCAAAGATACCAATCTACATGCCGAAGTTCGGCATGACAATGACGACAGGCCTGATCACAGAATGGCTATTTGCCGAAGGCGAACGAGTGGAACAGGGCCAGCCAATTGCGCTGGTGGAGACGGAAAAGGTGCAGACCGAGCTCGAATCGCCGGCGACCGGCACGTTGACCGACGTGAGATTTCAAGATGGGATGGAGGCGCCGGTCGGTCAGGTCGTTGCGTATGTAGAGGATGGGGCGTAACCCCATCCTGACCTCCTCCCCGTCCTTCGACACGCTCACGATGCCGGGGAGGGAAAGGACGTCAGATAAAGCCCTCGCCGCCTCGACGCCGCTGCGGCTTATTTGAAGTGTGCTCAGCTCAAATAAGAAGTAGGAGGAAGAATCACATGACGATCAAGCGAGAATCCAATCGAATCCTGTCACGACGTGCGTTCCTGCGCGTCAGCAGTGCAGCGAGTGTGGGGGCGTTGCTTGCCGCCTGCGCGCCTGCCGCGCCGACGCCCACGACGGCCCCTGCTGCCCCGGCCGAAACGGCGACGCCGCTGCCCACCCAGGTGCCCATCGCCACACCGGAGTCCGTGGCGCCGACCGTCGTCCCTACCGAGGCGCCAATGCCGGCAGCTAACGGCGGCACCCTGGTCTTCGCTGCTGAGGCCATTGGCGAGTCACTCGAACCCGGTCTGTGGAATGGCTTTGGCAACTCGAACATTCTCGACAACGTATACGACCGGCTCACCCAGCCTGGTGAAAAGTGGACCGACCCGGCCCGCCCGGCCCTGGCCGAGAGCTGGGAGATTTCGCCCGATGGCCTGGTCTATACCTTCAAGTTGCGCCCCGGCGTCAAGTTCCACGACGGCACCGAGTTAAACGCTGATGCCGTCGTGCGCAGCCTCAATCGCATGACCGATCCCAACGACAAAAGCTACGTCAAGGGCATGTACATGAACGCCGAGTACGGCAACGCCAACTGGGAGAAGTTCGAGAAGATTGACGACATGACTGTGCGGCTGACGCTCAAGCAGCCAGATGCAGCCCAGTTGCATCGCCTGTTCCACCCAGCCGCGGCTATCATGAGCGTGAAAGCGATGGACGAGTTTGGCCCGCAGGTTGGCCTGAATCCTGTCGGCGCCGGCCCGTTCAAGCTGGAAAAGTTCGTGCCGGGCCAGGAAGCCACGCTGGTCGCCTTCGACGATTACTGGCAGGGCCGGCCGGCGATTGACAAAGTGATCTTCCGCGGCTACCCGGATGAAGCAGCCATGGTCGCAGCCATCGAGGCCGGCGAGGTCAACTTTG
The DNA here is from genome assembly GCA_023511655.1 of Anaerolineae bacterium. Lineage (GTDB taxonomy): Bacteria > Chloroflexota > Anaerolineae > J036 > Brachytrichaceae > JAAFGM01. The sequence continues at coordinate 25,071 of JAIMBB010000011.1, forward strand.
CAGCCTATCCGCCCTCGGCCGCCATCGAGCAATTCCAGAAGAATCCCAACCTCAAAGTCGAAAAGGGTCCACCGCTGGTCAACCTCTTCCTCGGCCTCAACCGCTTGCAGAAGCCTATGGACAATATCCATGTGCGCCGCGCGATCAATTACGCCATCAACCGGCAGAACTTGATTGACGGCGCGTTGTATGGCTTGGGCGTGTTGCCGGCTTCCTTCATCGGGCCGGCCGAGTTCGGCTATGACCCTGCTGGCCTGGAGATCAGCGTCTATGATCCCGAAAAAGCCAGGGCTGAGCTGAAGGCATCTGGCTTGCCCGAGCCGGTGGAGATTACCTTCAGTTACGAGAACAATCGCTTCTGGCCGCAAATGGCCGAGTTGATCAAGGCAGACCTGGAGGCAGTGGGCTTCAAGGTCACACTCGATAAGCTTGATGCCAGCGCCTACCCGGCCAAGGTGGCCTCGGGCGAGACGCAGTTGAACATGACCCAGCGCTCACTGTGGGTGCCGGACCCGGACAACAAGGTGCGCTTGCTGCACAGCTCTCAAGGCAGCGCACAATGGGAGACCGGCGTGGCCAAGAGCGACCTGGCTGCCAGATACGACGCGCTGCTCGATGCCGGCCGCAGCGAGTCCGACCCTGAAAAGCGCAAGGCCATCTACAAGGAGATTCAAGACCTGATTCTGGAGGATCTGCCCTACGTCATGCTGGCTTACTATGCCAAGCCCTACGTGGTGGCCCGTAACGTGAACGTGCCGCCCAACGCAGTCAACACCGAGCGCATCTTCTTGCGTGGCGTGACGATCGGGCCAGGGTAAGTCGAGCTGTCGTTCCGAGGCGCGAAGCAACGAGGAATCTCTGCCATGGCACGGGCACGCCGTGTGCCAAAGTAGAGATTCCTCCCTTCGACAAACTCAGGGTCGGAATGACAAAATGCTGAATGGCAGCGACACAGACGGTCCAACGCATGACGAGCGCAAATGTGATGGTGCAACCAGGCGCTCTATCGCGCGCCGCCCGTCGCGCCTTGTGCTTTGCGCGTCGCTTCAAGGCCGCTGCTGCCGGCCTGGTCTTCCTGATATCAATCTCGCTCGGCGCGATCTTCGCGCCGCTGCTCTCGCCGCATCATCCTACACAGCCCAACATCCCTGAGCGCTTTAAACTACCAGGTGGGCAGTATGTGCTCGGCACCGATGACCTGGGGCGCGACATCGCCACGCGCATCCTGTACGGCGCGCGCAACACGCTGGCCGCTGGTGTGCTGTCGGTCGCCCTAGCGTCGCTGATCGGCAGTGTCATTGGCATCGCGGCGGCCTACCGCGGCGGCTGGCTGGACAACCTGCTCATGCGACTGATGGATGTGATGCTCAGCTTCCCGGCCATCCTGCTGGCCATTCTCGTCGTCGCGTCGCTGAGGCCGGGCATGGCGAACCTGGTCATCGCAATCGCCTTCTCGCTCATTCCGACCTTCGCCCGGTTGGTGCGCTCGGTGGTGCTGGGGCTGACACATCTCGAACATGTCGCCGCCAGCCGTGCACTTGGCGCCGGCGACCGGCACATCATCGTGCGCCACATCGTTCCCAACACTGCGCCATTAATCTTGATCCAGGCGACGGCGGCGCTGGCAGTGGCCATCAGCACGGCCGCTGCGCTGAATTACCTGGGCCTGGGCGTGGAGCCGCCACAGCCAGACTGGGGGCTGATGGTGGCCGAAGGGCAAAAACATGTCTTCAGCGCAGCCTACATCCCGCTCATCCCTGGCGTCTTCATCACCATCGCTGTGCTCAGCGTGAATTTCATCGGCGACGCCGTGCGCGACTATCTCGATCCAGTTCTCAAAAGATAGTGTCGCTGGTGTCGTTAGTGTCAATAGCGTCTGACACCATCGACATACCGACACCACCGATACTAATTCCCGACGATGAAATACCTGCTCTCCCGCCTGCTCTGGCTGCCCGTCGTGATGTGGGCCGTGGCCACGCTCACCTTCGTCGTGCTGCGCCTGGTGCCTGGCAACGCCGCCGACGCCATCTTTAACCTGAATCTGCCCATCGAGCAGATTGAGCAGTTCAAGGCGCAGTGGGATTTGGACAAGCCGATAACACAGCAATATCTCGCTTTCATGGGTGATCTGCTGCGCGGCGACTTCGGCGTATCTATGTCGTCGGCTGTGCCGATCAACCGTTTGCTGTACGAGCGCATCCCACCAACCGTCGAGCTGGCCGTCGCCGCCATGATCATCGCCACGCTCATCGGCGTGAGCGCCGGCGTGATCTCGGCCGTCACCCGCAACCGCGCGCTCGATTTCGTCGTGCGCTCCAGCTCGCTGTTGGGCATGTCGGTGCCATGGTTCTGGACCGCTATCGTGCTCATCATCGTTTTCGCGGTCCAGCTCAGGTGGCTGCCGGTCGGCGGGCGCATTGCCGGCGGCATGGATTACGAGCGCATCACCAACTTCATGCTGATTGACACGTTGATCACGGGCAACTGGGCCGCGCTGCAAAGCCATCTTCGCCACCTGATCCTGCCGGCGCTGGCGATTGGGCTGACGTCGGCCGGGTTCATCGCCCGGCTCACCCGCGGTGCGATGCTGGAAGTCATGAGCAAGGACTACGTGCGGGCGGCGCGGGCCAAGGGCCTGCACGAACGCGCCGTGGTGTTCAAGCACGGCTTTCGCAACGCGCTGTTGCCCATCCTCACCTTTCTCGGCCTGCAATTCGGCGCGTTGCTCGGCGGCGCGGTCATCACCGAGATGGTGTTCTCGTGGCCCGGCCTGGGGCGGCTGCTGCTGGATGGCATCTTGCGGCGCGACTATCCCGTGGTTCAGGCCACGGTTATCGTCGTTGCCTTCATCTACGTCATTGTCAATCTGGCGGTAGACCTGGCTTATCACTTGGTGGACCCTCGCTTGCGAAACACATGAAAAGACTCCAGGACAAAGTTGCCATCATCACCGGCGCAGCGCGGGGCATCGGACGCGCGACGGCCTTGCGCTTCGCGCGAGAAGGCTGCCACCTGGCGCTCTCGGACATGAACCTGGACGGCGTAGCTGAAACTGCTCGCCTGTGCGAGGCCCACGGCGTGCGGACGGTCATCTCGCGCACCGACGTGACCAACACCGCCGAGGTGAACGCGATGGTGTCTAACGCCATCCTGGCGCTCGGACCGATTGATGTGCTGTTCAACAACGCCGGCGTGTTCTACAACGCCGGGCCGAACGGCATCCACGACATGAGCGACGACGACTGGGATCGCATGCTCGCCACCTGCCTGTCCAGCGTGTTCAAGGTCAGCCGCGCGGTGCTGGCGACGTGGGTCGAGTCAGGGCGCGGCGGTTCGATCATCAATTCGGCTTCGATCAGCGCCGCTATCGCCTTCACCCGCTCGGCGCACTATTGCGCGGCCAAGGCCGGCGTGGCTGCGTTCACCCGCTGCACTGCGCTCGAGTATGGCCCACTTGGCGTGCGCTGCAACAGCATCGCGCCCGGCATCATCCAGACCGACATGACTAAACCCGCGCTCAGCGATGCGGCCACCATGGCCGATTGGATGCGGCGCATCCCGCTCAAGCGACTCGGCCAGCCGGAGGACGTGGCCGAGGTGGTGCTGTGGCTGGCTTCCGACGAATCGCGCTACGTAACCGGCGACATGATCTTCGTGGATGGCGGCTGGATGTTGGAGTAACTCGTGGCGCGTGACGGGGTCAAAAATGCAGGATCAACAGGTAGTGCGCTTCTTTACCCAGGAGATGCGGGATGACCCGTATCCGTTCTATCGCTGGATGCGCGCGCACGCCCCGGTGCACTACGATGCCGAACATCGCTTCTGGCTGCTCTCGCGCTATGCCGATGTGGCCGCCGCCTTGCACGACCCGCGCCTGCGCTCGCAACGTAGCGCTGCGCTGAAAAGGCTGAAGGCGCGCGGCGAGGAGGATTTAGCGATGATTTTCGCTGCGCAGGACGACATGACGCTGTTCTGCGATCCACCGAAGCACACACGGCTGCGCAGTCTGATGCAAAAGGCCTTCACCCCGCGCGCGTTGGACGCGATGCGCGCTTCGGTGGCGCAGATCGTGGATGAGCTGATCGCAGAAGCATCGCCGGCCGGCTCTATCGAGCTGATGGATCAGTTCGCCAACCGCTTGCCGATGTTCGTGATCGCCGAAATGCTGGGCGTGCCCCGCGCGCACCGCGAGCGGTTCATCGCCTGGGTGAATGACTTCAACACCTTCACCGGCAAAGTGAACACCACGGCTGAGGAGAACGATCGGGCCGTGCGCAGTATGCGTGCGATGTTCGCCTACTTCGGTGAGCGCATCGAGCATCTGCGCGCGGCTCCGCAGGATAACCTGCTTGGCGAATTGGTGCGGGCCGAGGTGCAAGGCGACCGGCTCACCCACCACGAGCTGCTGGCAAATTGCGCGCTGTTGCTGGCCGCTGGCTACGAAACCACGGCCAACCTGATCGGCAATGGCATGCTGGCCCTGTTGAGCCACCCGCAGCAATTGTGCCGCCTGCGTCAGCAGCCATGGCTGATGGCCGGTGCCGTCGAGGAGATGATCCGCTACGACGGCTCGGTGCAGTTCAGTGGCAGGCAGGCCAACGAAGACCTGACTCTGGGTGGGCGAACGATTCATGCCGGCGAGTTCGTCATGCTGCTGTTCGGCTCGGCCAACCGTGATGAGGCGAGGTTCGCGCGCCCCGACGAATTCGACATCACGCGCGGCGACAACAAGCACCTCGGCTTCGGTCACGGTGTGCATTACTGCCTGGGCGCGCCGCTGGCCCGCATGGAAGCGCAAATCGCGTTCACGGCGCTGTTGGCACGCTGGCCGAATGTCAGGCTGGCCGTTGCGCCAGAGGAAATAGAATGGCGCGACAACTTCTCGGTGCGCGGCGTGACGGCGCTACCATTGGCGTTCGATTCGTAGCGACCGGGCGAACAAACCGTTCATCTTCATGGCGACGATGCTATGCAAGACAAGGTCTTCTTCATCACCGGCGGCGGCTCGGGCATCGGCCGGGCTTGTGCGCTGGCGTTCGCTGCGCAGCGCGCGCGCGTAGTCGTAGCCGGGCGCACATTTGCCAAATGTCAGGCAGTGGCCCATGAGATTGGGCCGGCGGCGCTGGCCATCGCCTGCGATACCAGCCACAGTGATGACGTGCAGCGCGCCCTGGAAGACACCGTAGCCCATTTCGGCGGGCTGGACGGCATCGTCCACAGCGCGGGCATCAGCCCGGTTGGGCGCGTGACCGAGATTAGCGAGGCAGACTGGCATACCTGCCTGGCAATTGACCTGACCAGTGGCTTTCTGTTAGCGAAGTATGGCATCCCGCGTTTGCAAGCGCGCGGTGGCGGCGTGATCTTGAACGTGGCGGGCACGTTCGGCATACGGGCGGCCACCGGCAAGGCAGCCTATGCGGCTGCCAAGGCGGGCTTGATTAACCTCAGCCGCGCGATTGCGCTCGACTACGCCCGTGACAACGTTCGCTGCAATGCCATCTGCCCTGGCTACGTGGATACGCCGCTAAACGACGGCTTCGATCCGGCTGCGCGCGATGCCTTCCTTGACCGGTATCAGCCGTTGCGCGGCCTGGTCACTGCCAGTGAAGTGGCTGCGCTGGCGGTCTACCTCGCCTCTGACGCCGCGCGCATGGTCACCGGCCAGGTCTTTGTGATTGATGGCGGTCAGCAGGCAGGGTTGTTCGTGCCATGAAGATCATCTCCGCCACGCTTGGATTACCACACGCGCAGGCCGTGCCGCGCGCGGCCTTTGCTGTGGCTGTGGACGGCAACCGCATAGCCGCTGTGGGCGAAGACGCTGCCCTGCGTGTCCGCTTCCCCGATGCCAAGGTCGAGCACTTCGAGCATGCGCTGCTGATGCCGGCCTTCGTCAACAGCCACGACCACGGGCGCGGCCTTGGCACTGCATCGCTAGGCATCGAAGATAACGTGCTGGAAACCTGGCTATTCGATTTGTGGGCGCAGCCGGAAATTGATCCTTATCTGGCGGCAGCCTGCGATGGCGCGCGCCTGTTGCGCAGTGGCGTCACGCTCACCGCACACAGCCACAACCCACGCGACTGGAGCAAGATGGGCGCCGAGGGCGAGGCGACGATCCGCGGCTATCGCGACGTCGGCATCCGCGTGGCGTTCCATCCCGTCATGGTGGACCAGAACCGCTTGATTTACGCAGCTTCGCCGGCCGAAGAAGCGGCGTTCATCGAATCATTGCCGGCGGCGCTGCGCCCAGTCGCCCGTGCTCTGGGTGAGCCGCCACTGACCCTCGCTGCCTACCTCGATTTGTGCGATGCGCTGTACGCTGCGTATCACGACGCCACGGATCACACAGTTCACATCCAGATCAGCCCGGCCGGCGGTCAGTGGTGCAGTGATCAGTTGATCCTGCGTGCCACAGACTGGGCACAGGCGCGCGGCACGCGAGTGCAAATGCACCTGCTGGAGACACTTCGTCAACGCGACTATGCCTTTCGCAAGTGGGGCAAATCTTTCGTGCAGCACCTGGACGAGATCGGCGCTCTAGGGCCCTGGCTAACGCTGGCCCACATGGTGTGGGTCGAGCTGGAGGATCTGCCGCTGCTCGCTGCTCGAGGAGTTGCCATTGCACACAACCCCAGCAGCAATTTGCGACTGCGCAGCGGGATTGCGCCACTCTCGCACATGCTCGCTGCGGGCATCGCGCTTGGCATTGGCCTGGACGGCCACGCGCTCGATGACGACCAGGATTACCTGCGCGAGATGCGGTTGGCCTGGATGCTGGCCAATCTGCGCGATCAGCAGCCAGCGACGCCCGGCAAAGGTCTAAGCGCCGGCGACGTTTTGAATCTGGGCACGGCGAGCGGCGCTGCTGTGACGCTCGGTGCGGGGTGTCGGCTAGGCGTGTTGGTCGAGGGCGCGCTGGCCGACCTGGTGGTGCTTGGGCTGGACTTCAGCATGCTCGACTTGGCTGCTCGGCCTGACCACGTCGCGCCAGCGCTGTTGCATCTGGCCACGCGAGCGCATGTGCGTCATGTGATGTGCAACGGGGAGTGGGTAGTGCGCGAGGGTCGCCTAACCCGGCTGGACGAGGCGGCGCTATGGGCCAAAATCACGTCGCAGGTGCGCACACAATCAGGGGTTCAACCAGACGACCGACGCACTACCATGCGCCAGCTTGCTGATCGGGCGCTGCAAAAGATGGCAGGGGAGAAGAACTCATCAGCTTCTGGCGACACTGAGGTTCGCGATTCGTAGCCCCCGCTTCCAGTGGTGACGACAGGACTTGAACCTGTGACCAAGGGCTTATGAGTCCCCTGCTCTACCGACTGAGCTACGTCACCGCATTGATTGCTGCCTGAATTCTACCATCTTGCCAAATAGGCAAGGGGTAGGGGCTTGTGCTGGCTGCATTCCGCCAGCGGAATCTACCGACCGAATCGGGTGGCGCGCAGCAGAGTCTCCTGAACCAGCAACTCGTGCGCCAGCGGCCGGTCGGGTGGCTGCTCGCCAGTGATGGTGCGGATGAACGCCTGCAGCTCCAGGTCGTAGAGCTGTTGCCTGGATTGTGGCTCCACCGGGATGAAATGTTCGCCGGGCGCGAAGCCCCCGCTGGCCTCCTCCAGGCACAATCGCAGCATCTGAGCCGGCTCGAACGGCTCAAGCAAAATGGCGCTACCGTGCAGGCCATATACCTCGTAGCGTCGCGCCATTGGCCGCGCTTCCATTGCCGCGATGTCCACGAAGGCCATGGCGTGTTCAAACTCGAATACGCCCAGGGTGTTGTCTTTGAACGCCGGCACGATGCCGCTATCGTTGCGCAGGAAGGCCGTGACCCGCTCTGGCCGGCCCAGCAACCAGACGATTTGATCGAGCATGTGGCCGGCCAGGTCGTAGAAGATGCCGCCAGCGTGTTCGCTGATCACCTCGCGCGCGGCGGGCGCCAGCCACGTAGACATGTGCGCGCGCACCGCGAAGATGCGGCCCAGCACGCCGCCTCTGGCCCACTCGGCGATCTGCCGAAAGCCATTGTGATAGCGGAACATGTAGCCCACCTGGATATGCACCCGCCTGCGCTCCGCCAGCTGCACAACGCGTTGCCAGGCTTCCCAGTCGTCCCCGGCCGGTTTGTCATACCAGACGTGCTTGCCCGCTCGCACGATCTGCTCGGTGTGCGCCAGGCTCTCAGAGTTCAACCCTTCCGAGGCGATGGCCACGATGGATGGATCGTCGAGCATCGCCTGTGCATCGTCGAACCAGCGCACATCCCTGAACGGGCCATCTTCCGCTGCCAGTTGCGCTCGCCGGGCGGCGTCAGGTTCGTACACGCCGGCCAGTTCGACCTGCGGATTCGACAGCATCGCCAAGAGCTTGCCCGCGGCGTGGCCGTGCTTGGTGCCGTATTGCGCCATGCGCACTTTGTTCATGATCAGGCGTGTGCGTCGGGTTCATCGTCGCTGGTCATGCGCTCCCCGCGAAGCAGAAACGCCCGAATGTCGTAGCGCCCCGGCCGTTGCGGGATTAGATGGCCAGACTCCACCATGATGTCGAGCGGATTCACGCGCGTCTGCAGCGGCAGCACGACCTTTTCATGGCAGCGTGCCGATTCATAGACGGCGTGGATCATCTCCAGCGCCTTGTAGCCGTTGGTGGCCTCGCCGCGGTGCGTCTCGATCTTGCCCTCGATCCAATCGGCCAGCTCATCGGCCTGTGCCGCGCCGGCCTCCAGCCACTCAAATTGCTCTCCTTGCTCGGCGACTTTGTAGAATCTGCCATCGGGGACGTGCGATTGCCACCGGCCATTCGTTTCGCCGTTCAGCAATTGCACGTGTTGCGTGGTCAACTGGATCATGCCGGCGCTGCCGATGATCAACGCACCCTGGTAGTAGTGGGGAACCAGGTCGCTCAGCAGTAACGCGCGAGCGCCTTTCTGGAACTGGAACACGCCGACGCCGCAATCCTCGATGCGCGTGTTGCGCTCGTACCGGTCGCTCTTTCGCTCGACGTTGCCCATCACCCAGACGCACTCGTCGTCGCTCAACAGGTAGCGGTACATATCGGTCTGGTGCGAGCTGTAGTTGGGCAGGCCATCTCCTCCCGTGCTTTGGATCAACTGCACATCGCCGATGGCGCCTTGCGCGATCAGGGTTCGGGCCAGGGTGTAGGCCGGCAGAAAGCGGCGCTGATGTGCGATGGCCAGCTTCACCCCGCTGCGGCGACAGGCGACCATCATCTGTTCGGCGCGGCCAAGCGTATCGGCCATCGGTTTTTCGCACAGGATAGCTTTGGGGCGATGCGCTGCCGCGGCGATCGTCCATGTGGCGTGGCCGATGTGCCAGGTGCATACCGAGACCACCTCCGGCCGTTCCCGCTTCAGCATTTCGCGCGCATCGGTGTAATGCCGGGGCGAAATGCGAAACTGTTGGTCAACCTCGTGCATGGCCGACTCGTTCAGGTCGGCCAGGGCAACGATCTGGTAGCGACCGCAGTCGAGATAGCCGCGGATGTGGTTGCGCGACATCAAGCCGCAGCCGATGATGGCAACGCGATGTGGGGTGGGCATGGCGCGTCAATGGTGTCGGGAGCGGCGCTAGATCGCGGTGTAGCCGCCGTCCACGCACAACACCTGGCCGGTGACCATGCGTGCGGCATCAGATGCCAGGAAGACCACTGCGCCGGCGATCTCCTCCGGCTCGGCGATGCGTCCCATTGGGATTTTCTCCAAGTTCTTGGCGAAGGCCGGATTTTGCATCGCCTTTTCGAGCATCTCGGTGCGGGTGAAGGTGGGCGCGACGGCGTTGATCGTGATCCCATGTGGGGCAAACTCGGCTGCCAGCGAGCGGGTGAGCTGGCCGACTGCGCCCTTCGCGCCGGCATATATCGAGCGCAGCGGCCCACCCACCACGCCGACCTGCGAGCTGATGTTGACGACGCGGCCGGCGATGCCCTGCTCGATCATGCTCCTGGCCACCATCGTCGTCATGAAGAAGGCGCCTTTGAAGTTCACGTCTGATATGCGGTCGAAGTCTTCCTCGCTGTAGTCGAGGGCCGGCTTGGGCGTGTTGTAGCCGGCGTTGTTTACCAGCACATCAATTCGTCCGAAGTGTTCGATGGTGCGCTCCACGAAGGCGCGAATGCTGGCCAGGTCGGCCACGTCCAGCGGCCATGCTTCGGCGCGCCGGCCCAGGGCGCGGCATTCGGCTGCAACGGCCTCGCACTCGCTCACTGTCCGGCTGCCCAGGGCCAGGTCGGCGCCGAACTGTGCGCATACAACGGCGATGGCTTTGCCGATCCCTTTGCCTGCGCCGGTGACGATGGTCACCTTGTCGGTCAGGTCGAAGCTCACGTTGTATGTCATGGCTATGTGGTGCAGTGCAAACTGACGTGTCTTAGGTTTCCCCCATTTTTGCTCACCGCCTCGATTTATCCACTTGTCGTGCGCATTGTCAAGCTGGCTGAAGTTGTGCTGTCCCGCCGTTCGGCGAAGGTGTGCGCCCATCGGGCTCGGCGGAGCCGTCGCCTCGCCAGAACTGGCTCATGTACAGGTCGTAGTAGAAGCCTTTGCGCTCCAGCAGCTCGCGGTGCGTGCCACGCTCCACAATGCGCCCCTTGTCCAGCACCAGCAACAAGTCGGCATTTTGAACCGTGCTCAGCCGATGAGCGATGACGAAGCTGGTGCGCCCCTTCAGCAATCGGTCGAACGCCGCCTGGATCAGGCGCTCCGTGCGCGTATCCACCGACGAAGTGGCTTCGTCCAGGATCAGGATACGCGGATCGGCCAATGCAGCGCGGGCGATGGCGATCAATTGCCTCTGACCCTGGCTGAGGCCAGCGCCGCGTTCGCCCAGCACAGTGTGATAACCCTGCGGCAGGCGTTCGATGAATTGATCGGCATGCGCCAGCCTGGCAGCCGCGATGCACTCCTCGTCGGTCGCGTCCGGCCGGCCGAAGCGGATATTCTCCATCACTGTCGTGCTGAACAGGAAGGTATCTTGCAGCACAATGCCGATTTGTTTGCGCAGGCTCTCCTGCGTCACGTCGCGCACGTCAATGCCGTCAATGCTGACGGTGCCGTTCGACACGTCGTAGAACCGCGGGATCAGATTGATGATGGTGGTCTTGCCAGCGCCGGTCGGTCCAACGATGGCGATAGTCTGTCCAGGCCTGGCGGTGAAGCTGACGTCGTGCAGCACTGGCTGGCCAGGGTTATATTCAGCCGTCACGCGCGAGAAGGTTACTTCGCCCTTGATGGGGGGCATCTCGATCGCGCCGGGCCTATCCACAACATCGGGCTTTTCGTCCAGCAAATTGAAGATGCGCTCGCCACCGGCGATCGCGTTTTGCAGGTTGGTCCACAACACCGCAATCTGCTGGATCGGTTGGTTGAAGCGCTGCACATAGCCCAGGAAGGCGATGATGAGGCCGAGTGAGACCGTGGTGCCCAGTAGCGTGCCTGCGCCAAGCAAGGCGGCGCCGCCGACGCCGGTGACGATGGCAAGTGCTACGTAGCCCAGGGCCTCGAGCGTGGGTGCCAGCGCGCTGGTGAACGACACAGCACGCACATTGGCATCGCGGTTGGCGGCGTTGATGACCTTGAAATTCTCGATGTTCTCGTCAGCGCGGTTGAAGGCCTGCACCTCGCGCACGGCCGCGATGGTTTCTTGAAGCTCGGCGTTCACGCTGCCCATTTCCCTGCGGCTTGCACGGAAGGCCCGCCGGGCCTGCAGCGAGAACCAAAACGTGGCGACGATCATGAATGGCAGCACGACCATGCTCAAAAGCGCAAACGGCAGGCTCAGCCGCAGCATGTTGTAGGCGATCCACGCCAGCAGCAGGATGCCGCTGAAGACGTTGACGAAGGCAAAGCCGAGTGCCTGCTGGATCGCCTCGGCGTCGGCGGTAATGCGCGCCATCAAGTCGCCAGCGTCGTGCTTGGTGTAGTAACCCAGCGACAGGCGATGCAACTGTTTGAACACGTCTATGCGCATCAGCCGGAGCACGCGCTGGCCCACCCACGACATGGTGAAGAACATCAGGCCGGTCAGCGCGGCGCCGACGATGTAGAAAAACACGATGAAGATCGTCAATCGGCCCAGGCCGGCGATGCGCTCTGCAGTCGTGGTCGCTTCTGATGGTGAGGGAAATCCGCCAGCCAGGAAAGCCGCGCGAATCAGGCGCTGGGTAAAGCCTTGCGGCTGGCCCTCGACTGCCAGCCAGCAGTTCGACTGGGCATTTTGTTGCAACTGGCCGGCCGGCAATCGCGCCGCGTTCGACGCGATCGGCGTAAGGTAACAGTCCACAGTCTGGCCGATCAGCTCGGGATTGACCACTTGCGCCCAGGTCGAGATGATCATGAATGCCAGCACCGCCAGCAGGATCGGCCACTGCTTGCGAAAGTACATCCAGAATCGTCTGAGTGTCGCCAGGACGTTGGCGGGCTTGCTCGGCGCCTGGCTCATCAGGCGGCGCATCATCTCCGGGTTGTTACCGAACATCGTTTCACTCCTCTTCGCAAAATGCAACGCGCAGTGCGCGGTGCACATTACGCATTGTGCATCGCATATTGCGCATCAATCACCGGCCGTTGCGGCTCCGCCGGGTGTGTGTCGTCCACCAGTTGCGAACGATAGATCTCGGCGTAGATCGGGCTGTCTTCCAGCAGTTCGTCGTGCTTCCCGCGCGCCACGATGCGGCCGCGGTCGAGCACCAGGATCTGGTCGGCATTCATCACCGTGCTGATGCGCTGGGCGATGACGACGCTGGTGCGTCCTTTCATCAACTGGTCGAGGGCGCGCTGAATGCGCACCTCGGTGGCCAGGTCTACGCTGCTGGTGCTGTCGTCCAGGATGAGAATGCGCGGGTTGAGCAGCAAGGCACGCGCGATGGCGATGCGCTGCTTTTGCCCACCGCTCAGTGTGGTACCGCGTTCGCCCACCGGCGTGTCGTAGCCTTGTGGAAACGACATGATGAAGTCGTGCGCTGCTGCGGCTTTGGCCGCGGCGATCACTTCGTCCATGGTGGCGTCGGGTTTGCCGAAAGCGATGTTGTCCCGGATGGTGCCGCTGAACAGCGTGGTCTCCTGGAGCACGATGCCGATTTGCGAGCGCAGCGAATCGAGCGTGACATCGCGGATGTCGTAGCCGTCAATCTTCACGCTGCCGGCGATCGGATCATAGAAGCGCGGGATAAGGTTGATGATGCTGGTCTTGCCGGAACCGGTGGCGCCGAGCAGGGCAACGGTCTGGCCTGGCTCGGCCACGAAGCTCACGTCCTGCAGCACCGGCGCATCGCTGCCGGCGTATCGGAAGGTGACGTGATCGAACTCGATTAGCCCTCGCACCGGTGGTAGCTGGATGGCGTCCGGCTTGTCGGTCACGTCGCTCTTGGCATCGAGGATCTCGAAGATGCGCGTGGCCGAGGCGCCAGCCTGGCCGACCTGCGTGATGATGATGCCGAGTTGGGCGATGGGCAGGAACAGATACACCAGATACAGGCTGAATTGTTGCCACTGGCCTAGCGTGAGCGTGTCGTTGATGATCTGCACGCCCCCGAAGTATGTCACTGCCGCCTGACCAAGGTTCGCTACCATGAAGATGACCGGGAACAGGAAGGTGAACAGGCGCGATACCCTGAGCTGCTGGTTCACGAGCGCAGTCGCCGCGCGTTCGAACTTCTCTTCTTCGCTCTTCTCACGGGTGAACGCCTTGACAACCTTGATGCCGGCGACGTTCTCTTGCAGGATGGTATTCAGCTCCGACAACCGCATCTGCACTTTGGCAAACAGCGGCCCGCTGATTGCGCCGAATACCACGAACAAGATGAGCGCAATCGGCAGGATGGGTAGCGTGATCAAAGCAAGCTGTGCGTTGGTGGCAAACAAAATGATCAATGTGCCGACGATCAGGATCAGCGCGCCGACCAGTTGCATCAACCCCTGGCCGATGAACAAGCGCACCTTCTCGACGTCGTCGGTCGCCCGGATCATGAGTTGACCGGTCTGGTTCTGATCGTGATAGGCGAACGAGAGCTGCTGAATCTTGGCATACAGGTCGTTGCGGATGTCGTAGGCGACGGCCTGCGAATTCTTCTCTGCCCACAAAGCTTGCAGGAAAGCGAAGACGCCGCGCACCAGTGCGAAGATCACGATGGCCAGGCCGGCCGACAGCAACAGGCTCGGCGCGGTGGCGGTATCGGCGTTCAACCGATTGACCAACTGTTGCAACGACCAATCCGCCGGCAGGTTGGCCGTAGCCAGCAAGCGGGGCAGCGCTTGTCCCGCCACGCCGGCAGGGAGCTGCGCGATCGCGTCGAGCAGGAACCTGGCCCGCGCACCCGCCGTCACTGCGTCAATGATGTTGCTGACCAGTTTGGGGACGGCCAGTTGCGCCAGCGTCGCAATGACCAAGAAGAGATAAGGCAGGGCAGCTTGTAGGCGATAGCGTTGCAAATAAGCCAGCGAGCGGCTGATGGCCTTCGGGTCTGTCGGCGGTGCCTCGGGCCTGCCTCGTCTGCTTTGCAAAGGTTGTGTAGTCTGCATCGTTCGGTAACTCCTCTGTTGACACGAGGTTTCTCGGTGGTCTAGTTTCTGTGAATGCCGCGGAAAAGGCGGAAGGGATGGAGCAGCGCGCACCCTAGCGGCGGCGCACACCAGGAGGAAATGTCGTGTTGTGCAGACACTTCCGTTCCGGGTGGTTGGCCAGCAGGTCTTCGATCATCGTCCGGTCGTCGGACATGCCCATCAGCAGCTCGTGGAGCAACGCGCGCAGGCTTTCTGCGCGCGCCGGCCCCATGGCCCTGACCGAATTCATCAGCGCGTCCTCGTCGTGAAAGGGCGGGACGGCTTGCAGGGCTTGGCGGCCGGCATTGGTGACGGTGAGAGGGGTGCGCCGCCGATCGCTCGGATCTTTGCCGCGCACTACATAGCCTTCCCGTTCGAGCTTGTCCACAGCCGGCACCAGCGTGGACGGGGTGAGCATCATGCGGTTGCTCAACTCGCTCAACGTACATGGCTCGCTGGCGAGTATGCGCAGCAGGCCATACTGCAGCAAGCTCATGCCGGGCAGAGACTCGTTGACGCGTTGTTCCATGGCGCGCAGGTTGAGCTTGCCGATGATCGAAAGCAGGATGCGAATCTCAATGGCGAGGTGGGTCGTGGCAGGGACATCTGTCCGTCCGCCAGTGGGAGAAGAGGTCGGTGGTGCACTCATATAATTCGCAGGCGAAATGTTCGTCAGCGAATCATATGCATGCGTATGAGCGCACGGTGAGAGTGGGCTGAGAGGCGACGAGGAACGAAAGGGGCTGCTTTACCGATCGCTGCGCGCCAGCCGCCTTTCGATTCGCGATTGGGCCGCCTGCAGGGCGATCGTCATGATCCAGTAGAAGGCGGCTGCGATCAGCAGCGTCTCCATCGAGTGGAAGTACTGCTGCCCCACCTTCTGCGCTCGCCACAGCAGCTCTTGCACGCCGATGACCGAAACCAGGGCCGAGTCTTTGGTCATGGCGATGAACTCGTTGCCCACGGGAGGAATCACGACGCGGAACGCCTGCGGCAGGACGATATAGCGCATGGTTTGCCAGGGCGACATGCCCAGCGCATAAGCCGCTTCGCTCTGGCCTTTGCCGATGGACTGGATGCCAGCGCGGAAGGTCTCGGTCATGTATGCGCCGTAGTTGATGGCCAGCGCCAGGATGCCGGTGGGGACGGCTGGCAACAGCAGCAGGTTGCTGATGAGGGGATATTGCTGGTCGAAGCCGGGGATGAGCTTATTGAGCTGTTGGTTGATCTGCGGCAGGCCGAAGAACAGCAGGAAGATCTGGATCAGGAACGGCGTGCCGCGGATGAGCGAAACGTAGAACGTCGCCGCGCCGTAAGCCAGCGGGTTTTTCGACAGGCGCCCCAACGCGCCGAAGAACGCAAACACCGTGGCAAGCGCGATCGAAGCCACCGAGATGTATAGCGTCATCAGCAGGCCGACGCGGAGGACTTCGGGGGTGCCGGCCCCGTAGACGATGAAGCCCCACCACTCGCGCATGAAAGCCACGTCCAACCCAATTGCGGCAAGGAACGCGACAATGCAGGCCAGGATCGCTGCCCAGACGATGGCGACTTTGATGGTGAAGGATGACGCCGGGCCTTGCGCCGCGCGGGTTGCGCGCTGCGGCTGCGTGGAGGAAAGCTGGACGTCCACGGATCGAGCCTGAAGATCGGAGTCGAGGCTGGACCCAGCCTCGACTCCGCAGATGGCGAGCTACTTCGTCAGCTTGGTCAGGTCAAAGCCATCGTAGTATTTCTTCGAAATGGCCGAGAGCGTGCCGTCGGCGTGCATGTCCTCTACGATCTTGCTCAGCGCGGCCAGGAATTTGGCGTTGGGGCGGGCCGCTTTATCAATGCTGATGCCGACTCGATCGGCGAACACCGTCGAGCCAATGGCCACGACAGGTGCGCCTTTCTTGATCGCATCGGCGAGCACATTCGATGCCGTGAGCACTGCGTCGTAGTCTTTGCGGCCCGATTGCATGGATTGGATGCATTCCAGGTCGGTCTTCACTGTGGCGACCTTCACGTTCTTGGGCGGAGGGAGGACCTCGCCCTCGATATCAAGCGTGCCGTTGAGGTATTGCTCGTAGACTGTGGCCTCGCCCACGCACACGGTCTTGCCTTCCAGATCGTCCAGACCCTTGATGCTTTCCTTCAGATCGGCGCGCACGCCGAACTGTCCGGCCGTGTAGTAGTACGGCGGGGTGAAATCGAGCACCTTCTGTCGCTCCGGTGTGATGGTCATGCTGCCGATGCTCACATCCCAGCGGCCGGCCCAGTTGCCGGCCGTGACTGCGCTCCAGTCTGGTGTGACGAATTCCACCTTGACCCCCAGGCGGCGGCCGACTTCGTAGGCGACTTCGATATCGAAGCCGGTCCACGTCTTGGTTTTCTCGTCGAAGTAGCTCTGCGGCGCGTAGTTTGCATCTGTGCTCACGCGCATCACGCCGCGCTCGAGGATGATGTCCAGCAAATCCTTCTCGCTGCCGACCGGTGCGGCGGTCGGTTGTGCCGGCTGCGGCGCGCTCGGCGGCGCGCTTGGCGGCGCGCTCGTTGGTGCAGCAGCGGGCGGCGCAGCGCAGGCGCTCATCGCCATCGTTGCTGTGCAGGCGATGATGAGCAGGATGAACAAGCGTTTCATGGTCTATCTCCTCTCTTGACAGGTTGTGCGTTGGACGGCTGGCGAGATTGTAGCCGCGCCAAGAAAGGGCGCAAACGATGCGACGCTTTCAGTAGAAATACTCGATCGGCCAACCGCGTCGCCGGGCGTAGCGCTGCAGCATCTGGTCGGGGTTGACGGCGACCGGATGGCCGACCACGTCCAGCAGGGCGCGGTCGGAATACGAATCCGTATAGAAGGTGCAATCGCTCAGCGGTGTGCCGCGCTCGGCCGCGATGCGCTCGCCCCAGATGCGTTTGCCGTCGCCGTAGCATGGTTCACCGACGATCCTGCCGGTGAATTTGCCGTTGACGACCTCCAGCTCAGTGCAGCGATAGGGGATGCCCAGATGGCGCGCCACCGGCTCGACGGCAAATTGGGTCGAAGCCGAGATCAGCACCACGTAGTCCCCTCGTCGTTCGTGGGCGCGCAGCCTCTCTAGCGCCTTGGGGGCGATGTACTGCAGCACGTCTTCTTCGACCCATCGGTCGCACAACTGTTTCGTGGCTGCCGCATCCCCCCCGCGGATGCGATTGCTCAGGCGGGCCATGGCGTTGGGGAAGTTCAGCAGGTTCAACGAATACTGCAAGCTGATCACCATGACGCCGACCATCTCGCTCACGGAGATCATGCCTCGCCGCCACAGGTATTTCACGTATAGCGTGCCGCTGCTCTTGCTCAGCAGCGTCTTGTCCATGTCAAAGAAAGCAATTCCCATAGGTGTCGGAGACTTGAGATTGGATGGCCGTTCCCGATTCCTTACATCCCGTTCTCGCAATCTCCAGTCTCCGATCTTTAATCCCCAAACAATCCCGTCTCTAACCGCTCGCCGCGTTGGTAGGGTGGGTAGGCGCGGGAGAAGTACTCGGTGCCCTGGTTGCGACGAAACAGAAAGCGGACGATCCGGCTTTGTTGTGCCGGCGGTTGCTGGCTGACGTGGCAAGCCGAGGCGGCCTGCTTGATTTCGGCGTATCGCCGGGTGTTGATGCGTGTGGTGACTGGGATGTCCCACGAGGCAATCTGCACGAGGTCAATGTCCTTGTTGCGTCCGAACTTGCGCGGGTCTTGCCGGAGCAGCGGCAGGATGCGCACACCAAGCTTGACCAGACCTTTTGGGATGGTTGTGAAGTACAAACGCGGCGCCGGCGCGTCCTGGTTCACTGCCGACCACAGCCCGTTGGGCTCCAATCGCCATTCGATGCCGTAGCGCAGTGTGTAGGCGCGCATGGTTGCCTGGTGCAGCTTGATGTGATCAGGATGACCGTAGCCGCCGTATTGGTCGTGGGTGACGATGGCGTCCGGCTGCAATCGTTCGATGTAGCTGATGATGCGCTCGGCCACCTCATCCAACGGGGCCGCGTGTAACGAACCGGTCAGCCCATTGTCGGCTGCGCCGGCCATGCCAGAATCGCGATAGCCGAGGAAGTGCACACTCGCCAGGCGCAGGGTTTTGGCTGCGCACATCAGTTCTGCCGTGCGCAGTTCCGCTACATCGGCGTAGCCGTTCAGGCGTTCGGCGTCCACCGTGCCCGATTCACCGCGCGTGCCGCACACGTAGTGGACGGCGACCCCGTTGTAGGCATATTTGGCCAGCGTGCCGCCGGGGCCGAACGACTCGTCGTCGGGATGGGCAAGGATGACGAGCAACGTGCGCATGGTCGGGACAAGAGTATAGCCGCGCCTGCGGCTCATCTGCGAACACGGCAACATCGCGCTGCTCGCGGGGCCGATGGTCGCGCAGCTTTCAGTAGGCGTGGACCCTGGCTTCTGTTGCCTGTCCTTGCCAGTGATGCGCCACGTGGGCGATCACCTGCGCTGCGGTGGCCGCCTCTTCGCGCGAGACGTAGCAGTGGGTGACCAGACGGATGCGACGCGGCCCAACCGGCAACATTTTCACGCGCTCGGTTGCCGCGCGGCGGCACAGCTCGGCAGCATCGAAGGGCAGGTCGGGATCGAGGTCGAAATACACCATGTTGGTCTTCACGCTGTCCAGGTTGACGCGCAGGCCAGCTATCCGGGCGAGGTGCGTTGCCAGCAGTCTGGCGTTGGCGTGGTCTTCACTCAGCCGCTCGACCATCTGCTCCAACGCCACGATGCCGGCGGCGGCGATCACGCCGGCCTGACGCATGCCCCCGCCCAGCATCTTGCGCCGCCGATGCGCCACCCGGATGAACGCCTTCGACCCGCACAGCAGCGAGCCGGCCGGTGCGCTCAATCCCTTGCTCAGGCAAAATGTGACACTGTCGGCGTGCTGCGTCAGCGCCTTCACGTCCACGTTCTGCGCGATAGCGGCGTTGAAGATGCGCGCGCCGTCAATGTGCAGCTTTAGTCCGCGCGCGTGGGCCAATGCGGCCACGCGCTCTGTGTATTCAGGCGTCAGGTAGGCCCCGCCCATCCGGTTGTGCGTATTCTCCAGCGCCACGACGCGCGTGATCGGGTAGTGAGCGTTATCGGGTCGGATGGCCGCTTCGATGTCCGCCAACGCAAGCGAGCCGTCCGGTTGGTTGGGTATGACATGCGGCAAGATGCCGCCCACTGCCGACAGCCCGCCTGCCTCGTTGATATACGCGTGTGACCAATCGCCGACGATTGCCTCGTCGCCACGTTCGCAATGGGCTAGCAGCGCAGTCAGGTTGCCCATCGTCCCGCTGCTCACCAGGAGCGCCGCCTCATGGCCGAGTCGCTCGGCAGCCATCTCTTGCAGCCGGTTGACGGTGGGGTCTTCGCCGAATACGTCGTCGCCCACCTCGGCCGTCGCCATCGCCTCGCGCATGGCTGGGGTGGGCACGGTCAGCGTGTCGGAGCGGAGGTCAATGAAACCGTTGAGAGCCATGCGCGGATTCTACTTGTCCGATCGCCGCGTCCGCGATCGCGCCGATCCCTCATCTGCGTTGATGACCGCCGTCACTCCGATATCTCCTGCAGGTAACGATCGAATCGCTGAAACTGGGGACGGTGCAAGGCTCTAAGTTTCATCGCTTTGCGCAGCACCAGTTGCAGACGATCGGCGTCCAATCGGATTGAGTAGGCATGCCGGAAGACGTGACGAAAGCGGCGTAGCTCGTCGAGCAAGTCGTAAGCGTCTTCATCTATGACCGCCGGGCGCAGTGGTGAAACATCGAGGCGCATGCGTTCAAGGAGTTGTGCATGCCACCTGTCAAGCGGGTCAATGGAATTCTCGAATGTGGAGGCGATGTTAACGAAAATGTTCTCGAAGGCGTTGTATAGGTTGTGCAGATGGTAAGCCACTACGATTAGCTCGTCGTCCGATGACTCGGAAGAAATTGGATGACGTTCGAGTTCCTTATAGATCCGCTCGATTGTGTCCAGGTCGCTGCGTATTGCGCCACGCAGCACGATGATTTTGTCATCCATATACGCGCACTCCGCTTCGCAGCGCTGTGTCGGCGATGGCACCGGTCAATGGTCTCACATCTACGTCGCGGTGCAGCGCCGCTTCGAGCGCTTTCCAAAACGCGCTTTCTTGTTCGACGGTATCACAGAGGACAGCCACGTCAATATCCGAGCGCGGGCCGAATCGGCCGGGCATCGTCACCGATCCGAAGAGAATTGCGCAGCGTAGGCCGGGATGCTCCGGCGCAAGCTGAGTGATCGCTTCTGTGGCGCGGTGCAACCATGCCAGCCGCTCGGCTTCCCGAGCGGCCCACATGCGTTCCCGCCGGCGCCGATGAAACTCTTTCGCTGAAAGCACGGCACAGGCAATTCTAAATCCCGCGGTGAGCTGGCTGCATCGGGTGCGTTCACGAATAGGGGCAAGAACCTCCCGCAAGCTGCTTGCTTAAGTCGAGCCCAGACCTGCGGGAAGGCGGCTGTTGCTGCCCTACTTGCGCGGGCGACCACATAGGGTCGCCCCTACAACGGGC
>JAIMBB010000108.1 GCA_023511655.1 Anaerolineae bacterium
ACGGGGTGGTCTACGTCGCCGACGCCGGCAACGACATCGTCGCCATCTTCGAGCCGGACGGCCGGCTGCGCCGATCGTTCGGGCGGCCTGCCGAGCCGCTGTTCGGCAAACACCGCCAGTTCCTGCCGCGCAAGCTGGCCGTGGACGTCCGCAAGAATCTCTACGTGGTCAGCGAAGGATCGGTGGACGGCCTGGCGCTGATGAACGCCGAGGGCAATTTCATCGGCTACTTCGGGGCCAACGCGGCCGAGATGTCGCTCAAGATGATCTTGCAGCGGCTGTTCCTGACCCGAGAACAACTGGAGCAGTTCGTCAAGACCGAGGCCGCTTCGCCGTCCAACGTCGCGATTGACCAGCGTTCGCTGGTTTACACCGCCACCGCCGGGACGACCAGGGAGAGAAGCCTGCGCAAGTTCACCATCGCCGGCCGCAACCTCTTTCACGACGTATACGGCTCCAGCACCTTCCGCGATATTCAGGTCGGCGAGGACGGCCTGTTGCTGGCGGTTGATGCCAACGGACAAATCTACGAGTACGACCTGAACGGCACGCTCTTGTTCATGTTTGGCGCGCCGGATCGAGGCGAACAGCGGCTGGGCACGCTGAGCAACCCGACAGCCATCGAGCGTTTTCGAGACCAGCTCTACGTGCTGGACAAGGACAAGAACGCCGTCGTGGTCTATCGGGTGACGGATTTCGCGCGGCGCGTCCACGACGGCGTGAAGTTGTACATGGAGGGTTTGTACGAGGAGGCCAAGCCCTATTTCGAGGAAGTGTTGACCTACAACGGCCTGTTCATCATGGCTTATCAGGCCATCGCCGACGCCTACTACAAGCAAGGCCACTACGCCGATGCGTTGCGCACCTATCGCTACGCCGAGGATCGCCGCGGTTACTCGCAGGCGTTCTGGGAACTGCGCAACGCCGCCTTGCAACGCCACCTGGCAAACGCCATGATCGGCGCCTTCGGCCTGTGGGTGGCCGGCAGCGCATTTGGTCGGCTGCGACGCCGCCACGACTGGCTGGCGCCGCTCCGGCAGCGCCTGCGCGCGCTGGGCCGCCTGAAGCCGGTGGACGATTTCGTCTTCCTCTTTCGCTTCATCAAGCAGCCGGCCGACAGCTTCTATTACATCAAAGCTAAGCTACGCGGCAGCCTGGTCTTCGCGTTCATCCTCTACGGTTGGGTGATCGTCGTCCGCGTCGCCTCGCTGTATCTCACCGGTTTCATCTTCAACCCGTATGCCAACCCGACCGAAATCCGCGCCGAGATGGAAGTGGCATACGTCGTCGCGGCGCTGTTCCTGTGGAACGCTGCCAACTATCTGGTGTCCACCATCAGCGACGGCGAAGGCCGCCTGCGCGACGTCGTCATCGGCACGGCCTACAGCCTGTTCCCATACGCCTTGTTCGCCCTGCCGATCGCGCTGCTTTCGAATGCCCTGACGCTCAACGAAGTCTTCCTCTACGAGTTCTCGGTCAACCTGGTGTGGGCCTGGGTCGGGTTGATGCTGTTCCTCATGGTCAAGGAGATTCACAACTACACCCTCTCCGAGACGGTGCGCAACATCCTGGTCACTCTGTTTACGATGGCGATGCTTTTGTTGACCGCCTACATCTTGTATGTGCTGTTCGACCAGCTTTTCGAATTCATCTCGGCCGTCGTCCAGGAGGCAGGGCTGCGTGGCTGACTTGCAGCGACTGTTCCGGTGCGCAGCGATGGCGGCCCTGCTGCTGGGCGGGATGCTCCATCCGCAAGGCACTGTCTTGTCGGCCGCCGGCGATTTCGCGCGGCGCGGCGCAGCGACCGTGTCCGCCGCCCCCACCGGGAGCGGGGGCGCACCG
Source organism: Anaerolineae bacterium (assembly GCA_023511655.1). Lineage (GTDB taxonomy): Bacteria > Chloroflexota > Anaerolineae > J036 > Brachytrichaceae > JAAFGM01. Next base: position 1,843 of record JAIMBB010000108.1, read on the forward strand.
CAGCATTCCCCTGCAGCAGAAATCCCGGACTCCTACCGGCCGGTCGCCGAGAACGCCTCCTTCCAACTCCACGTGGACTTCGCCACGCTGGGCTTCAAGGTGCTGGACAAGCGCAACGGATATGTGTGGCACGCCACGCTGGGCGAGAAAGCGCCGGCCGACCGGCTGAACCGCTCCTGGCTGGCCTTCGCCCAAAGCGGCATCAGCATCGAGTACCTGGACCGCAAGGCGATCAATCGGCGCGCCTCCATCACCAACGCCGCGCACACGCTGGATGTGGCGCCGATCGCACAGGGCATCTCAGCAACCGTGACGTTTTCGGACCTTGGGATCACCGTCGGCCTCAGGCTCCAGTTGGAAACCGACGGCGTGCGCGTCGAGGTGCCGTTCACCACCATCCGCGAGGCCAATCCCGATTTCAAGCTGGGCTTGTTGCATGTGTACCCATTCTTCGGTGCGACGCGCGGCAGCGAGACACCCGGCTATCTCTTCCTGCCGGACGGCATCGGCAGCCTGGTGCGCTTCGCCGATTCGACCAAGGCCCGCAACATGTTCTATGGTCGCTATTACGGCCCCGACCTGGGCATGAGCGGCGTATTGCCATCCGACCCGGCCATCAAACGGCCGTATCCGATTTCCCTCCCCGTCTTTGGCATGGTGCATGGCGAGGGGCAAAACGCCTTCCTGGCGATCGTCGAGCGCGGCGCGCCCTATGGTGAACTGCATGCGCATCCGGCCGGCATCATCACCAACTTCAACTTCGCCTACAACGCCTTCGTCTACAACGAGAGTTACTTCCAGGCGACCAACCGCTCAGGCGCGGGCGTCATCACGCTGCAGGCGCAAACCAACGCCTTCGATGTGCTGCTGCGCTACCGCTTCCTGGCCGGCGCCGATGCCGATTACGTCGGCATGGCGCGCAGCTATCGCCAATACCTCATCGAGAGAGGTCTTTTGCAGCGACGGCTCGATCCCAGTCCGAACATCGGCATCCGGTTGGAGTTTCTGGGCGGCGACAAAGAGAAGATCTTGCTGTGGCATCGCTTTGTGCCGATGACGACCATTCAACAGGCGCGGCAGATCCTGGCCGGTCTGGACTTGACCAACCCGGAAGTGATCTACCACGGCTGGCAGCCGCTCGGCGCGTCCAGTATGCCGCCCACCCGCCTGGTGTTGGAACGCGAATTGGGCAACCTGGACGAACTGCGCGCGTTGGCACAAGACGTCGCCGGGCGCAGTGGGCGCTTTGCCCTCTACCTCGATCCGCAGTCCGCTGCGCCGGACGAGCCTGGCTACTCGCCGCGCAACGATCTGGCGATGGCCATCACCAACGTCGGCCTGTTCTATCTCACCTTCGACGCGCTCCAGCGGCGCTATGCCCCGCTGGCCGAGGACGTGGCGCGCGCGGGGTTCGGCCTGGCGTTGGACGGCATCGGCTCGGTGTTGTACAGCGACTTCAGGCGGGGGCACACGCGTAACCGCGAACAGGCCGTCGCGGCTTATCAGGCGTTGCTGGCGCAATACCCGATCCGGCTGGGCTTTTATCGGCCGAACGATTACATGTTCGATCGGATGCAAGCCTACTACGATATGCCGCTGGGCGACAATGGCTACATCTTCACTCACGAAGCGGTCCCCTTTCTGCCGATCGTGCTGGCCGGCTACGTGCCCTACTACGGCGAGGCGCTCAATTTCTCCTCCGACATGCAAGAGGACGTTTTGCGACATGTGGACTTCGGCATGTATCCGTCCTACTTCCTTACCCACGAGCCGACGGCCAACATGCTGAACACCGCGTCCAACTGGATCTACACCTCGTCCTACGCCCAGTGGGGCGAGCCGATCCAGCGCACCTATCGCCGGATGAACGCGCTGCTCGGGCCGGTGCGCGGCCAGGAGATCATCGCCCGGCGTAAGCTGGCCGACGGGGTGTTCGCCACCACCTACGCCAACGGCAAACACATCGTCGTCAACTACAGCGCGCGCCCGTTCTCGCGCGGCGGGATGGCCGTGAACGCCAGGGATGCCGCGCTGTGGGAGGAGTTGCCATGAACGGGCGCCGCACGTCTTCCGCTCGCCTCAGCCTGCGCGCGCGCGAGGCCCTGCACGGCTACGGCTTCGCCTTGCCGTGGTTGATCGGCTTCGCCCTGTTTACTTTGTGGCCGCTGATCGAGACCTTCCGTTACGGCCTGCACCGCGTGACCGTCACGATTACCGGCATCCGTCTGGAACCTGTGGAATGGGCAAACTACACGCGCGCCCTATTCACCGATCCCACGTTCGTGGAGCTGCTGATCGGTTACACCGTCGAGACGCTGATCGCCGTGCCGATCGTGCTGATCTTCTCGATGATCATCGCGCTCTTCCTCAACGTGAACTTCAAGCTTAAAGGGCTGTTTCGGACGATCTTCTTCTTGCCGGTGGTGATCACCAGCGGGCCGGTGATCCAGGAGCTGGCGACGCAGGGCGCGACCTAGGCGCCGGGCATTGCCAATGTGCCGGCCGTGGCCGATTTCCTGGCCCAGTTGCCCACCGCACTGCGCAGCCCACTGGAATACGTGCTGACCTCGTTCATCCTCATTCTGTGGTTCTCCGGCGTGCAGATCCTGATCTATCTGGCCAGCCTGCAAAAGATTGACCGGAGCATCTACGAAGCGGCAGCGATTGACGGCGCGTCGGCCTGGGAGACCTACTGGAAGATCACCCTGCCTTCGCTCACCACGGCCACGGTGATCAACGCAGTGTACACCATCATCACGCTGTCGCACTTTTCGGAGAATCGGGTGATCAAATACATCTACAACCAGACCTACGCCGTGCAGGGCGGCATCGGCTATGCCAGCGCCATGGCGTTCATCTACTTCGGCGCTATGGTGGCTTTGCTGGGCATCGTCTACATGTTGCTGATGCTATGGGTGAGGAGGGGATCGCGATGACGACCTTACGGACGATTCGACTCGACGCCGGGCACCTGCCCCAGGTGGTGGATCGCGTGCGCGCCTTCTTGTTCGGCAGCCGCTCGCGCCGCGGCGTGGTATTCAGCGCCGCGCTATACGCCCTGCTGATCGCCATCGGCTTCGTCTACCTCTATCCGCTGCTGTTCATGTTCGTCACCAGCATCAAGAGCCCCGCCGATCTGCTCAACCCGATGGTGCAGTGGGTGCCGAACGAAATCTACGTGGGCAACTATGCCAGGGCCCTTCGCGTGTTGAACTACCCAACCACGCTGATGAACTCGGTCCTGGCCAGCGCCGGGCCGTCGGTGTTGCAAACGGCGGTCGCCTCGCTGGTGGGCTACGGCCTGGCGCGCTACCGATTTCCCGGTCGGCGGGTGATCATGCTGCTGATCCTGGCCACCTTCATCATCCCGCCGCAGAACACCGCCATCCCGCAGATGTTGACCTACCGCAATCTGGGATTGTTGGGCAGCGTCTTCTCTTTGCTCATCCCCGCCTCGCTCGGCCAGGGCTTCAAGAGCGCGATCTTCATCCTGATCTTCTATCAAACCTTCATCTCGTTGCCCAAAGTGCTGGAAGAAGCCGCGCGCCTGGACGGTGCGTCCGACCTGCGCATCTTCTTCAGCATCGCCATTCCATCGGCCCTCCCCGCCTACATCGTGGCGTTCATCTTCTCGGTGGTGTGGTATTGGAACGAGACGTATCTGACGGTCATCTTCCTGGAGGGTGGCCTGCAAACGCTCCCCCTGCAGCTCTCCAAATTCGCCCAGGCCTACGAGAACCTGTATCCGGCCGGCACAGTCAACATCTTCGACCGGCTGAACGAGGCGGTCAAGATGAGCGGCACCTTCCTCAACATCCTGCCGCTGCTGGTGTTGTATTTCGTGCTGCAGAAGTGGTTCGTCGAATCCATCGAAAGGACGGGCATTGCCGGTGAATAGAAGACTCGGTCGTCGCCAGATTACCCTCCCTGCCGTTTTGGGCGCCACCGGCGCGTTTCGAACCCGACAGGGGACCAGGCGCCACGAAGCGCTGAGGTTGCTCATCTCCATCGCCCTGGCGGTCTGCGTGGCCGGCTGCAGCGCGGCGCCCATTGCGCCGCAGCGGTGGGCGCCGCCGCCCACTGCTGCGCCGGCCGTTGCCACGCCGGCCGTTGCCACGCCGTCCGTTGGCGCGCCGGCCGTTGCCGCGCCGACGCCTGCGCCGACCGTCCCGCCCTCTGCCACACCGACGGCCTCACCCACCGCCATCGCGCCCGAGGTCGTGCCCGCGGCCACGCTGGAGCAGGTCATCGCCTACGAGATGGAAGGCGCGTTCGCCTTCTTCTGGGAACAGGCCAACACCGATCCCACCAGCGCCGGCTATGGGTTGGTGCGCGACCGGCATCCCGGATCGCCGGGCATCGCCAGCATCGCAGCCGTGGGCTTCGCCCTCACCGCCTACCCCATCGGTGTCGAGCAGGGCTACATCACCTTCGCGCAGGGGCAGGAAAGGGCAAGCGGGACGCTCGACACGCTGCTGAGCATGGAGCGGGTCAACGGCTTCTTCTATCACTTCGTGAACCTGCGCACCGGCCGGCGCGCCTGGAACAGCGAGGTATCGAGCATTGACACGGCCATCCTGCTGATGGGCGTGCTCACGGCCGGCGAATACTTCGGCGGCGAAGTGCAGGCCAAAGCCACGCGGCTCTATCGCGAGGTGAACTGGCCGTGGTTCCTGGACCAATCGCGCAATATGTTCTACATGGCTTATCGCCCCGAGAAGGGCTTCGAGGGCTACTGGGATTTTTACGCGGAGCAGTTGATGCTATACGTGCTGGCTGCCGGCTCGCCCACATACCCGGTGGGCGACGGCCCCTACTACGGCTTCAAGCGCCACCGCGCCGCCTATGGCCAGGGCAAGCCGTTCATCCACTCGTGGTTCGGCTCGCTGTTCACCTACCAGTTCAGCCATGCCTGGATTGACTTTCGCGACTACACCGACCGCCAGGGCGTGAACTGGTTCGACAACTCCGTCGAGGCGGCGCGGGCACACTACGCCTTCGCAGTAGACGTGCAGGAGAAATACCGAACGCTTGGCCCGCTGGCCTGGGGATTGAGCGCGTGTGATGGGCCGAAGGGATACAGCGGCCTGTACGGCGCGCCGCCCTCCGGCTACGACAACAAAGCGCACAAGGTGGACGACACCGTGCCGCCATACGCCGCGATCGCCTCGATCGTGTTCCTGCCGGAAGAAGCCGCGCAGGCCATGCTGAACTACTTCTCGATCGAGCCGCTCAAGGGGCGCTATGGCTTCAAGGATGCCTATAACTTGAGCCAGAACTGGTATGCCAGCGACGTGATCGGCATTGACAAGGGCATCACCCTGCTCATGCTGGCCAACTACGAGGACGATCTGGTCTACCGAATCACGATGAGAAACGAACATATCCGCGAAGGATTGAAGCGCCTGGGCTTGACGCGCTCATCACCGTAGAGCGCAGAAGCGCTGCGAGAGGCGATCCTATCCAAGGCCGTTTTGCGCGCAAGCCACGAACGAGGAAGAACGCTATGACCACCATTCGGGACGTTGCCAAACGCGCCAACGTGAGCGTCACCACGGCGTCATATGCCTTGAACGGCGTCGGCACGGTCAGCGCGGCGACGCGCCGGCGCGTGTTGCAGGCCGCCGAGGAGCTGAACTATCACCCCAACGCCTTCGCCCGCCACCTGAAACACGCCAGGACTCGCACCATCGGCGTGTTTATCAGCCGCTTCAGCGGCTCGTTCTACGAGGAGATCCTGGAAGGCATTCACGAAGTGATCCTGGACACCGACTACGAACTCATCGTGTGTCCCGACAGCCGCTCCGAGCGGCGCATCTTGATGTATCGCCAGGTGGACGGCGCCATCGTGTTCGACTCCAAGGTGTCCGACGAGGTGATCTTGAAGCTGGCGTCGCAACGCTTCCCGATCGTGGTGTTGGATCGCCCGTTGCAAAACGACTTTTTGTCGTCGGTGTTGGTGGATAACCCGCACGGCGTGCGTGAGGCTTTCCGGCATCTCTACGAACAAGGCATGCGCAAGATGGCTTTCGTCGCCGGGGCCGATTCCTTCGACAACAGCGAGCGCATGGCCACCTTCCTGAGCGAAGCCGACCAGCACGGGCTGGGCGTGGCGGTGCATCAGGGCAACTTCAGCGAGATGTCCGGTCATTCGATCGCGCAGGCCATCATTCGCTCCGGCGACCTGCCCGAAGCCGTGTTCTGCGCCAACGATCAGATGGCCATCGGCTTCCTGCGCGCGATGTGCGAACACGGTCTGAAAGCGCCGGACGACATCGCCGTGGTCGGCTTCGACGACATTCAACTGGCTCGCCACGTGCAGCCCTCGCTTTCGACCGTCGGCGCGTCGCGCATCGAATGGGGGGCGACCGCCACCCGACAACTGATGGACTTCCTGGAGCGCGATGCCGCTTTTCAGCCACAGCGCATTCCCACGCAGCTCATCGTGCGCCGGTCCTCCAGCCGCACCACTCGCGCGGGCACACCCTTCTTCGATTCGATGACAGCATGAGCGACTTCCATGTTGACGCCGGCCTGTTTTGGTTGGACGATGAACCGATGTTGCTGCAGGCCGGTGAACTGCACTACTTCCGCACGCCCGCCGAGCACTGGCCACACCGGCTGGGCCTGTTGCAGGCAGCAGGGTTCAACGCCGTCGCCACCTACATCCCCTGGCTGTGGCACGAGCCGGAAGAGGGCACCTTCGACTTCGACGGTCATTCGCACCCCATGCGCAACCTGGCCGGGTTCCTCGACCTGGCTGCCGACATGGGCCTGTTCATCATCGCCCGTCCAGGGCCTTACATCATGGCCGAGACCATCAACGAGGGCATCCCGCCCTGGGTGTTCGATCGTTATCCCCAGGTGGCTCTGATCGCACAAGACGGCCGGCCGTGCAACATCGCCAGCTACCTGCACCCCGACTTCTGCGCATGCGTCGCGCGCTGGTATCGCGCCGTGTTCGGCGTGCTCGCGCCGCGCCAGGTCACCCGCGGCGGCCGCATCTTGCTGATCCAGCTCGATAACGAAATGGGCATGCCGCACTGGGTCAGGAACCTGATGGACATCAACCCCGATACGCTGGCCCGCTTCGTCACCTTCCTGCAGGCAGCGTATGGCCGTTCCCTGCCGGCGCGTTATCCGGCGACTGACCTGGCCGATTTTCTGCGCGCCCAGATTACGCAGCCGCAGCCGGCCCACGCGGCGCAAGTGGTCGCGGACTACCGGCGCTTCCATCGAAGCTATCTGCGCGACTACGCCGAGTTCTTGCGACAGACGGTGCGCGCCTGCGGGCTGGAGGTGCCGCCGGTCATCAACATCCATGGCTTCGCCAACGGCGGCAAAACCTTTCCCATCGGCCTGTCGCAACTGTCCGAGGCGATGCGCATCGAGGGCATGCTCAGCGCCACCGACGTCTATCCGCTCTTCATCGGCGAAGGCAACTTCCACCAACTGCTGTTGGTCAACGCCATGACGGCTGCGCTGCACGATCCGCGTCAGCCGTTGTTTTCGATCGAATTTCAGGCCGGCGGCAACCAGGATTTCGGCGGCGCGCAGGCCTCGCTTTACGACTTGCACAGCCGCCTGTGCATCTCGTGCGGCATGCGCGCGATCAACCACTACCTGTTCTTCGACGGCGAAAATCACCCCGCGCTCAGCCCGGTCAGGCGACATGACTGGGGGCACCCCGTCCGCAAAGACGGCACCACCCGCCGGCATTACGCGCGCTATCCGCGCCTGTCGCGGACGCTGGCCGCCTATGGCCGGGCGCTCGTCGAGGCCCGGCCGAAGACCGTCGCCGCCATCGGCTTCTTGCTCGACTACTTCGCCACCGAAGTCAACAACGCCTTCACCCAGGAAGCGACCGACATCCTCACCCACCAGCGCGAGGTCATCTTGTTCGACTTCATCGCGCGCGGCCTGGCGCTCACCCATCGCCCGTTCGACGCCGTCGAACTCAGCCGAGCCGGGCTCGACCCGCAGGCGACACCAGTGTTGTGGGCCATGATGGAGCGCCGCTGCGACCCGGACGTGCAGCGCAGGTTGTTGACCTACGTTCACGATGGCGGACGCCTGATCCTGGTCGGGCGCATGTGCGTGGAGACGGCGGATGGCGAACCGTGCACGCTGCTCAAAGACGGCCTGGGCATCGCGGGCATCGAAGGCGGCCAGCCCTTTCAAGCCGACGCGATCAACGCGTTCGGCTACCAGGACGTGCCGGCGTCGTTCGTCGAAGCCTACGCCGGCGCATTCGATCGGGCGTTCGCGACGCGCTGCCGCGACGGCGGCGTCGCCGGTTTCGTCAAGGCGCTGGGCAAGGGGCGCGCGATGGTGCTGGGCGCAGCGCTGGCTGCCAACACGCTGGACGACCTGGACATCTTTCACCGCATGGCAAACGCAATGGATTGTCCGCCGCTGTTCACCCTGAGCGACTGGGCCGACGTGCGCCTGTCGGAAGGCGAAGCGGGGTCGTTCTTGTTCGTCAACAACTACCAAGACGACCCGATCGAGACGACCATCGCTCGCGCCGGCGCGCCGCTGTTGGGCGGCAACGCGATCCGTCTGCCCGCCCGGCGCGGGGCGATCCTGCCCATCGCGTGGCGCGCGCGGCCGGGCGTGTTGGTGCACTACCTGACCGCAGAGGTCACCGGTATCCGCGACGACGGCGATGGGTTGATCATCGAGACCGACCCGCCGGACTTCGTCGCCGAGCTGACGCTGACGGGCTATCGGTGCGACGAAGCGCTCGTCGTCCGGCGCAGCGATGCGCATCGCGCGACGCGCGCGACGATCGCCGGCCGGGGAGGAACGCTCCGGCTCTGGCGAGATCGCTGATGTGGGCGGCGCGCCTATCATCCAGGCCACCGGGGGATGCGAGGCTCCCAGGTGTGCGAAGCAGGCGCAGCTACAACTCATCTACGCCGGCCTATCGACGCGCGGCTCATCGGCACGGCTCATCGCTGTGCGGCGCGCGAGCGCGCCACGGCTTCTGCGCTCGCGCACAGGTGAGGGCGTTTGGTCGAATAGACCACGCGAAGCGCATCGCCCACCTGTAGCTTCGCATACTCGCTGGGGAAGACCGCTTCGTCGTGCCGGTGTGTTGCGCCGGAGGCATCGCGGTACTCGTAGACGACGCGGTGGCGATGACCGAGGGCGTAGCCGCGCCAGTACTTGTGCACCACGGTCGCGTCGGTCTCCACGCCATCTGCCAGGATTTCCTGGAAGTGAGACATGCGGCGGATCATCTGGAAGGCAATCCAGCCGAAGATGAGCAGCGGGGCGAGGCAAAACAGGCTGATGAAAAGTAGTTCCATGCGGAATGATTACTCAGCGATTGTCGCGCATACGACCGATGTCCGCGTCGGGCAGGGCCGGTCGCGAAATGCGTGCGCCGGCACTGGTGTAATGACAGCGACCACGCTCAGAGCGGCGGCACCCACCCCGATTCGTCACCGTGACGAATGACCTCCACTTCGTATCCCTGCGCGCGTAGCGCCTCGCGCATGGCCTCGTCGCGCCGGCGCCGGGCGGGGTCATCGTGAGGCGCGCCGTCGCAGAACACCAGCGTGCGCGGTTTGTAGAAAAAGTCCGCCACGCAGCGCGGATCCTCCACAGCGTACTGCGCGGCGTCGGGCAAGCGGTGGCCTTCACTGGGGCCAGGTCGTGCAAATAGCGCCGCTCCAGTTCCGAGCGCGGGTCGGTCTGGGTGAGCAGGTATTGCAGGTGCTGGTGATAGGGCCGGCCGTTCACCCGGCGCAGCGTCCGCGCCTGGCTCAGCGCAATCAGCGCATCGCGGATGGCATGGCGGTTCAGGCGCAGCGCTAGCTGCTGGTTGTCGAAGCTGAGCAGGCACTCGTAGCAGGCATCGCGGCAAGCGGGCTTGAGGTCGTTGCCGTGCGCGTCGAAGTGGCAAATGCGCAAGGCCTTGACAGCAGCCTGCGCCAGCGCATCCGGCGCCTCGATCAGGCGGGCCAGCACGCCGATGCCCCCCTCGGTGTTCTCGTACAACAACAGCGCGCGCTGCTCGTCCTGGCCGATGATGTCGAGGGCCAACTCGTTCTCTTCGAGCTGAAAGACCTGTCCGATCCCGCGCCGCAGCGCATAGCTCAGGCTGAGCAGGGCGTCGTCTCGGACGAAGTCCGCGTTCAGGTCGAGCGCAGCGGCGGGGTACAGCAACAGCATGTTCTGCGTGTTGCGCACCATCAGTTCGAGGCGCTCCACCGGCCCAGGCGCTTCGGCTCGTCGGGCATTCCCTCGCCCGACCTCCGATTTATCGTCCCTCGGGTCAACAACCTCGCCGCTGGCCAGGTTGATGAAGAAACCGGGGGTCTGCGCGCTGCGCCAGCCGCGATTGATGAGGCGGATCTCGGCAGCGGGAGCGTACACAGCGCGCAGGAAGACCGGTTGGCCGGCCCGATCGGCCGGCAGGGGGCTGACATCAGCTTCGATGCGCTCGACGCCGGCAGCGAAGCGATACACGACTTGCACGTCGTAGCCGCGGCGCAGGCGCTCTTCCTCGTCGGAGGTGATGCGCTCGCGCCGGCGCAGGCGCACGTTGGGCATCTCCAGCAGGGCCAACAGCTCGCTGGTCTGGCCGTCCCAGCGCACCCCGCAGTTCGGGCAAAGGTCAAGGTCGCGCGCAGCGAACGCGCCGCAGGCGCGGCACGCCTTAATTTCCTCGCGCCGCCCGGCCAGGCCGCCCGGCGGCGCTTGCAGCGCGGACACCTGCCACTTGGCCCCTTCGTGATAGACGATGTTGCCCGGGGCGAACTCGCGGATGGCCAGGAAGCGCGGGCGGCTGATGAACTCGCCCTCCGCCCCACGCGGCGCCCAGGCGCGCACCGGCAGGGCAGGGAAGTTGTAGCCGGGCAAAAAGCCCTCGCCGGCCAGGTAGCGATAGGGGTAGAAGTCGCTCTCTTCGCGCTGCACGTCGCGCTGCAACAGCAAATTGAGCTGGCGCAACGCCTCGCTCTCCTGACGGCGCGCGTCGTCCTGGGCCTGGCGCTTTGGGGCGCGGCGCAACGCTTCCTGCGCCCGGAGCAATTGCGCGTCGGCGGCGCGATACATCTCGCGCCAGCGGTCAAACGCGCGGTCGAAGCGCTCGGCAGCCTGGGCGATGACGCCCTTCACCCACTCCGGCGACCACCAGCCGGCGGCGCCGAGCGCTGGCTGGTCGGCGCGCAACACGTCCAGCACGGCCTGCCTCAACCGCGCCTGGCGCTCAGCCGAGAGTTGAATCTGGCCACGCGCGTTGGCGTTGAGCGACAGATCGGCGCTCTCGATGTCCAGTGTTTCGCCGATGGATGAACCGAGTGGCAGGCCGACCTCGGCTAGCCACATGGCCTGGATGTGCGCGCGCAGCAGGGCCTCGTTGGCCAGCTCCAGGCGCGGGGCGCGCACGCTGCCGGCCACCATCTCGGCCTGGTGGGCGAAGAAGTACTGGTCGTGATGGCTATAGGCGCTGCAGTAGGTGATGACCAGGCCTGGCTGGCCCTGCCGGCCGGCGCGCCCGCTGCGCTGGGCATAGTTGGCCGGCGTGGGCGGGACGTTGCGCAGGTGCACGATGTCCAGGTCGGCGATGTCCACGCCCAGCTCCATCGTCGGCGAGCACACCAGGTAGGGCAGCCGACGGCCCAGATCGCGCTCCTTGTCCTTGTCGCTTTCTTCCCAGCGGAAGCGGCGCTCGCGGCGCTCGCGCTCGCCGGCGGCCACCACCTGTGCAGTGTGCTCGCGGGCTTCGAGCGCGGTCAGCTCGGCGGCGCTTAGCTGATACAACGCCTGGAAGTACTGGTTTGCCTCCTGAGCGTCCAACGAATCGTTGGCGCGGTTGCGCAGGCGGTCGCGCTGCGGGCGGCTATCGCCGCGTCGCCAGATCAGGGCGTCGGCGTCGAGTTGATAGCGGTTGGGGTTGTCTGCGTCGCGCCACAGGATGCCCTGGCCGACCAGCAGGCTGAGCAGCGCCGGCATCAGGCGCTCGTAGGCGGCCTCGTCGAGGCCGAGTTCACACTTGAACAGACGCCCGATCTGACTGCGCGCGTTCAGGGCGAAGCCGTCCTCGCTGCCGAGCCAATTGCCCCAGGCAGCTACGCGCAGGTCGTCGCCGGCGGGGTCGAGGCCCCAAAATTCGTTGAGGCGGTTGTCGCACTCGCGGCGCAAGCGGTCTTGTCGTTCACGCTGGAGCATCGGCGCGCGAATGGCCAGCTTGCGGCGGAAATGATCGAGGATGCGCTGGATCAGGTCGAGGCGCGCCCCGGCATCCAGATTGGCCAGCGGGCGCAGCGCCTCATCCTTATGCCACAGCGCGTCGTCGGCGCAGCATTCGGCCAGGCCGCGATAGGCGATGCGCAACAGGCCGACCTCTTCCAGGTTGGGGCGGGTGAAGCGCCAGCCGCGCCGCAGGTCTTCGTATAGCCGATATTCCATCAGGTTGGTGAAGGTTTGATTGACCTCGTGCGCGGCGGGCGAGTCTAGGGCTAGCTCGGCGTTGGCAGCATAGTCGCGCAGGGTCAGGCCGCACTGCTTGACCACCTCGATGGCCACATCGCGGGCGCGCAGCTCACCCGACTGGCGCAGGGCGGCGCACAGCGCGCTGCGCAGGAGGGCAACCTGCACGAAGTCGTTGAAATGGCCGGCCTGCAATGAGGCATCCTGTCGGTTGTCGGTGAAGGTGAGTAGTTAACATTCCCGATAATCAGCAGCGCCTATAAAATGGTGTTATGCTCACTTACCTGACGCTGTCTCAGCACCCCCACGTCTTCCAGGC
>JAIMBB010000109.1 GCA_023511655.1 Anaerolineae bacterium
GCCTTCGCGGGGACAAGCTTCGCGGGAATGACGTTGCAGGTTTTCATGAACGGACATGATTTTGTCAACGCTCAGTAAACACATGCGATCAATCTTTGAGTTTCCCGGCGATCGAAACGATCCGGCCGTTACTTTCGCTCTTGCGGAGATCCGGTTGTCTGCGGCATCCTGGGCCTTGGCATTCACGGGCAAGGCGTGCATCCGAGCCGGCTTCCGTGGTTCCCGGACGCTCTCTTAGAGATCATCACCTGACCGACATCTTGCCTGCATGGAAGTCATCGTCGTGCTGCATGCGACATGCCTGATTTTGCTGTCGGCGTATGCGTTCCATCAGGCGGTTTTGCTCTTGCTCTATCTTGGCGCGCGCCGGTCTGGCGCGCGCGTTGTTCCTCAGGCTCCTTCGCCTGATCGCTTACCCACCGTCACCGTCCAGATCCCGCTGTTCAACGAGCGCTACTTCGCTGAAAGGGTCATCGCGGCGGCAGCGGCGCAGGATTATCCTCGCGACAAGCTGCACATCCAGGTGCTGGATGATTCGACCGACGACACGGCCGAGATCGCGCGCCGGGCGGTGGCGCGCGCGCGCAGACGCGGCGTTTGTATCGAATGGATACACCGCACCAACCGCACAGGTTACAAGGCCGGCGCGCTGGCAGCCGGCCTGACCCGTGCGCGAGGCGAGCTGATCGCCATCTTCGATGCCGATTTCCTGCCCGCTCCTGATTTCCTCCGTCGGCTGATCTGTGAACGGCGCGTCTTCGACGACCCGCGGGTCGGGTTCGCGCAGACGCGCTGGGACTACCTCAACCGCGACGTCAGCGCGTTGACGCGTGCACAGGCCATGACGTTGGATGTGCATTTCATCATCGAGCAGACGGTGCGCAGCCGTCGTGGGCTGTTCATGAACTTCAATGGCTCCGGCGGCATCTGGCGGCGCGCGTGCATCGAAGATGCCGGCGGCTGGCAAGATGACACGTTGACCGAAGATCTCGATCTGAGTTATCGCGCCGAGCTGCGCGGCTGGCGCGGCGTATACCTGGCCGACGAAGCAGCACCCAGCGAGCTGCCGGGTGACGTGTTGGCCTACAAGCGACAGCAAGCGCGCTGGGCGCGCGGCACATTACAGACGGTATGCAAGCTGATGCCGAAGATCGCCGCTTCGCCGTTGCCGTTCCACTGTAAGCTCGCCGCGTGGATGCATTTGACCGGCTACTTCATCCATCCGCTCATTTTGACGATGAGCATCACCACGCCGTTGCTGGTCTTGGATTCGCTGGCAGCGGCAGGCGGCGAGTTGACCGGCCTGCCCATGTGGGTGGATGCGATCAGTGCGTTGACTTTGGCGCCGATCGCCTCGATGTTCGTGGCGCATGCTGCGCGCGGGCGCCCAATCCTGCACTTCGTGCGCGACCTGCCGACGTCGCTCATGCTCGGCATCGGTGTATCGTTCTCCAACACCGTCGCCATGCTCAGGGCACTCGTTGAAAAGGAGGTCGGGGATTTTGTGCGGACGCCGAAGCTCCACCGCGACGTCTTGTGCATCACTCCCGGGCCTTATTTGCTCCGGCCGGATTGGACGATGTGGATTGAACTGGGGCTGGCATTGTATGTCGCCGGCATGACAATTGCGATGTTGCGCCTTGGCCACTGGCTATCGGTCGTGCCGATGCTGATTTACGTGTTGGGCTTTGGTGGCGTATGGCTCAGCCAGGCGCTGAACATGCTGCGCGCGATGGAGAGCTGAGGGATATTTGCCAATCGGATGCGCTTGTGCTAAAACCCTATGCAGCTTAATGAGATCCAGGAGGTCCGATTCGCCCATACGCCGGAATACTTCTCAAGTTCTCGCCGGCATCGCCGCCGGTGAGTCGCCGTGTATTGTTCAACTTTTTCGATCCAGGAGGATAAGATCAAAATGACGAAAAACAAAATCACTCGCAGGCAACTGCTGCGCTTGTCGGCTTTGGCCGGGACAGGTGCCGTGATTGCTGCCTGTGCGCCTGCTGCGCCGGCCGCCCCCGCCGCACCGGCTGCCGAAGCGCCCCAGGCGCCGGCCGCCGAGGCGACCCAAGCCCCCGCGCCCGAAGTTCAGGTGCCCGAAGTGCCACGCAACCGGACCGTCATTATGGGCTGGGGCGCAAGCGACTTCGACAACATCGGCGTGACCAGCCCGTTTGCTGCCGGCCACAACCACCAGAACTTCAACTCGTCGCTGTGGGATCCGCTGTATTACTGGGCGGCCTTCTCCGACACGGTGTATCCGTGGCTGGCGGCGAGCGATCCCGAATACAACGCCGATTACACCGAGGTGACGATCAAGTTGCGCGATGGCATCGAGTGGAGCGATGGTACGCCCATCACGGCGAAGGACGTCGCCTTCACCGTCAACACCTGGCGCGACAACGACAAGCTGGACTATCACAGCCGCGTCGCGCCGTATGTGAAAGAAGCGATCGCCGTGGACGACAAGACGGCCAAGATCGTTTTCAAGCAGCCCTCGCCGCGCTTCGTGTTCGACGTGCTCACCGCTCACTTCGACACCGGCCGGCCGATCGTGCCTGCGCACGTGCTGGAGAAGGAAGCGGATGTGACGGCCTTCCCCGGCGGCCTCGACATGCCGCACTCCGGCCCGTACAAGCTGGTGTCGTGGACCAACAACCAGAAGATCTTCGACCTGCGCGAGGACTGGTGGGCCATCAAGACCGGCTTCCAACCCGTGCCCGAAGTCAAGCGCGTGATCATGCAGCGCATCGGCGACGACATGGGTGTGGTAGCTCAGCGCGTGGTGAACAACGAATTGGACACCGCTCTGGACTTCCGCAACGACATCATTGCCAACATCCTCAAGCAGAACCCCAAGGTCACCACCCACACCGGCGACAAAGAGCCGCACGGTTACCTGGACTGGTGGCCGAACTCGCTGTGGATGAACCACGAGATCGAGCCGTTCAGCGACGTGCGCGTGCGCCGCGCCATCAACCGGGCGGTCAACCGTGACCAGATTGACGAAGTGGTATACGGTGGCGCAAAGGTCAGCACCATCTATCCCTTCCCGCTTTATCCACCGCTGCAGAAGTTCGCCGATTCCCCCGGCGTCCAGGCGATTGTAGAGAAGTATCAGCCGCGCAAGTTTGATCTCGAAGAGTCGGCCAAGTTGATGGAAGAAGCGGGCTACAAGAAGAACGCCGACGGCTTGTGGGAGAAGGACGGTAAGACTGTGCCCACGCAGATCAGCGGCTTCGCCGGCATCCATGCCGACATTGTGCCGGTGCTCTCCGAGATGCTGCGCCAGGCCGGCTTCGACACCGGCGAAGGCCCGGACTTCTCGCCGGAAGCCTACAACAACATGGCTAACGGTCGGCCCGGCCTCTACATGTTCGGCCATGGGGCCAGCCTGCGCGATCCGTTCGCCGTGTTCGAGCTGTTCAACACCAAACCCACCGGCAACACGGCCGGCAGCAACAACTTCTCGCGCTACAACAACCCCGAGTTCGAGAAGCTGGTGTTGGAAATGGCCAAGTATCCGGCCGGCGATCCAAAGTTCGACGAGTTGGCGCTCCAGGCGATGGAGTTCTACTACAAAGACGTCATTGACGTGCCGATCATCCAGTGGCTGCACCGCATCGCCTACAACCAGACCTACTGGGTAAACTGGCCGACCGAGACGAACGTCGGCGAAGGTTACAACGGCGCGTTCTGGCACTGGACGGGACCGCGCGTCATCGCCGCGTTGAAGCCGGCCGGTTGATCCGAAGCACCGTTCGCGGCGTCCTCAAGCGATTCGCTGAGTTGTCTGGCCTCCCGCACGGGAGGCCAGGCATTCTTGGCTGCCGCTCATCGTTTTAGGTTATGATCCCCGCTGCTTCGATTCGTGCATTCCGATGAGACTGGGATATCTTGTTCGACGCATACTGTTCCTGGTGGCGGTGGTCTGGGTCGCCGCGACCATCGTCTTTTTCATTCCGCGCCTGTCCGCCCGCAACCCGATTCGCGAACGATTCGCGGAGATCGCTCGCTCGACCGGGTTTGCTCCCAAAGACCTGGATCAAATCATCGCCGCCTACGAGGTGAAGTTTGGCCTGGACAAGCCGCTGTTGCAGCAGTACGTGGAGTATATGGGCGGCGTCTTGCGTGGCGACCTTGGGCCGTCGCTGACGCGCTTTCCCAAGACCGTGCTCGAGTTGATCTTCTCCGCGCTGCCCTGGACGATTGTGTTGTTGATGCTGACGACGCTGATTTCGTTTGCCCTGGGCAATTTGCTTGGCGCGCTGGCATCCTGGCCGCGCAGCCCCAAATTCGTAAAAGGGCTGATGGCGCCGCTGATGATGTTGCAGGCAGTGCCGGCCTACCTGCTTGGCTTGCTGTTGATCTTCTTCATCGCTTTTCGCCTCAAGCTGTTGCCGATGGGCGGCGCGTATTCGCAAGGCGTCACGCCGTCGCTGACGTTGGAGTTCATCCTCGACGCGGCGCGCCATCAAATCCTGCCGGCCATCTCGTTGATCCTCGCTTCGTTGGGGTTCTGGGCCTTGGGCATGCGCGGCATGGGCATCACCATCCAGGGCGAGGACTATGTGAACTTTGCCGAGCATAAAGGCTTGCACCCGCGCACCATCTTCACCCAGTACTACGTGCGCAATGCCCTGTTGCCCCAGGTGACCGGTCTGGCCCTGGCCTTCGGCAGCGTCATCGTCTCCGGCGTGCTGGTCGAGCAACTGTATGGCTTGCCTGGCCTCGGCGGGCTGCTCGGCGATGCTATCCTGAAAAACGACTACTTCATCATCTACGGCATCACCCTCTTCGTCATCCTTTCGATTGCCATCTTGATGTTTCTGGTTGACTTGATTTATCCGTTGCTCGATCCACGGATACGTTACGAATCGCGATGACACAAATTGCTGCTGTCGGACCACAGCCGGATGCGTGGCAGATGCGCTACGAGCACCCCTCGCGCTGGACGCTCATGGTGCGCTATCTGCGGCGCAACAAGAGCCTGGTCTTGGGCCTGGCCATTGTGATCGGGCTGACGCTGTTCACGGTGATCGGCTCGTTGACCATTGACACGGAAAAGCGGGCCTACCCGCTGGCTGTGAAGCCAAAGCAACCCCCCAGCGCTGAGTACCCGCTTGGCACCGATTTCTTCGGCCGTGACATGCTTGCCGTCATGGTGCGAGGCATCTGGCAAACGGCAGTGATCGGCCTGATTGCCGGTGCCATCGGCACGGGCGTCGGCGTGATCCTCGGCTTTCTGTCTGCCTACTACGGCGGGGCGGTGGATACCGTCATCCGCGCCATCACGGAGGTCTTATTGCCGATCCCGGCCTTCCTCATTTTGGTGATCATCGCCGGCTCGATAGATCGCAAATCGGTCACCATCTACACCATGGCGATCATCGTGTCGCTGCTGGCGTGGATGGGCCCAACGCGCATCATGCGCGCCCAGGTGCTTACCCTCAAGGAGCGCATGTTCATCAACGTCGCTCGCCTCTCCGGCATGAGCAACCTGGAGATCGTCTTCAAGGAGATCCTGCCGAACATGCTGCCGTTCATCCTGGCCAGCTTCGTCAGCGGCGTGTTCGCCGGCATCTTTGCCTCGTTCGGGTTGTCCGTGCTGGGGCTGGGGCCGCTGCGCGAACCTTTGATCGGCAACACAATCTGGTTCGCCCAGCAGCAGGCGGCTTTCTTCAATGGCTGGTGGTGGTGGCCACTGTGGCCGTCGCTGGCGCTGGTGCTGATCTTCGTGTCGTTGACGCTGATCAACGTTGGGCTGGATGAGTTGGCCAATCCGCGGGTGCGGAGGACGGAATGACACAACAGTCCCCCGTGCTGCGCGTGATAGACCTCCAGGTCAGCTACTACACCGAGGCTGGCCGCGCCCTGGCCCTCGACCACGCCAGCCTGGAGCTGTATCCCGGCGAAAAGTTGGGCATGGTGGGCGAGTCGGGCTGCGGCAAGTCCACCATGGCCCTGGCCATGATGCGCATGATCAAGCCGCCCGGTCGCATCGAGGGCGGCCAAGTGTTCGTCGGCGATACCGAGCTGACCGCGTTGTCGGAAGAGCAAATGCGCAAAGCGCGCCTGAGCCTGATCAGCTACATCCCACAGGGCGCGATGAATTCCCTGAATCCGGTGCTGCGCATCGAGACGCAAATGCGCGACGCGATCAAAGAGCACAAGCCGGAGATGAGCGACGCGGAAGTGCAGGAGCGCATTTACAGCGCGCTCGAATCGGTAGAGCTGCGCCGCAGCGTGGCGCGCATGTATCCCCACGAACTCAGCGGCGGCATGAAGCAGCGCGTGTGCATCGCCATAGGCATCTTGCTCAGCCCGAAGGTGATCATCGCCGATGAGCCGACCAGCGCGCTCGATGTCGTCACCCAGCGCCAGGTGATGGAGACGCTCGACCGGGTGCAGAAACAACTCGGATCGGCGGTCATCTTGATCGGCCATGACATGGGGCTGATGGCACAGTTCGTGGATAAGGTGGCGGTGATGTATGCCGGCAAGTTCACTGAGATCAGCCCGGTGCGCGACATGTTCACCGATCCGATGCATCCTTATGCGCGTGCGTTGATCGAGAGTTTGCCTACGCTCAGCAACAAAGGGGTCTTCAAAGGCATCCCTGGGCTGGCTCCCTCCCTGATCCGCCGGCCGCCTGGGTGTGCCTTTCATCCGCGTTGCGCCTATGTGATGGAGGTGTGCAAGACCGTCGTGCCGACCCTGGAGCGTTTGCCCAATGGCCGGCTGGTATCCTGTCATCTGTATGATCACGAAGGCAATCGCCTGAATGCCGAGTTGAGAATGGCGGGCTGAGGTGGGTCGTGCCGCAGGGCCGTTCCCGCGTTCTCGATCTGAACATGACACCCCTACTCGAATTTCGCAACGTCACAAAGATCTACACAAAAGGGCTCCTGTCGCGAGCAGCGACGACCGCGTTGGACGATGTATCGCTCAAGATCGAAGACGATCGGCCGACCATCCTGACGGTGGCCGGCGAAAGTGGGAGCGGCAAGACTACGCTGGCGATGTTGTTGCTGGGCTTCATCTCGCCCACCCACGGGCAAATCCTGTACAAGGGCAAGGACATCACCAGGCTGCATGGCGAAGAGCGCATCACCTTCCGCAAGGAGGTTCAGGCGGTCTTCCAGGATCCGTTCGCCGTGTTCAACCCCTTTTATACGGTGGATCATCTGCTCACCGTCCCGATCGAGAAGTTCAAGCTGGCCAGGAGCAAGAGCGAGGCGCGCGACAAAATGGACGAAGCGCTCAGCGCCGTCGGCTTGCGACCCGAAGATGTCCTGGGCCGCTTCCCGCATCAGCTCTCCGGCGGCCAACGTCAGCGCATCAACGTGGCGCGGGCGCTCTTGCTCAAGCCGCGGCTGTTGGTGGCCGACGAGCCGGTCTCGATGGTGGATGCTTCGTTGCGCGCGACGATCCTGGAGAGCCTGCGCAAGCTCAACCGCGAATACGGCATCTCCATCATCTACATCACCCACGATTTGACCACGGCTTATCATGTGGCCAACTCGATCATCGTGTTGTACCGTGGCTCGGTGATGGAAGCCGGCGACGTGGAGCGCGTGATCCGCGATCCTCAACATCCCTATACCCGCCTGCTGATTGACTCGATCCCCTGGCCCGACATTAACCGGAAGTGGGGGCAAACGGAGATCGTGGCGCGCGAGCAGGAACACGGCAGCATCGAGACCGGCTGTAAGTTTGCATCGCGCTGCCCGTTCATGATGGATAAGTGCCGGCAGGCGCTGCCGCCTCTGTATCAGGTGGCCGATAAGCAGGCTGCGTCGTGTTATCTGTACGATCAGCAGCCGGCGATCGCGCGCGAGCACCTGAGCGAGATGCTGCCGGCCTGAAGTGGTCGGCTGCGCGCTGTGTCGCGCTGCGCGCTGCGTCGCCTCGCTCAATTCACGCTCTCGAAGATGCCCGCCGCGCCCATGCCGCCGCCAATGCACATCGTCACCATGCCGTAGCGCACGCCGCGGCGTCGCATCTCATGGAGGAGGGTGATGGTGAGTTTGGCGCCGGTGCAGCCCAGCGGATGCCCTAGCGCAATCGCGCCACCGTTCACGTTCACCTTGCCCAGGTCAATCTCCAGCGCGCGGATGACGGCTAGCGCTTGCGCAGCAAATGCTTCGTTCAGCTCGACCAGGCCGATGTCGTCGAGCGATAGCCCAGCCAGCTTGAGCGCCTTAGGAATGGCCACCGTGGGGCCGATGCCCATCACCTCTGGCGGCACGCCGGCTACGGCGAAGCTGACGAAGCGCGCCAGCGGTTGCAGGCCAAGGGCCTTGGCCTTGTTCGCGCTCATCACCACCACGGCGGCCGCGCCGTCGCTGGTTTGCGAGGCATTGCCGGCCGTCACCGTGCCGTTAGCCGCGAAGACCGGCTTCAGCTTGCTCAGCGCTTCGAGCGAGGTGTCGCGGCGCACACCCTCGTCGGTGTCGAAGGTGAAGTCTTTCGTCGTCGTGCCGTGGTCGTCGAACTGCGTCACCGATACTTCGAGCGGCACGATCTCGTCTTTGAATTTGCCGGCGTCAATGGCGGCGGCGGCGTTTTGATGCGAGCGCAGGGCGAACTCATCCTGGTCTTGCCGCGACACGTTGTATCGCTTCGCCACTTCTTCGGCAGTCAGACCCATCGGCATGTAGACCTCGGGATTGACCTCGACCAGGTCTGGGTTCGGTGAGAAGAAGTTGCCCGACATCGAGACCAGGCTCATGCTCTCGGTGCCGCCGGCGACGATGACCTCGCCCTGGCCGGCCATGATCTGGTTGGCCGCCAGTGCAATGGTCTGCAGGCCGGACGAGCAGAATCGGTTGACCGTTTGCGCGGCCACCACGTCGGGCAGACCGGCGCGGATGGCGGCCAGGCGCGCCACGTTGAGGCCCTGTTCGGCCTCCGGCATGGCGCAGCCGATGATCACGTCGTCAATTTCCTTTGGGTCGAGGCCAGGCGCGCGCTCGACGGCGGCGCGGATGGCGGCGGCGGCCATGTCGTCCGGCCGCACTGTCCGCAGGCTGCCTTTGATGGCCTTTCCCACAGCGGTTCGTGCGCCGCTGACGATGACTGCTTCTGGCATATCTCCCTCCGTTTGGTTGCAGGTTGCAGGTTGCAGGTTGGTGCTTTATCCAGGTTTTGTCTTGAGGTAGGTTATGAAGCCATGAATCTGCTTGCTGCACAAGATACACATGTTGACTAACGTATCAAATTGTTGTTGGTCAATGTAGTTTGCATCCAACGCCGCGTATGCTTGCGCTCGCAACTCACCGCACGATGCCTTCGCTCGACCCAAATAGTCCGCGAACAGATTGCGTGTTCGGCTCTCGAAGCCTTCAGCGATGTTGGACATCACAGACACAGCCGCTCGCCGCATTTGATCGCGCAGACTGAAGTCTTTTGCGAACTCGCCATGCGTGGACAGGTCATACACGGTTCGTGTCAGTTGTCGAGCAGCCTTCCACGACTCAATATCTTCAAACCGTTGAATTGTTGACATAAAAGCTCTCCCATCTGTCACCTGCAACCTGCAACCTGCAACCTAATTCCTCAACGGCTTGGCATACTTCAACATGTAGCTGATGCGCTCCTGCGTCTTTGACTCGCCGAGCAACGAGCAGAACGCTTCGCGCTCCAGGTCGAGGATGTACTGCTCGGTCACCCACTGCGGCGTCGAGAGGTCGCCGCCACACAACACGTGCGCCAGCTTACGCGCTATCAGCGCGTCGTGATCGGTGATGTAGTTGCCCCAGCGCAGGTTGTTCACCGCCATCTCCATCGCCGCTTTGCCGCGCCGGCCGATGGCGTAGATCGAAGCGGAGTTGCGGTCAGGTGGGGTGTAACCTGTCTCGGCCAGATGGATGGCGGTGGCTTTGGCGATACCAATCAGGTCGTCGTCGTTCAGCACAATGCTGTCGCACGGGCTGAGGAAGCCGCGTTCGCGCGCGACGAAAGCACTCTCGCTCACTTTGGCGTAGGCAATCGTCTCGAAGACCTGTTGGAGATAGCCGAGCGCGTCGGTCTTGTCGTTGGTCATGTGCGGCGAGACCACGCGGCGCAGCAGCTCTTTGCACCCGCCGCCAGCGGGGATTACGCCCACGCCGAATTCCACCAGGCCGATGTAGGTTTCGGCGGCGGCGACGGCGCGTGCGCCGGCCATCGCCACTTCAGCCCCGCCGCCCAGCACGCGCTGGCGCGGCGCAGTGACCACCGGCTTGCTGGCGAAGCGAAAGGCCATCAGATAATCCTGCAGCCCTTTGACCGCATTCTCGATGGCATGGGGATCGCCGGTGCCGGCCAGCAAGATGAACAACCCGATGTTTGCGCCCAGGCAGAAGTCCTTGCCCTGGTTGGCCACGACCATCCCTCGCCACTCGTCTCGCTCCAACATGTCCAGCGCCTCGAGCGCCATGTCGTTGATGTAGTTGTCGAGGGTGTTGCCCTTGGAGTGGAACTCCAGGTTGAGGATGCCGTCGCCCAGGTCGTGGATGCTGGCGCTGGCGTTGCGCCTCAGCTCTCGCGGTGTGCCGCGATTCTCGGCCAGGGCGATGTGAAACCTGGATCGCTCGAGCGGACGGAATGCGGCATGTGCATCGCGCGTTGCGTATCGCGTGGCCTGCTCCGCCTCCTCGCTGCCTGTCTCCGGCGGCTTATATACCCCTATCACGCGCCCATCCTGGCGCTGGTAGAACGATTCGATGCCCGCAGCCAGCATGTCGTCCACCCAGCGCGGCACGGGAATTTCCCGTTCGCGCATCATCTCGCGCCCACGCCGGACACCAATCATGTCCCATAGCTCGAAAGGGCCGGCTTCGGCGTTGAAGCCCCAGCGCATGGCGTTGTCCACATCGGCGAGGCTGCCGGCGATCTCCGGGATGCGCCGTGCGGCATAGGCCAGGATCGGCAGCGTGGTCTCGACGATGAACATGCCGCCGCGGTCCTCGGCGAAGCGGTCGAAGATCGCCCGAATGCGCTCGGGCAGCTCCAGGTCCTTGGTCTCGCCGATCACGTCGAAGCGCGGCCTGGCCGGCGGCTCGTATTGCATGGTCTGCAGGTTGAGGGCGTAGTACTCGCTCGCCCCGCCCGGCGTGGACACTCTTTTGTAGAAGCCGGCGC
Source organism: Anaerolineae bacterium (assembly GCA_023511655.1). Classification (GTDB taxonomy): domain Bacteria; phylum Chloroflexota; class Anaerolineae; order J036; family Brachytrichaceae; genus JAAFGM01. Next base: position 11,128 of record JAIMBB010000109.1, read on the forward strand.
CGGTTTTGTTGCCGAGCGATTTTTGCTCGATCAACCGCTTCATCACATCCGGGATGACGAAGGCGGCGTGGCTTTCGTCTTCCGGCACCAGCTCATACAGATTGTTCACCACGTGGGCCAGTACATCCAGGCCGACCAAATCGGCCAGCCGGAAGGTGCCGGTCTTGGGGTTGCCGATCAACGGGCCGGTGAGCGCGTCCACTTCCTCGACCGTGTAGCCGTTGTCAATGGCGGCCTGGATGCGATATTGGGCAATGAACGCACCGATGCGGTTGGCGATGAAGTTGGGGCGATCCTTGGCGATCACTACGCCCTTGCCCAGGCGCCGTGCGCCGAAGTGGCGCATGAACCGGACGACTTCCGGAAGCGCTTCGGCTGTGGGGGTGAGTTCGAGCAGCTTGAGGTAGCGCGGCGGGTTGAAGAAGTGCGTGCCGAGGAAGTGTCGGCGGAAGTCGTCGCTGCGGCCTTCCGCGATGGCGTGGATGGGGATGCCGCTGGTGTTCGATGACACGATGCTGCCGGGTCTGCGCACAGCGTCCACCCGCGCCATCAGCTCGCGCTTCGGTTCCAATTGCTCGACGATGGCCTCGATGATCCAGTCGGCCTGGGCGATGGCGTCGAAGTCGTCGTCGAAGTTGCCCAGCGTGACGCGCCGGGCAGCGTCGGGGTAATACAGCGCCGGCGGACTGGCCTTCAGTTGCCGCTCCCAAAGCGCTTTGACCAGGCCGTTCTTGTCTCCCTCGCGCGCGGCCAGGTCGAGCAAAGTGACTGGGATGCCCACGCTGGCCAGCAACGCCGCGATGCCGCCTCCCATGGTGCCTGCGCCAAGGACGACTGCTTTCTCGATTTTGTAGCTCATGGTTTGGTGTTAATGGTGTCGCTGGTGTCGTTGGTGTCAATAGTGTCAATGGTGTCATTGGTGTCGTCGCTCTTTGACACTAACGACACTCTCGACACCAGCGACACCAATTTACGCAAACGCCTGCAACCCCGTGATCTCGCGCCCGACAACGAGCGTGTTGATCTCGTTCGTGCCCTCGTACGAATACACCGCTTCCATATCGGCGAAGTGGCGCATGACGTGATGTTCGAGCAAGATGCCGTTGCCGCCCAGGATCTCCCGCGCCTGGGCCACGATCTGGCGGGCCTTGCGGGCGTTGTTCATCTTGGCCAGCGAGGCCATGCCGTCGGTCAGCCGGTTGGGGGTCTCGCTCAACCGGCTGAGGTGAGCGGTGGTGATCTTCATATATTCCAGCTCCGCCAGCATGTTCACCAGCTTCTCCTGGATCAACTGAAAGCTGGCGATGGGTCGGCCGAATTGTTGGCGTTTCTTGGCGTAGGTCAGTGCGAATTCGTAGGCTGCTTGTGCGTGGCCGATGGCTGCCCACGCCACGCCCAGGCGCGTGGCGCGCAGCACTGCCGCCGTGTCTCGGAAGGAATTGGCCTTCTCCAGCCGGTTGCTGGCCGGGATCACGCAGTTCTCCAGCTTGATATCGGCGTTCGGCAGCGCGCGCAGCGCCAGCTTGCCCTTGATCTTGGTGGGGTAAAACCCCGGCGTGTCCTTTTCGACCAGAAAGCCGCTGACCTGGCCGGTCTGGTCATCCTGGGCCCACACCACGGTCACGTCGGCGAACGTTGCGCCGCCGATCCAGCGCTTGGCGCCGTTCAGCACGTAGGTGTCGCCGATCTTCCTGGCTGTGGTCTGGATGTGTGCAGCGTCGCTGCCGATGAACGGCTCGGTGAGCGCAAACGCGCAGAACGCCTCCATGCGGGCCAGCCGCGGCAGCCAGTGCTGTTTTTGTGCCTCGCTGCCGCACAGGTAGATGCTCATCATGCCCAGGCCGCTGGTCACGCCGAACAGGGTGCCGATCGAGCCGTCGCCGCGCGTCAGCTCAAATTGCACCAGTCCGGTGAGCAAGGGCGAGAAGCCGGGGCAGCCGTAGCCCTGGATCGAACCGCCGCAGATGTTCAAGGCAGCCAGTTTCTCCAGCATGAACATGGGTGTTTCGTCGCGTTCCCAGTAGTCGGCGATGATGGGCACGACTTCGGCCTCGACGAAGGCGCGCACCCGATCACGCACCTCGCGCTCTTCCGGTCTCAGCAGCGAATCGAAGTCGAAATAGTCGAAGGCTTTGTCCGCGGGTCTTGCCGCGGGCGCGTACGCCTCGCCTGCGGCGGCTGTCGCCGCCCCATTGCCGGCATCGCCCTTCTTCGCCGCAAACGGTTGTTTGAACTTCATCTCTTCCTCCGTTTATCTCATCCTCCGGGCACCGAGCATCGCTCACTGCCTCCCTCGGCTCTTGCTTCTTGACTCTTCTACACCCGTCTCGCCGCGCGCCAGGCCGACAAGAGATCATCCACGGCGCGGGCGGCCAGTTGTGCTGCGTGTTTCTTGCCGCCTACGATTTGCTTGTTAAGCGCCAGCGAAGCAATGCCATGCAGCGTGCTCCAAAGCAGCAGCACGGCGTCGTCCACGCCGGCCGGCTTCACCTTCTCCGCGCGCGCCCAGGCTTCGAGGGCGGCGCGCGCTTCGGCGATGACGGCTTCGCCCTCCTGGCGATACGAGTCCGGTTCGACGTGCACGCCGCTGAGGCCGTGCATGGCCTCGTATAACTCGCGGTGTGACCAGGCGAAGGTGCAATAGGCTTGCGCCATGTCGCGCACGGCCTGAGCCGGGTGGGGCGCTGTGTGGCGCGCCGTTTGCAAGGCGGCCAGCAATTGGCGGTAGCCCTGGCGGGTGATTTCTGCCAACAGGGCGCCCTTGCTGTCGAAGTGCTCGTAGATCGTGGGGTGCGAATATGCGATGCGGTCGGCGACTTTGCGGGTGGTGACGGCGCCCCAACCTTCTTGTGCAGCGATCTCGCGCGCGGCGTCCAGGATGGCCTGGCGCTGGGCGAGCTTTTCGCGCTCGCGGCGGGTGCGCGCCGGCGTCATTTCTACCATTGGTAGATTTTATACCGGAGGTAGGAGTGCAAGTCAAGCTGTAGCTTTATGCCGGCTTCTGGCGCAGGCAGCCGGCGGGCGCTCGACAGGCGTCGGCCGCCACCGCAGAGCCGGCCCGCCCGAGTTGCCACTGGGCGAGGACGAACTCTATAATCCGAGCCACTTCTTTTTGGTCATCACGTGGGGAGGTGGTGACATGCTCTTGGGTAGCGGGGGTGGGGCAGAAAGGCTTCGATCCAGGGTTGTCCATGTCGTTAATGCTTGAATCGGCCATATCCGGGTATACAGAAACAACGGCCGACCGGAATCTGCGTGAGACGATGGCCTGGCTCGCTCAGGCTGATTCCGGTTGACCTATCGGGTCTTGAATTAATCATGACCGCTGCCAAGATCGTCATGCCCGCGCAGTCCCCGCCTTCGCGGGCATGACGGGGCATC
>JAIMBB010000110.1 GCA_023511655.1 Anaerolineae bacterium
CAGGCTGCTCATCCAAGTCGTGACAGCCAGCAAAAACCTGCGGGAGGTTGTCACTGCCCCCGTGCGTGAACGCACCCGCCGAGAGCGGAATCTGCTACAATATCCGCGCTGGCCCCAATAGCTCAGGTTGGATAGAGCGTTTGCTTGCGGAGCAAAAGGCCGGGAGTTCGAGTCTCTCTTGGGGCACCTGCACGGGTTGGGGAGTCCAAAGATTGGAGGTTGGAGGTTGAAAGCGTGAGCGCAATCTCTGATCCTCCAATCTTTTTGTTTATGGCGCCGCAGATCCACGTTGCACATCTCTCCAAGTACTACCAGGTACACGAGAAGGAACCCGGCCTTGTGGGCAGCTTACGCTCGTTCGTAGCGCGCAAGTACCGCACGGTCAAGGCGGTGGACGACGTATCGTTCGACATCGAAGCGGGCGAGATGGTGGGCTTCCTGGGGCCGAACGGCGCCGGCAAGACCACCACCCTTAAGGTGCTATCTGGCCTGCTCTACCCCACCAGCGGCGTGGCGACGGTGATGGGCTTCACGCCGCACAAGCGCGAGACCGCTTACCTCAAACAGTTCACGCTGGTCATGGGCCAGAAGCAGCAATTGCTGTGGGACCTTCCGGCCATCGAGACCTTTCTCGTCAACCAGGCCATCTACGACATCCCCAAGGCGCAATACCAGGCGACGTTGAAAGAACTCGACGATTTGCTCGGCCTGGAGCCTTTGCTCAAGAAGCAAGTGCGCAAGTTGTCGCTGGGCGAGCGCATGAAGTGCGAGCTGGCGGCCGCGCTGCTCCATCGCCCCAAAGTGCTGTTTCTCGACGAGCCAACCATCGGGTTGGACGTGACGATGCAGGTGCGCATCCGCGACTTCATCGCCGAATACAATCGCCGGCACGGCGCCACGGTCATCCTCACCAGCCATTACATGGCCGACGTGACTGCATTGTGTGACCGCATCGTTGTAATTGATAAGGGCAGGGTGCTCTACGATGGCAACTTCCGCGCCTTGATCGAGCACGTCGCGCCCTACAAGATCCTGCGGCTGCAGTTCGAGCAACCCATGACGTGCGAGCAGCTTGCCCCTTTCGGCACCGTCGAATCGTGCGATGGGCTGACGGCCGTATTGCACGTGCCGCGCAACCAGGCCGCGGAAGTGGCTGCCCGGCTGCTCACCCAGATCGAGGTGGACGACATCAACTTTGAAGACCCGCCCGTCGAGGACATCATTCGAGAGGTGTTTGCGGGGAAGGTCGTCGGGCTGGGGACGACGATGAATGGCTCGGAGCCGGTGACACAATAGACGAGCTTCGGCTGATCCATTGCGAGATCAGCGCGAACAAGACTGCAGCGATCGCCGTCAGCACAATCGAAGCGGCGAATAACGGCCCGTAGCCGAACGCGCGCTGAACGAACCCACTGGCCGGCGGCGCGATGGCCGGCCCGACGTTTGCCGCGATCGCCATCACGATGCTGACAATGAAATACTCGTCGCGCGGCGACACATTCACCACGTAGACGCGATATAGCACCCGCGTCACCTGCGACACGGCAACCTGGACGAACACCGCCAGCGTGCCGACGAGCAAACTGGGGCTGAGGGCAAACGCTGCCACGCTCGCCGCCGTCGTCAACGATCCCCACACAATCGCCGGCCGGTAGCCCATCCGCTCCGCCACGCGCGGCGCGAAGAGCGCCGCGACCGAGCCGATCAGCGCATTCACGCCGATGATCACACCGACCTGCGCATCGCTCGCGTCGAACCAATCTCGCATCAGCAGGTTGAAGAAGGTGAACACCAGGGCTTCCGCGACCAGCAACAGCATGAACGGCACACCGAGCGCATACACCTGCGGGCGCTGGCTCAGCAACACGCGGGGATTGAGGTAACGCAGCGCGCGCACCTCCGGCAGCGCCGACGTAGGGTCATCCCCCACCGGCCGATGCCAGGCGATCAATGCCAGGGGAATCGCGCCTAGCGTGCGCACGATGAACGACGCCACCAACACCGCGCGATACGCCTCCGCACTCTGGCCGTTCACCTGCAGCAGAGGAGCAACCAGCACCGGTAAGCTGCCGGCCGAGATGCTGCCCAATAGCACGGCCATCGTGCGCACGAAATCGCCCCACCCGAACAGCGCCGCGCGGTGGTCTTCTTTGGACGCATCGGCCAACAACGACACGCTGGCCAGCCCGAAGATCACCGTGCCGAACCCGCTGAGCGCTTCGGCGGCCAGGATCACCTCGGGCGACGTCGCCAGCACGGTCGGCAGCCGGACGACGCTCGCGAACGCTGCGCCGAACACCAACGCAACCCGCCGGCCGACCCGCTCGAAGAACAACAGCGCCGGCAACGCCAGGATCAATCCGCCGAACTGGCTGCCGGCGTGAAACAGACCGATGAAGGCCCGGTCGAACCCCAACGCCTCCAGGTAGAAATTCATCAGCGTCGCCGGAAAGGCGAAGCAGAAGAAATAGATGGCGACCCAGACGAGATACAGCCGGGCGATGTAGGCGAAGCGCCGCAACACGGCCGCGAGTATAGTTGAGTGACCGACGCATCTGAACCCTGGATTCCGGACTCTCCATGTGGAAGAAGTACCTCGCCCTCGGCAAAGCGGCTTGGGCACTGACCGTCGAATATCGCGCCCAGATCGTGATCTGGATGATGAGCAGCATCCTGATGGTCATCATGCTCATGGTGTGGCTGAGCATCAGCCGCGACGGTGACGTGAACGGCTACAGCTCGGCCGATTTCGTCACCTACTTCATGATCGGCTGGATCGTGCGCAACCTCACCGCTGTGTGGTCATCGTGGGAACTCGATTTCGCCATCCGCGAAGGACGGCTTTCGCCCATGCTGTTGCGGCCCATCCACCCCATCCACAGCGAAATCGCCACGAACTGGGTGGAGAAGCTGCTGCGTATGATCATTGTCTTGCCCATCGCTGTGACGGTGCTGCTCGCCACGCCCGGCGTGCGCCTGACGCTCACGCCGCTCAACCTGTTTGCCTTCGTGCTCTCGGTGGCGGGTGCATGGCTGATCGCCTTCATGTCGGATTACCTGATCGGCATGCTGGCATTCTGGACAACGCAGACCAGCGCGTTCATCCACGGCTTCTACGGCGTGCGCCTGGTGTTGTCCGGCATCATCGCGCCGATCGCCATGTTCCCGCAGGCAGCTCAGGACATTTTGCGCTGGCTGCCCTTCCCCTACATGCTTAACTTCAGCGTGGATATTGCGATGGGGCGCACATCAGGGGAGCATCTGCTGCTGGGCTTTGCCATCCAGTTCGCCTGGGCCGTCCTGTTCGTCGCAGCGGTGTGGATCGTGTGGAAGATCGCCATCCGCAGCTACAGCGCGGTGGGAGCCTGAATTGAGAAATGCGTTACTTTCGCCTCCTGGCCCTGTTCCTCAAGTCCAATTTGCTGATGGAGTTGGAGTATCGCGCCAACTTCGTGGCCCAGGCCACTTTGGGGGTGGTGTGGGCCGGCATCGCTTTCATCAGCGTCGCGGTGTTCTTCACCCAGACAGAGGCGCTGGGCGGCTGGACCTACGAACAGGCACTTATCATCGTTGCGCTGTCCACAATCATCGAGGGAGCGATCCAGTTGATGCTGCAACCGAACGTCGCCCGGATCGTCCAGATGGTGCGCGAGGGCACAATGGACTTCGTGCTGACCAAGCCGGTGAACAGCCAGTTCCTGGCCACCCTGCGCTACGCGCGCTACTCTGGCCTGGCCGACATCGCGGCCGGAGTCGGAATCATGCTCTTCGCGCTCGGTCGCGCGGGCTACGCACCCGGGGCAGCGGCGATCGCCCAGTTCGCGTTGATGTTCGCTGCCGCGCTCGTCATCGTCTACAGCATCTGGCTGTTGATGGCCGCGCTGTCGTTCTGGTTCGTGAAGATTGACAACCTGACCGAGCTGTTCCGGGCGCTGTTCGACACAGCCCGTTTTCCGGTGAGCACATTTCCTGGCCTGGTGCGCATCCTGCTGACGTTTGTGCTGCCAATCGCCTTCATGACCACCTTCCCGGCCCAGGCAGTGCTTGGCAGGCTGGACGCCGCTATGACAATCGTCGCAGTCATGCTGGCCGGCCTGTTGTTCGCCTTCAGTGCGTGGTTCTGGCGACGGGCTGTGCTGAGCTACAGCAGCGCCAGCTCGTGATGGGGACCGGCTGCGTTATCATCCCGCCCGCCCATGAGGATCCTGACCTACAGCGAAGCGATCAACGAAGCGCTGCGCGAAGAGATGACGCGCGATCCGAGCGTATTTATCCTAGGCGAGGACGTCGGCGTGATGGGCGGCGTGTTCGGGGTGACGGCCGGCCTCATCCAGCAATTCGGTGAGGCGCGCGTGCTCGATACGCCAATCAGCGAGACCGGCATCATCGGCGCGGCACTGGGCGCGGCCATGATGGGCATGCGGCCGGTGGCCGAAATCATGTTTGGCGATTTCCTGGGCTGCGCTGGCGATCAGTTGATCAACCAGGTGGCCAAGGCCCGCTACATGAGCGGCGGCAAAGCGCGCGTGCCGCTGACGATTCGCGTGACCACCGGCGCACCCGGAGCCGCGGCTGCCCAACACTCGCAAAGCCCCGAAGCGTGGTTCATGAACGTGCCCGGTCTCAAGATCGTCACGCCGGCCACGCCAGCCGACGCCAAGGGCTTGCTCAAAAGCGCCATCCGCGGCGAGGACCCGGTGTTGTTCTTCGAGCACAAGATGCTCTACGCCGCCAAAGGCGAAGTGCCGGAAGGCGACTACGTCATTCCCTTCGGTCAGGCCAATGTGCAGCGCCAGGGGCAACAGGTCACCATCATCGCCATCGGCGGCATGCTGCAGCACGCTTTGGCCGCGGCCGATGAACTGGCTGCCGACGGTATATCGTGCGAGGTGATTGACCCGCGCACGCTGGTGCCGCTAGACGTGCCCACGCTGGTGGCCAGCGTTCGCAAGACCGGCCGCGTGATCATCGCCCACGAGGCGCACAAACGCAGCGGCCCCGGTGCCGAGATCGCCGCCCTGCTCGCCGAGCACGCGCTGGACTACCTCGACGCGCCGATCAAGCGCGTGGCGGCGAAGAACGTGCCCTTGCCCTATGCGCCAACGCTGGAACAATTCGTGCTGCCCGACAAGGATGATATAGTGGCTGCCGTTAAGGAAGTACTGTGATGGCTGATGCGCCGGCGACTCGTCAAACGCCCCACCTTCTAAAGGTCACCACCGATCGCTTCAGTGCGTTTGTCTGCGCTTAGCCGGCATGCTTCAGCGATTGCCCTGCTCATCCCCGTGCGCGTCCTCGTCGTCCTGCCCACCTACAACGAAGCCGAAAACATCGCCCTGCTCATCCCTGAACTGCTCGCGCTGCCGCTCGATGTATGCGTGGTGGATGATGCCTCGCCGGACGGCACGGGGCAACTGGCCGATGAGTGGGCCGCGCGCGAGCCACGCGTGCGCGTCGTACATCGCGCCGGCAAGCTTGGCCTCGGCACGGCCTACGTCGCCGGCTTTCACTTTGCGCTGGACCACGACTATGATGCGGCACTGACGATGGATGCCGACTTTTCGCATCATCCCCGCTATATCCCGGCCATGCTGGAAGCAGCCGGACGAGCCGATTTGGTCATCGGTTCACGCTATGTGCCGGGAGGCGATGTGCTCTACCCGCTGCACCGGCGTTTTCTGAGCAAAACGGCCAACGCAGTGGCGCGTGCCGCACTGGGCCTGCGGCCGCATGACTGCACGGCCGGATTTCGCCTGTATCGCGCGCCGGTGTTGCGAACGGTGCCGATAGATTCGATCTTCTCCAATGGCTACTCTTTCCTGATCGAGATGCTGAACCTGGTGCAAGGATTCGGCTTCAGCATCGCCGAAGTGCCGATCGTCTTCGAGGATCGGGTGCGTGGGCACTCGAAGATCTCCTCGGCCGAAATCGGGCGCGCGGCCTATACGGTATCGCGGCTGACCTACCGGCGCCTGCGCGATCGGCTGATCGGCCCTCTGGAAGCACGGCGTTCGCCCCGCAAACCATGAACATCGTCTTCGACGCACGCGTCATACAGGATCACTTTCCCGGCATCGGCCGCTACGCTTTCAACCTGCTATCGGAGTTGCCCGATCTGCTGGAAGCCGGCGAGTCGTTGATCGTGTTGCATGATCCGACTACGCGAAACACGCGCTACGACCTGGCCGCGCTACGCGCACAACACGATCGGCGGGTGATGTGGATGGAATATCGCCGCTCCGTGTTCGACCTGCGCAGCGTGCTGCGCGCGCCGTCCGTGCCGCAGCCGCAGTCGTCGGTCATGCACTACCCCTACTACGTGCGGCCGCGAGCGGCGCACCCACCTTCGGTGACGACGATCTTCGACGCCATCGCTTTCCTGTATCCGAACTACGTGCCGTCGGCGCGAGCGCAGTTGAGCATTCGCATCTTGCACCAGATCGCCATCGGGGCTTCGCGCAAATTGATCACCGCATCGCAATCGGCAGCGCGAGACTTGGCGCAGTTCTTTCCTTCCATTGCAACCAAGCTGATGGTCGTGCCGCTGGCAGCGCATTCGCTCTTCAAGCCACAACCCGCGCCCGAAATCGCGCGCGTCCGCGCCCAGTTCGACCTGCCAGATCGCTTCGCGCTCTATCTGGGCAGCAACAAGCCGCACAAGAATCTGACGCGCCTGGTGGAAGCGTGGCACCTGGTCGTTGGAGGTTGGAGAGCGGTCAATGGCCCAGCGCCAACCCTCGATCCGCCTCTGCTGGTCATCGCCGGCCACCAGGATCCGCGCTATCCCGAAGCTCAGGCGCGCGCGCGTGAGCTGGGCATTGAACCCTGGGTGCGCTTCGTCGGAAGCGTGAGCGACGCGCAGGCCGCAGCCTTGTATTCGGCCTGTGCGCTCTTCGTCTATCCGTCTCTATACGAGGGCTTCGGCATGACGCCGCTGGAAGCGATGGCTTGCGGCGCACCGGTCGCCTGCTCGAATCGCTCCTCGCTGCCGGAGGTCACGGGCGATGCGGCCTGGCTTTTCGACCCATCTCGGTCAGAGGATATCGCCTCGGCCTGCCTGCACGTGCTGCGCGACGAAGCGCTGCGCGATCAGCTCCGCAGGCGCAGCCTGGCCCAGGCAGCGCGCTTCAGTTGGCGCGAGACGGCGCGGCTGACGATGAACCTCTACCGCGAGGTGTCCGAGCGCCTTCGCACGTAAGCGCCGCACAGAACGATCGGCCATGCACATCGTTCACATTTACAAGGACTACTTCCCGGTCATCGGTGGCATCGAGAATCACATTCGGCAGTTGGCCGAGGCACAGGCACAACGCGGTCACCGCGTGCACGTGCTTACGACCAACCTGAACGCCAGGCGCGCTTCAGAAGTCCTCAACAACGTGCAGGTGACCAAATCGCCTCGCCACCTGAACGTGCAATCCACGCCGATCAGCGCGGCATTCCCGCGCGATGTCGCGCGACTCACGGCCGGCGCAGACGTCGCCCACCTGCACGCGCCCTATCCCATCGGCGAAGCGTGCAATCTGTGGTTCGGCCGGTCGCGGCGCACCATCCTTACCTGGCACAGCGACATCGTACGACAGAGGACGCTGCTGCGCTTTTACGCGCCGGTGCTGCGCCGCGTGATCCAGCATGCCGACCGCATCATCGCCACCAGCGAGGCCTATGCGCGCACCTCGCCATGGCTGCGCGATCATCTGTCAAAGTGCCGCATCGTGCCGCTCGGGATTGACGCTGTGTGCTTCGACCAGGACGAGACGGACGCTCAAGCCCAAGCGCTGCGCCGGTCACTCTTCGCCGCTTTGCCCGCCCATGCGCGCCCAACCCTGCTGCTGTTGAGCGTCGGCCGGCTGCGCTATTACAAAGGCCTGGACGACCTGATCCGCGCTATGCCGGAACTGCCGGATGCGGTCGCTGTGATCGTAGGCACGGGGCCGATGGCAGCCGAGTGGCAGGCGTTGGCGCGACAGCTCGGCGTCGGCGAGCGCGTGATCTTCGTCGGCGAGGTGAGCGACGCGGAACTGCCGGCCTATTACCATGCAGCCGATATCTACGTCGCTCCGGCCAACTCGCGCGCCGAAGCCTTCGGCCTGTCCATCCTGGAGGCCATGGCCAGCAACCTGCCGGTGATCAGCACCGAGGTCGGCACAGCGACGAGCTGGATCAACCAGGACGGCGTGACCGGGTTCGTCGTGCCTGCGCGGCAACCGCAAGCCATGGCGCAAGCCATCCAGCGGCTGGGCGACGCAGCGTTGCGCCAGACGATGGGGGCCGCCGCCCGTCGGCGCGTCCAGTCCGAATTCACCTTCGAACAGATGGTCGCCCGAATCGAGGATGTGTATTGCGAGGCGCTATCTGGATCTTTCGATTGAAGAAACGCCATTCACCGGGGCAGCGGCCATGCCTGCAATGGCGACGTGCCATTTGCGCGATTCGGAATAAACTAACGCATTCGAATGAACAGCAACCTTCAAATGGCCGGAGGGCGACCCGCCAGCGAGCCGTTGCCCTTCTTCAAGGTGATGTTCACGCTGATGGAGCCATACACGTGGTTTGCGCCGGCGTGGGCATTCGTGGTGGGCTGTATTGCCAGCCATCGCATCTACTTCGACCTGGGCGCAGACGCCTGGCAGAGCATCGTGAGCATCGGCAAAATCGCCATCGGCACGTTGATGGCTGGGCCGCTGCTGGTGGGATTCTCGCAGGTGTGGAACGATTGGTGCGATCGCGAAGTGGATGCCATCAACCAGCCCGAGCGGCTGATCCCATCGGGCAAAGCCACGCGTGGCCAGGTGTTCGCCATCATCGCCCTCCTCGGCACGGCGGCGATGGCGGTCGCGCTCTTCCTCGGCCCACCGGTGGCCATGGTGGCCGCCATCGGCATCGTGATCGCGTTGGCTTATTCAGCCGAGCCCATCCGGCTGAAGAAGAACGGCTGGCTCGGCAACCTGGCCATCGGCCTGACCTACGAGACGTGCGCATGGATCGCCGGCCATCTAACGTTCGATCCGCAGTTGCAGTCCGCCAGCGCGAGCCACAGCATGGTGCTGGCATTGATCTACGGCCTGGGCGTGACCGGCACGATGATTATCAACGACTTCAAGAGCGTGGCGGGCGACCGGCAAATGGGCATTCGCTCGATCCCGGCGATGTATGGCGAATCCACTGCAGCTCGCATCGCCGTCGTCATCATCAACGCTGCTCAGCTCATCGCCATCAGCCTGCAACTGATATGGGGCAACTACATCGCGGCCGGCGTGTGCTTCCTGCTGCTGTTGGCACAGTTACGGATTCAAGTGCAAATGATTCGTGAGCCGACGCAGCCGATGGCGGTGCGGTATAACATCGTAGGCATCCCACCCTACACGTGGGCCATGCTGGTGGCAGCGATCGGGTTGTGATTGAGGTTTGAAAACGCAGCGTGTTGCGTTAACCTGGGTGCAAGCTATTTTGATTTTTAGCTGGGAGGTGTGAACATGGCCAGGGTGCTCGTGGTCGGTTCGTCGGTCGGCGGCAGCACAGCAGCGAATACGCTGCGCGACCTCGGCGTCGAGACGATTCTGCTGGAACGCGACCTGAACTACGTCAAACCATGCGGCGGGGCTGTGCCGCCCCGCGCCTTCACGGATTGGGATTTGCCCCACGATTTGATTGACCGCAAAGTGACCATCGCGGTGGTGTGTTCACCCAAACACTACAGCGAATTCCCGGTCCTCAGCAGCCATCCCACGCCGGAGACCGACTTCATCGCCATGGTGAGGCGAGAGAAGTTCGACCGCTACATCCGCGACCGCGCCGTGAACAAAGGCGCCGAGCTAATCGAAGGTAAGCTGGAGCACGTCGAGTTCGGGCCACGCGGCATCAAAGCCACCTACGAAGACAAACGCAACAAGACGTACACCATCGAAGCCGATGCCGTGATCGGCGCGGATGGCGCCTATTCCGTCGTGGCCAAATCGCTCGGCCTGGAGCGTCTGCCCATGGCTGTCGCCTATCAGGAGCGCATCCGGCTGCCCGCGCATGCCATGGCCTACTGGGAGAAGCGCGCCGCGCTTTACCTCGGCGACGACGTCTCACCCGACCTGTATGCCTGGGTATTCCCCAAGTACGATCATGTAGCCGCCGGCATCGGCGCCGGCGCCGGCAAGACCAAAGAGGCCCGTCAACTGCTGGCCAACCTCAAGCACAAACTGCGCGACCAACTGGGCGAAGGGCTGAGCGTGAAGTTCGAGGCTCATCACCTGCCAATGCACCCGCGCAAACACCTCTCCTACGATCGCGCCGCGCTGGTGGGCGATGCGGCCGGGCTGGTGCAGCAGACCAGCGGCGAAGGTATCTACTGGGCGATGAAGAGCGGCGAGATGGCCGCTCGGGCCATCGCCAAACACTTGGACGCGCCCACCGCAGCCAACCTGCGCAAGGACTACGACAAGGCCTGGTGGAAGGCCTATCGCAGCACCTATTTCTTCCTCGAATTTCTCCAGCGCATCAGCTACAACTCCGACCTGCAGCGAGAGATCTTCGCCAAGATGTGCGATGATCCCGACGTGCAGCGCCTGACGTTCGACGGTTACCTGAGTAAGCACATCGAACCTGCGCCGTGGACGGTGCAGATGCGGATGACGAAGAACTGGCTGAGCACCGCGGTGAGGGAATGGATGCAAGCGCGCAAAGAAAAGGTGCACCACTGAGGCAGCGGCGCGCTCAGGCACGCAACAGGGTGAACCAAAACTCGCTGCCCTGCCCGGGCTGGCTCTCGACACCGATCCGGCCTCCCATGTTCTCGACGAGCGACTTGGCGATGGCCAGGCCCAGGCCAGAGCCGCCGCTGCTGCGCGTGCGCGACTTGTCGCTGCGGTAGAAGCGATCGAACACATGCGGCAGGTCGTGGGGCGCGATCCCCTCGCCGGTATCGCGCACGCTCAGGCGGATGTGGCCACCTTGCGCCTGGGCGCTCAGCACCACCCGGCCGCCGGCCGGCGTGTGACGAAAGGCATTGCTGATCAGGTTGTGCAACACCTGCGCGATGCGGTCGGGGTCGGCCCTGGCCAACAGCCGCTCCTCCGGCACGGAGACCGTCAGCGTCAAGCCTTGTGCATCGGCGGCTGCCGAGAAGCGCGCGCCCGCCGCGCGCAGGGCTGAGCCGACGTCCACGTCCTGCATTGCCATCGGCAACTGGCGCGCCTCGGCCAGCGCCAGCTCGCGCACGTCCTCCACCAGCCGCGAAAGCAGCCGCGTTTCGTCGTACAGCAGGGCGATTTCTTTCATCTCCAAGGGATGCACGCCGTCCAGCAAAGCGCGTAACGATCCCTGGATCACCGCGAGCGGGGTGCGCAACTCGTGGGCCACGTCGGCCATCAGGTTGCGCCGCTGAATCTCCGCTTGCTGCAACGAATCGGCCATGTGGTTGAGGGCCTGCGCGACCTCGCTCACCTCGGCCACATGGGCGGTGTCTTTCAGCGGCACGCGCTGCGACCAGTCGCGCCCGGCGAAGGCGTGCGCGGCCCGCGCTACCGTGGCCAGCGGCCGCGACAGGGTGCGACTGACGAACAATCCGACGATCAGACCCAATGCTGCCGCAGCGAACGCGATGAAGACGACCGAACGCTGCAAATCGCCCAGAAAACGGCGCTCCAACGGGCCGAGGGGGTCGAAGTCAAGCGAGCCGGCGAGCAGATAGCCGACCACCGCCCCATCCACGACGATCGGCTGAGCGTTGTCCATCTCAAAGGCCGTCAGCGTCCGCCCGAGCCGGCTGCGGCCGCCTGCTTCGTCATACACGATCGCGCCCCGGGCATCGGCCAACAGCAACGGTGGCCGACGAGGCACAAACGCATTCGCCGGACGACGCAGGCGCGGACGCACCGACCGCAGCGAGTCGGCCACGCCAGCCCATGTGCCATAGGTTTCGTAATGGGCTTCCAGGATGTCAAGCGGCCCACCCCGCGCGAAGACGCCGGGCTGTGCCAGATAGCCGCGAAACTGCCGGCTGGCACTCCAGGCGATGGCCGCAGCCGCAAAACCCGCCACCAGCAGGGCGACCAGCAAGAAGGCCAGCGTCAGGCGCACCCACAACCGGTTCATGGCCTTGCATCGTCCTCGGCAACATCTGCGTGCGACCGGCTCCCGCCGTTTTGCACGGCGCGCAAACGATAGCCCACCCCAACCACCGTCTCGATGTAGGTCGGGTTGGAAACATCGGGTTCGATTTTGCGGCGCAGGTTCTTGATGTGGCTATCCACAGTGCGTTCCAGGCCCTCATAATCGTAACCGAGCGCCTGCTCGATCAGTTCGCCGCGGGTGAAGGCGTAATTGGGATGGGACATGAACGTGCGCAGTAGCGCGAACTCGGTCGGCGTGAGGTCCAGCGGCCGCCCATCTAATGTCGCCGTGTGCTCGTGTTCGTTCAGGCACAAGTCGCCGACCTGCAACACAGCCGGCGGCGATGAATGCGCGCTCCATCGGGCGCGGCGCAAAAGCGCCCGCACGCGTGCGACCACTTCCTGCGGGTTGAACGGTTTGGTGACGTAGTCATCGGCGCCCAGCTCCAGGCCAACCAGCTTGTCCGTATCCTCCACGCGCGCGGTCAACATCAGGATTGGCGTGGTGGAAAGATGTTCGTCGCTCCGGATCAGGCGCGTCAAGTCCCAGCCGCTGCGCTTCGGCATCATTAGATCGAGCACAAGGCAGTCCGGTCGCTCGCGGCGGAGGATGTGCAGTGCTTGCTCGCCATCGTAGGCGACGAAGACGCTCATCCCTGCGCGTTCCAGATACGACTGCAACAGCCGGACGATTTGCCGATCATCATCCGCCACGAGGATGCGAGCTGACATACCGGAGATTTTAGGGCGAAGCACGATTTGCCGTTCCGGACATCGGCAGTTGATCGGATCCCCGGACCCATCGGCTGCAAATTCGCCCGCGCGGAATTGTCAAATTCCGCGCGGGCGTTCGTGATTCGTTGATCCTCTTCCGCGAGCGTGCACAGCGGCCCGTTCGAGCAGGTTAGAGGTTGGTGTCGGTGTTGGGCGGCTGCGGCGCGATGCCCGGCCACCAGCCCGGCATCCTGCCCGGCCAGCGACCGAAGCCAGGGCCAAACGGGCCGCCTTTGAGCGCGAGCAACTCCGGCAGGTTCTCCTTCAGATTCGCCAGCGCAGCATCGGCCTGCGCCTGTGTGATGCGGCCGGCAGCCACTGCCGCGCTGAGCTGCTTCGCCTGCTCGTCAACGATAGCAGCGATCACCGTATCGAGCGACACCCCTTTCGCGCCTGCCACGTCGGCCACCGACTTTCCGGAGCGCAGCTCGGTCAGCAACTCCGCCGGGGTCATCTTGAGCGTCGTGGCGATGGTGGCGAACGACGCTGCACCTTTCAGCCCGAAGCCACCCTTGTGGCCATGTCCCCGACCACGCCCGACGAATCCCCAGCTACCCAGGCCAGGCACAACGCGAGTCTGCAGATGGCCGGGCAACGTTGCTTTCAGGTTAGCCAGGATGACATCTGCCTGTGCCTGCGTCAGGCGCCCGTCGGCCACTGCCTGATTCAGCGCAGTCGTCTGCTCGGCGATGACGGCATTCACCACCGTATCCAACGACACCCCCTTCGCGGAGGCCACGTCGGCTACCGACTTGCCAGACTGCAGCTCGGTTCGTAGCTCAGCCTCGGTCATGCCGAGCGCCCCAGCGATGGTGGTGAGGTTCACTCCGCCCCGCCCCAATCCAGGGCCGCCCCAGTGCTGCGCTCCGATTCGAGGCGACGCAGCAACGACGTTTGCCGCGGCGGGCGACGTGAACGCCAGGCCGGCAACAATCGCCAGTGCCACTGCACCTGCTCCAAAACTCGCTTTAAACCACCTTCGGACTTTCATTCTCAATCATCTCCTTTTCATGTGTTTCTGCGGCTCAGCCGCCTCTGCACAACAGGCTAGCGCCTCGCTATGGAGAAGCGATGGAGGCGGGATGAGCGGGCGATGAGAATCGTCGGGCCGGGTGCGAAGTGGGACATGCGTGTCGGCATGTGTGGGGCACATGCCGGGGGCAGGGCGAACTCCTCCGCCATGAGCTGCGGCTAGGCGGCGCAGGACATATCCCGGCGGGTGCGTTCACGAATAGGGGCAAGAACCTCCCGCAGGTTGCTTGCTTGAGTCCAGCCAAGACTTGCGCGCAGGTTGTCGCTGCCCTGGTTGCGCGGGCGACCACATAGGGTCGCCCCTACAACGGGTGGCGGGGTGTGATGTAGGGGCGGCCCTGCCTGGCCTGTCTCATATAAAAA
>JAIMBB010000111.1 GCA_023511655.1 Anaerolineae bacterium
GCCAGCCTGCGCGCGCTTTGGGCATCGCCGGTGTGCATGCCCAGCGCACCACAGCACCCCTGGCCTTTCGGGATGACTACCTCGACGCCCTGGGCAGACAGTGCGTGCAGCGTGGCCCGGTTGATCTGCGGCGCAAGCACCTGTTGCACGCAGCCGACCAGCAAGGCCACCCGTGCGCGGCGCTCGCCGAGGGCCGGTTGTACCTCCGGCAGCGGCTCGCCTGTGGGCGGGATTTCGGCCGGGAGCAGCGACAGCATGGCGGCGAGCTGGCCGGGCAAGATGCCTTTGAGCGGCGCGGCCAGTTTGCCGACCGTGGCAGCGACCCGAAAGCGACGCGGATAAGGCAGCGTTTCGCGCACCAGCCGGCGAGCGATCCGCTCCATCCAGGGCCGCGCGCGCGTCGGCTCGGTGTGGGCACGATAGGCGGTGATGAGTTCGCCATACCGCACGCCGGACGGACAGGCCGTCACGCAGCCGACGCAGCCCAGGCAGCGGTCGAGGTAGGGCGCGGCCTCCTGCGGCGTAAGCGATCCCTGTAACACGTCGCGCATCAGGATGATGCGCCCGCGCGGCGAATCCATCTCCTCGCCCAGCACCTTGTAGGTGGGGCAAGCGGCCAGGCAAAAGCCGCAGTGCACGCAGGCCGCCACGGCGTCGGCCATCGTTTGCCCGTTCGGGCCAAGCTGATCTACCGGTATTTCATGTTGCATGACTTCCCACCTCTCACACCTCGCTTCCCATCCTTTGCGCCACCCATTGCATATCTTCGCGCCCTGGTGTAGTGGACATCCCGCCGTTCATCGCACAAACCTCCCGTGCGGATCGAGCGCGCGCGCGACGCGCTCGGCAAAAGCGTTCGTCCGATGATGGCCGATGCGCGGGTCGCCGGCTGCGTTCAGCAAGACCAAGCCGGCCAGGTCCAGCGCCTTGAGCGCGGCATCGAGGGCTGGAAGATCGCGCGTGGCGATCCAGGCCACGTTGCCCCCTACGCTATAGCGGCGTTGTGCGTGTCTCACACTCGCGTCCAGCGCGGGGATGCGGCTGGGCGTGAGCGGCACTTTGACGAGGCATTCCTCCGGCGCAAGCCATTCGAACTCGCGCGCGGCATGCCAGAAGCGCGCCTCATCGTCTCCGGTGATGACCTGGCCACTGCCACACAGGGCGCGCACGCGATCCATGCGTTGCGGCAGGCCGGCGGCCAGCCCACCCACGCGGATGAACAAAGCGGCAGCCCCGCCCGCGCCCATCAGCAGGTCAATCGCGTTCAAGTCGTAGGGGCAATTGGTCAATTTGGGCAACAGCGCCAGCGCCGCCTCCAGCGATGGACAATCCACGCGCAAGGTGGCATAGGCTTCGGGCCGGGGGAAGACTTTGAAAGTCACATCCACCAGGATGCCGAGCCGGCCGAGGCTGCCCACCATCAGCTTGGGGTAATCGAACCCGGCGGCATTCTTCACCACCTTGCCGCCGCCCTGGATGAGCGCGCCGTTGCCGTCTACAAAGCGCGTGCCGATCAGAAAGTCGCGCACACCACCGTAGCGATAGCGCTCCGGCCCGCACGCGTTGGTGGCTACTGTGCCGCCCAGGGTGGCGCCGCGCCCGACCAGCAACGGGTCGAAGGGCAGGTACTGGCCATGCTGCGCAAGCAGGGCCTGCACCTCGGCGACCGGCGTGCCGGCCCAGGCAGTGATGACGAACTCAGTGGGCTGATACTCGATCACACCGGAGAAAGCCGAGAGGTCGAGGATGCCGGCGTCGTCGGCACGTGGGGCGCACTTGGTGCGCGCGCCGCGCGGTTGGACGCGCACATGGGCGCGCACGGCTGCCTGCAAATCGCGGATATCAGGAGACATGAAGGGAGTGCGGGTTCAGGCTCGTCCGGTCGTCACTCGCGCGAGATCACGCCGGCCTGCTCCAGCGGATGCGGGCCGACCTGGCGCAGGGCGGGCGCTTCGCCAGCGGGGAAGACTTTGCCACGGTTGGCCAGCTCGTCGGGGTCTATGACCTTACGCAACGCCCACATCGCATCCATGTCGGCAGGGGCAAACTGGCGCGGCATGTACTGGCGCTTCTCCATGCCCACGCCATGCTCGCCGGTGATCGAGCCGCCCAGCCGGATGCACAGGTCAATGATCTCGCTGGCAAGTTCCTCGGCGCGATGCAGCGCACCCGGCTCGCGTCCGTCGAACATGATCAGCGGGTGCAGGTTGCCGTCGCCGGCGTGGAAGACGTTGGCCACGCGGATGCCCCACTTGGCGCTGAGCTTTTCAATTTCGGCCAGCGCCTCGCCCAGTCGCCGCCGCGGCACAACGCCGTCTTGCACGATGTAATCGGGGCTGAGCCGGCCCACGGCGCTGAACGCGCTCTTGCGCCCCTTCCAGATCTTCATGCGCTCGTCGTCGTTGCGGGCCACCTTAATCAAATACGGTTGCGAGGCGTCTATTACCGCTTTGAGGCGCTCCCACTCTGCCTCCACCTGCGAGCGTTCGCCTTCCAGTTCCACGATGAGCAGCGCAGCGGCATCCAGCGGATAGCCGGGCTTCACGGCAGCTTCGGCAGCTTGGATCGAGAGGTTGTCCATGATCTCCAGGGCGCCGGGGAGCAGGCCGGAGGCGATCACGCTGGACACGGCGTCGCCGGCGGCTTCCAGCGAGCGGTAGGCGGCCAGCAAGGTGCGGTAAGTCTCTGGCTTAGGCAGCAGGCGCACGGTGATCTCCAGGACGATGCCGAACAAGCCTTCGCTGCCCACGAACAGGCCAGCGTAGTCGGCATCCACGCTGTCCAGCGATTCGCCGCCCAGCTCGGCCACCTCGCCGTCGGGCAGGACCACCTTCAAGCCCAGCACGTGGTTGCTGGTCATGCCGTACTTCAGGCAATGCGCGCCGCCGCTGTTGAAGGCCACGTTGCCGCCGATGGTGCAGATCGGCTGCGACGAGGGATCGGGCGCATAGAGCAGCCCGTAGGGAGCAGCCGCCTTGGTGATGTCAAGGTTCACCACGCCCGGCTCGACCACGGCGATGCGTTGTTGGGGGTCGAGCCGCAGGATGCGGTTGAGCCGGTTGAGGGCGATGACGAGGCCTTCTTTTACCGGCAGTGAGCCGCCGCTCAGGCTGGTGCCGCTGCCGCGCGCGACGAACGGCACGCCGAAGCGGTGGCAGGCCTGCACGGCGGCGATCACTTCGGACTGCGTCTCGGGAATGACGACGGCGACCGGCCGGGCCTGAAACGCGGTCAGGGCATCCGATTCGTAGGCAGCCAGGGCCGCCGGCGCCATTAACAACCGGTCGGGAGGGAAGATCGCGCGCAGCGCAGCGAGGAATGCAGACTGATTCATTTCAGGAAAGCATACATGGCCTCGTTGAAGGCATCGGGCTGCTCAAGCGGGGTGAGATGACCGGCGTTGGGGATGACGACCAGCTTTGCGCCGTCCACTTCGCGCGCGATCAGCTCGGAATCGCTGGGCGGCGAGATGACGTCTTTCTCCCCTACGATGGCCAGCGTCTTCACCTGGACGCGGCGCAGCCAGTCGGTCATGTCCTTGCGCGCAGCCAGCGCTTCGAGCGTGGCGACGATGGTATCGGGGTGGGTGCGCTCGATCATGTGGCGCACCTCGTTGCCGCAGCGCTCGACACTCTCCGGCGCGAGCAGGCGAGGGAGCATTTCATCGGCATACAGGCGCGTGCCTTGCGTCCGCACCAGCTCGGCCTGGCGCTTGCGATTGGCTTTGGTTTCGGGCGTGTCGCCGGCGGCGCGCGTGTTCGAGAAGATCAGGCGCCGCACCAGCTTGCGGGTGGCCAGCCGTCGCCAGATGGCCAGCGCGATGTAGCCGCCCATGGATAGCCCGACGAAGTTCGCGCTCTTGATGTTGAGATGGCCGAGCAAAGCGACGATGTCGGCTGCAAAGGTGTCCACCGTGAGCGGCGTCGGCTCGGCTGGCTTCTTCAGCTCGCTGGAAGCGCCGAACCCGCGCAGGTCGGGCGCGATGCACCGGTAGCGCATCGAGAAGTAATCAAGCTGGTGTCGCCAGATGCTATGGTCGAGCGGGAAGCCGTGCAAGAAGACGATCACGCCGGTGGGATCGCTGCTGCTGCGATCCTCGTAGAACATGCGGAGTCCGTTGATTTCTGCGTACATTAGAATCGTCCTGTGATTCGCCAGGCACATCATCGTGCAGAATGACCTTCGGGGGTGCGCCGGCGATCACTTGTCTATGGTCTATTTGCGTCCGGCGACCGAAGCGGATCAAGATGTCATTCGCGCGATGGTCTTCGCGGAGCGACTCGACCCGACGTCGCTGAACTGGAGGAATTTTATCGTCGCCGCCGACGGCAGGGAAATAGTCGGCATCGCCCAGATCAAGCCGCACGGCGATTGCCGTGAGTTCGGCAGCCTGGTGGTGAAGCCGGCCTATCGCGGGCGAGGCATCGGCCGGCAGTTGGTGGAGGCGCTGCTGAGCAAAGAAGCCGGGGACGTATATCTGCTGTGCGCGGTGCAACGCGTGCCATATTATCGGCAATTCGGCTTCGAAGTGATTGATGATGCACAGGCGCCGCCCACGCTGCGGCGCAAGTTGCGGTTGGTCGGCCTGTTTCGCATCGCCGGCGTGCATGTGGTGGCCATGAAGCGCGCGGCTTGATTTCAGTTCGTCCGGCCCAGCAGGCTGCGCGCCAGGTCGCGCAGGGCGCGACAAGCCGGATTATCCAGGCCGGTCGAATCCAGTTCCCAGCGCAGGCATCTTCGGCTGCTGGCTCGGCTTTCAATTTGGCTGGATAAGCAATCTGAAAGATTCCTCTGTCAGCATCAAGGAATGCCCCATAGCCGAATCGTGCCGTCTTGCGAAGCCGAGACAAGGGTTCGCCCATCAGGAGCGAAGAGGATGCCGGTTATCCTATCCGTATGCCCCTTGAGCGTCGAAAGCTGCTGGCCAGTCTGCACGTCCCAGAGCTGGATGGTGTCTCGAAAGGGGTTCTGGCTGGTTTGATCAAAGGATGAAGTCAAGGCGAGGATTTGACCGTCGGGCGAGAAAGCCACAGCATCGCCTTTGAGTTCCCGAAGGCGAGCACCGGTCTGGACATCCCACACCACGTCGCCCGAAGCAAGGATTTGGCCAGTCGGCGAGAACGCAATGCTGGTCGCCATGCTGAGAACTTCAAACCGGCGCAGGCGTTGGCCGGTCTGAACATCCCATAGTGAGACGATGTAGTCTCTGTCGCTAAAGGCGAGGAGTTGCCCATCGGGTGAAAACGCAATGCTGTTCACCCCGCCTCCTTCGAGCACACGGAGGCGCTGGCCGGTTTGGGCATCCCATATAAAAACGGCGCCGTATTTGCCACCAGAGGCGAGCGTGCGTCCGTCGGGCGCGAAGGCGACGCTGGTCACACCAAATCTATGTCCTTCGAGCGTGCGGACGGATTGACCAGTCTGAACGTCCCAGATTCGGATGGTGGCGTCGGAAGCAGCGGAGGCGAGCGTGCGTCCGTCGGGCGCGAAGGCGACGCTCGTCACCTCGTCGCTATGCCTTTTGAGCGTTCGCAGCCGCCGACCGGTCTGGGCGTCCCAAAGTTGGATGGCGTAAGCCTCGGCGGTCGAGGCCAGGGTTTGGCCATCGGGTGAGAGGGCAACAGCTTTTACACCACTTGTGTACCCCGTAAGTGAACGAAGGAATTGACCGGTCTGGACGTCCCAGAGCCGGACGGTGTGAGCCTCGGTCGCCAGAGCGAGGGTTCGGCTATCGGGCGAGAAGGCGATGCCGCCTACGGCGCGAGCCTCTCGTTGAATAATGCGCAAGAATCGGCCAGTTCGGGCGTCCCAGAGCCGGACAGCGCCATCCTCGGTAGTCGCTAGGATTTGCCCGTTGGGCGCGAAGGCGACGCTGCTCGCCCAACGACCTTCTTGCCCCCTCAGCTCGCGGATGCGTAAACCGATGCGAACGTCCCAGAGCCGGATGACTCCCTTGCCATCGGCAGAAGCCAGGGTTTGACCATTGGGTGAGAACGCGATGCTGATCACCCCGCGATCGTGCTCTTCGAGCCGGCGGACAAGCTGGCCGGTCTGTGCATTCCAGATTCGGACAGCGCCGTCTTCGCCGCCAGAGGCGAGCGTGCGTCCATCGGGCGCAAAGGCGACGCTCGTCACTGCTCTTCCATGCCCTTCAAGCACTCGGAGGGGCTGGCCAGTTTGAGCGTCCCAAAGCCGAACAGTGTAGTCGAAGGAGCCGGAGGCAATCGTGCGTCCGTCGGGCGCGAAGGCGATGTCCGTCACCTGGGTCATGTGCCCTTTCAGGCCGCCCAGGGGTTGGTTGGCTTGGGTGTCCCATAGCCAGATGACGTCGTTCAGCCAGACGATGTTGTTGAATAACGCAAAAGCGATGGTTCGCCCATCGGGCGAGAAAGCAATGTGAGCTACGGGCGCGATGGTCGGGATGAAGCGAACCTCAGTCAGGCTGGCCGTGTCATGAAGATAGATGCCCAGTGAAGAGGCAACAGCCAGTGTCTGGCCGTCAGGTGAGAAGGCTGTCGTGCGAGCGGTTCCCTTTCCCCAGCGGGCGAGCTGGGTGACACGGCCGGCGTTGCCCGGCTCGATTGGCTGAGCTGGCTGGGGATAGGGCGTGCCAGCCAGCGCAAGTGGAGGTATCGGCGTCGGCAGTGGTGTAGGCGTGTCACTGGGGGCTGCAAGCGGCGCCACCGTGTCGCTGGCGGGCGGCAACAGTGGTAGGCAGCCGCCAAGCCAGACACTGACCAATATGAGCAGTCTTCCCATGATCCGGTGCGATGGCCGACGGGAAGTTACTTGCAGGCTGCCAGTAGTTCGATCGCGCCGATCTAGGCGAAAAGACATCCCACCTCCAGCATTCTAATTATTATCGTTGTTGTAGTTAGTTGTGGTTATCTATTTGTTAAGCTCCTGAGTTGGCCAGCCCAGGCATTCGCGCTGCGTTACTGGCTTCGCTCAACCAGCCGTTCGGCCAGCGCGCGCAGAGCCTGGCCAGCGGGGTTATTCAATCCCGCGGCTTCTAACGCGGCCAGCGCGCTGGCGTATGACTCCCTGGCTGCCTGCTCGGCGTGCGCCTTGCCGCCGACGGCCTCGATCATCTCGCGCACCGTTTGCACTTCGGCATCCGTCAGCCGGCTGGCGCGCAGATAGCGCTCGTGAAGCCGCGCGTCGCGTTCGGCGGCATACAGCACCGGCAGCGTCTTCTTGCCGTTGGCCAGGTCGCTGTCCTGCTTGCCGGTCAGCGCCGGGTCACCCCAGATGCCCAACACGTCGTCCTGCAACTGGAAGGCAATCCCCAGCCAGCGGCCGAAGGCAGCAAACGCCCGCGCAGTCTCATCGTCCGCGTTGCCGATCAGCGCCCCAATCTCACAGGCCGCCGCAGTCAGCGCAGCCGTCTTGCCCTCGATCATGCGCATGTATTCCTCCGCGGTCACGTCGCTGCGCGATTCAAAGCTCAGGTCCAGGTGCTGGCCGATGGTGAGCCGTATGCACATCTCGTCGAACGCGCGCATGGCACGCACCACGCGCTCGACCGGCGCGCCGCGTTCGGCCGAACGCAGCAAGGCCAAATGGGCGAAGGCGAACATGGCATCTCCGGCGTTGATCGCTTGTGCTTCTCCCCACACCTTCCACAACGTCGGCCGGCCGCGCCGTAGCTCGTCGCGATCTTCGATGTCATCGTGAATGAGCGAGAAGTTGTGCAGCAGTTCCACCGCCGCAGCCGCCGGCAGGGCCATCTGCCAATCGCCGCCGCAGGCCTCGCAGCTCAGCAAGGTGAGCATCGGCCGAATGCGCTTGCCGGATGCTGCAGCGGCCGGCGCGCCGTGGTGATCGGCGAAGCCGAGATGGTAGTTCAACATCACGTTGAACTGCCGGGGTTGCAACCCATCGTTGATGACGGCGCGCATCTCTTCTTCGATGTGGGGTACAAAGCGCCGAAAGAAGTCGCTCAGCGAATCGGGGATGGACATACGCGCGCAACTTTACCCAATTTGTCGGCCAGATACAACCCCAGGCATAACCAGCCGGCCGCCAGCAGATAACCGGCCAGCACATCGCTTGGCCAGTGCACGCCCGGATAGGCGCGCCCAAGTCGGAACGGCCGAGCTGATGAACGTCAAGGCCCAGATCGCGCGGGTGAGCCAATCGCTGCGTGTGCCGATCGCCCAGGTCACCAGCACCCATTCGCCCGGCAGCCGACCGATCACGACAACCGACGCGGTCAGCACAGCCAGCGCAGCGAACGACGCACACACCACGATGCCCCAATGCTTAGCCACAGGGCGGTAATGCTACACTCCATGCCGTCATGGTCACCACCTTTCGGCTCAACGACGGCGCCATCAGCTTGCTCGGCGAGCATCCCTCGATGCGCGCGGCGTCGGCCCAATTGCCCGATGGGGCCTACACCACCTTTCGTACGTATCACGGCAACCGCGTGCTGCGGCTGGGTCAGCACATCCATCGGCTGGAGGAATCGGTGGCGCTGTTGGGCCGGCCGGCGCAGTTGGATGCCTCGACAACGCGCCGGGCGATCGCCCATGCCCTGCGCGCGACCGGTTATCCGGAATCGCGCTTTCGGCTCACTTTCGCTCCGCCGGAGCTGTTCGTCAGCATCGAGCCGTTCACCCCATATCCGCCGGCGCTGTATCAGTCTGGCGCCTGGTGCGTCACCATCTCGCTGCACCGCGACAATCCGCATGCCAAGAGCACCACCTTCATTGCCTCAGCAGCCGATGCATATGGGGCATTGCCCGCCGGCGCGCACGAGGGCTTGATGGTGGCCGAGGACGGCGCCATCCTGGAAGGGCTGAGCAGCAACTTCTTTGCGATTGCGCCGGCTGCCGCCGCTGCGCCGCGCGACGGTCGGGATGACGAGCTAGTGCTACGCACCGAGGAAGCACGCGTGCTGGCCGGCGTGACGCGCGCTATCGTGCTCGAAGTCGCGCGGACGCTGTTGCCGGTCTCCACCCAAGCCGTGGCCTACGATGAGCTGCCGCATGTGCGCGAGTGCTTCATCACCAGTGTCTCGCGCGAGATTCTGCCGGTGGTGAAGATTGACCACCTGACGATCGGCGACGGTCGGCCCGGTCCGATCACATGCGAACTCATGCAATGCTTCCGCGAACTTGTGGAACGCGAAGCCGAGCCGCTGGAGTAAGCCGGATTCATGCCCGTTCCCACCACGGCTTCGGCCGCCGTTGCCCCCTCCCCGACGGTGCGTCTGGCGCCGGCTATTGGCTCGCTCGTTTTGCTGCGCGCAGCGATGGATGCGGCCTACCGGGCGCCGTTGCCGTTCCTGGTCTACGTTGCAGCGGCCTTTGGGGCCGATCCGGCGCAGGCGGGATGGCTGGCCGTGGCATTGAGCGCGGCCGGCCTGGTCGCGCCGGTCATCGGCGTGTTGGAGGGCTGGCTCGGCCGGCGCATGACCACAATACTCGCGGCCGGTGGGTTCATCGCCACATGTGGGCTGATGCCGTTTGCGCCTGGCTATTCAGCGGTGTTGATCCTGTACCTGGTTCTGGGGGTGACCAAGGCGTTGTTCACGCCGCAGGTGCAAGCCTTCATCGGCGACGCCGTGCCATATCAACGGCGCGGGACGGCCATCGGCTTTGTCGAACTGTCGTGGGCCTTGGGCTGGATCGTCGGTGTGCCGGTCTTCGGCTTCCTGATCGAGCGCGCCACTTGGTGGGCGCCGTTCATCGCCTTCGGCCTGGCCGGGCTGATCGGCTTGTGGCTGGTGCTGCGCTTCGCCCTCGTCCATCGTGTATCGCCACGGCCGGCCGCCGTGCGGTTGCGCGACGCAGGCAGCGTGCGCCGGGTGTGGACGACGCCGGCGGCCGTGTTGTTGTTGGTCTTCGGTTTGCTGATTTCGTTCTCGTCCCAACTGGCGACGCTCACCTATGCCCCGTGGCTGGCCGCGCAATTCGCGCTCGGGCCGGCGCAGTTGGGTCTGGTTTCGATTGTGTTGGGCGTGGCCGACGTCGTGGCCGAAGTCGGCACGATTGCGCTGGTGGATCGCATCGGCAAGCGGCGCTCGGTGCTGGGGGCAACGGCTTTGTATGCTGCGTCGTTCATGCTGGTGGTGGTGCTTGGCGGCGGGCTGGCGCCGGCCATGGCGGCGCTGTTCCTGTTGTTCCTGACGTTCGAGTATGCGCTGGTGGCCTCGCTGGCCGTGGTGAGCGAAGCCGTTCCCGATGCGCGCACAGCGATGGGGGGCTTCGTTGTCGCCACTCATTCACTGGGTCGCATCGTCGCTTCGCTGGTTGCATTGCCGTTATTCAGCCTGGCCGGCCTGGGCGGCGCTATGGGCGTTGGCGCCGTCTTCACGGCGCTGGCAGTGGCAGCCTTTTGGTTCGTGCGGGTGAGGGAGTAAAGATAGATGGCGGACGCGTTGCCGGGACTCCTGTTTTCAGATGGCTGGGCTTGGGGCCGGCTGCGACGGATGCTGATCAGGGGCAGCGTGGGTTAGGGCGTCGCCGAGTTGAGCGCGGAATTGCCGGTCACTGGGTTGCTGAAAAATCGCTCGCGTAGCGCAGCGATGCGCGAGCGGATCGGGATGATGACCTGCGAGCCGTCCGGGGTCGTGGCGAATTCGGTGTAGCGCTGGTCGAGCACCTCGGACTTGATTTTGTCGCGCTCGATGCGTTGGGCCAGGACGGCGAGTTGTTGCATCTGGTCGAGCGTCATGTCGGTTTTGATTGAGGAGCCGAGTTCGCTCAACATCTCCGGCGCGCCGGCGATGAGCAAGGCCAGGGTGTGGGGATTCTTGAGCTTGTCGCGCACGGCCAGGATGACTTGCTGTTGGCGTCGGGCGCGGTCGAAATCACCGTTCTGCGAATGGCGAGTGCGGGCATATTTCAGCGCGGTGGCCCCGTCCATGGTCTGCAGGCCAGCGGGCAAGGAAAAGACCTCCACGCCGTAATCCTCGGTGGGATATTCGGGATCGTAGATCGGCTCCGGCACGTCAATGGTGATGCCGCCGATGCGATCTATGAAGTTTTCGAAGGCCGTGAAGTTGATGCGCGCGACGAAGTGGATCGGGACGCCCAGGAAGTTCTCGACCGTCTTGCGGGCCAGCGCTATGCCGCCTCCGGGATAGTCGTAGGCATCGCCCAGGAAGTTGGCCTGGTTGATCCGATAGTTGGGCTGATCGAAGTTGCCCGGTATCGGCACCCAGATGTCGCGGGGGATGGAAAGCAAGCCGGCTTCCATCGTCACCGGGTCTAGCGTGAACACGATCATCGTGTCGGTGCGGTAGGCGCGCTCGCGTTCGCCGGCACGCTGGTCAATGCCCAACAGCAAGATGTTCACGCGCTCTTTGCCGTCCCAGGCCTTCGGCAACACGACTAACTCTTCCTCGGGGGTTCTCGGCGTGGCAATGCTGATCGGCCGCGGCTGGCTGAGGATCTCCGGCAGGATGGTCAATTCGTTGGCGAAGTAATCGTAAGCGCTGTGATAGGCATAGAAGCTCGCGCCGACCGCCGCTGCGGTCAGACCGACGACGATGGCTGCGATGGTGACAAATTTGCGCGACATCATTCCCCGCTCATCGCGCAATATACCATTCAGCGGCTCAATGGATCGGTCGCTCGCCGTGCGCTCGGATGATGAATCCGCTACGAGCGTTTGTTCGTCCAAACGGTTTGCGCAGAATCGCAGCCCTACAAACAGAAAGCTCGACGCTGCATCCGTAGGGTAGACTCGCCATCGGAGCGGCGCCATGCGCGGCCGATTGTGAAAATTCCGTCGGTGCTTCTGATGAACTGTGCCTGGACGAGCGACTTGCTACACCTCGCGCCTGAGGGTTTGTATTGCCCTGCCGGTGACTTCTATGTTGACCCGTGGCAGCCGGTGGCGCGCGCTGTGATCACCCATGCGCACACCGATCATCTGTGCTGGGGCTGCCGGTCATACCTGGTGGCTGAAGAAAGCGAGCCGCTGGCGCGCTTGCGCCTCAGCCGCGATTCGACGGCCGGCATCGTTCAATCCATACCATACGGCAAACCGATCACCATCGGCGATGTGCGCGTCTCGCTGCATCCGGCCGGCCATATCCTCGGCTCGGCCCAGGTGCGCATCGAGCACCACGGCCGATCCTGGGTAGTTTCCGGGGACTACAAGACCGAACCTGACCCTACCTGTGCCCCTTTCGAGCTGGTGCGCTGTGAGGTGTTCATCACTGAATCCACCTTTGGATTGCCGATCTTCGTCTGGCCGTCACAAGCCCAAGTCTTTGCCGAGATCAACGCCTGGTGGCAGGAGAACGCCGCGCAGGGGCGCGCGTCGGTGCTATTCGGCTACGCCCTGGGCAAGGCCCAACGCTTGCTGGCTGGCCTGGACGCGACCATTGGGCCGATCTTTGTGCACGGTGCAGTGGAGAGCGTCAACCAGGCCTATCGCACGCTGCGCGCGCTGCCGCCGGCGCGCTACGTCGGCGAAATCGGCGACGCGCGGGAATTCAGAAGCGCGCTCATCCTTGCGCCGCCTTCGGCCAACGGCACCGGCTGGATGCGGCGTTTCGGCGAATTCAGCTCGGCGTTCGCCTCCGGCTGGATGCAGATTCGCGGCGCCCGCCGCCGTCGCGCCGTAGACCGCGGCTTCGTCATCTCAGACCACGCCGACTGGCCGGCCCTGGTGCACGTGGTGCGCGAGACGGGCGCGGAGCGCGTCTGGGTGACGCACGGTTACAACGGGGCTTTCGCCCGCTGGCTGAATGAGCAGGGCATTGCTGCCTGGCCGATCGAGACGCGCTTTCAAGGCGAACGTGACGACCTGGCCGTGGAAGAACTGAATGAGGGCTGACCTGACGGACGCACGGCCACACGTTCTCAGCGCGCCTGAACCACCATCGGCATCCCATGTTTTGGGCGCAGCGTGACCAGCGGGTCCACCTCGACGCGCCGGCCGGGCGCCAGCCTGAGTTGGAATCGCTGAGCCACCGTGGCCAGGATCAATCGCGCCTCCATCATCGCAAAGGCGTTGCCGATGCAGATGCGCGGCCCGCCGCCAAAAGGCAAGTAGGCCAGCTTCGGCAGGCGCTTCTCCAAATCGTCCAACCAGCGTTCCGGCTTGAAGGTGTTCGGCTCGTCGAACCAGCGTGGGTCGCGATGGGTGACGTAGGGAGCGATGAGGATGGGACGCCCGTGGGGCACGGCATAGCGCCCCACGCACACATCCTCTTGCGGCTCGCGAGCGATGATGTAGGCCGCCGGGTATAGGCGCAGCGTCTCCTTGACGATGGCCTCGGTGAAGGTCAGCGCCGGCAAGTCGGCAAAAGTAGGCTTGCGCCCGCCGAGGACGCGGTCCAGCTCAGCGTGCAGCGCTGCTTCGGCCTGCGGATGTTGCGAGAGCAAGTGCCATGCCCAGGTGAGCGTGTTGGCCGTAGTTTCATGGCCGGCCACGATCAATGTAAACGCCTCGTCGCGCGCCTGAGCATCGCTCATGCCGCCGTCCTCGTCCACCGCGGCCAGCATCATGGCCAGCAGGTCGCCGCGGTCCTGCCGGGTCTGGCGATAGTGCGCGATGAACCGGGCGATGATATCGTTGATCACGCCCGTGGCCCATTCGCCCCGGCGCCGGGCCGACGTGGGCACCCAGGCCGGCATGCGGAAGAGGGTCTTGAAGCCATCGCCCACTTGCTTCTGGCCGATGTCCACCGCTTGCCCGACCGCTTCGCGCTCCTGGGGCGTCAGTTGCTCGCCGAACAGCGTCTTGATGACGATGTCGAGCGTGAGCGTCATCATGTCGTGGTCTATCCAGCGCGTTTGGCCGGCCTGCCACTCGGCCATGGCGTGCTCCGTATAGGTCACCATCGTATCGGCGTAGGCAGCGATGCACGCCGCGTGAAAGGCCGGCTGAATGAGCTTGCGTTGGCGCTTCCACGGCTCGCCGTCGTTGATCAACAAGCCCTCGCCGAGCGAAGGTCGCAACAACGCTTTCGTGAGGCGCGTCTTGTAGTACTTCGCGGCTCCCTCCACCAGGATCTGGTGAAGCAGGTCCGGGTGGTTCACGAAATACATGCGAAACGGGCCGAAGTCGAACTGCACGAAGTCGCCGTATTCCCGCGCCAAATGGCCGAGAAAGCCGAGGATATCCGCTCGAAAGGCGCGCAGGTTGCGCAGGCCGTTGACGAAGCCTACCGGCCCTGGTGCCGTTTCCAGCTTGGGGAAAGGAGAAGAAATCGTTGTTGCTCAGTTGAAAACATCGCATAATTGGGAGTCATGAGAGGTAGAAAGGCAAAGGCCGTGAAACTGCGTGAGAGTC
>JAIMBB010000112.1 GCA_023511655.1 Anaerolineae bacterium
AGAGCCGGGTGAAGGGCTTCATCTACAACGCGCATCGCTAACTACATCTCCATCCAGTCAGGTTTTCAACTGAGCAATTGGAAATAAAATGTAAAGGCAAACGATTCATTTGTCACGTTGCCGTCTGCTCCGCAGAAAACGGCAGGCGAATTCGCCCCATGGGGGGAGGAGGATATGATGAAACTCGATCAACGCAAAATCGCGCGCGTGCTGTTCGACGAATACCATAGCGAGGCGTGGTCCATCTCGCCCGAGGTGGCCCGTCAGATGCAACCAGAAGCCCCGTTCGACTCGTCCTACGCCCAGGCCGCACAGGAGTTGGCCCGGCGCGACTTCGCCGTGGCGCGCAACGCCGACAGCCCGCTCACAGCGGAGCTGCTGCATCAGGCCGACGTGCTCATCATCGCCCACCCCTCCGAGCGCAAGTGGGAACGCACCACTAACACGAACTCGCCGCGCCTGGCCGATGACGAGATCGCCGCGATTCGCGACTTTGTGCGCAACGGCGGCGGCCTGATCGTGCTCGGCGAGACCGAACAGGACAAATACGGCAACAACCTGAACGACCTGCTGGCCGAGTTCGGCGTCCGCGTCGAGAACGCCACCGTCTTTGACTACGCGCACTATCACCGCGTCACGAGCTGGATCCTGGCTCAACCGAGCACCAACGGCGTCGCCAAAACTGGCCTGCTGAATCGCGTGCGTCGGGCTTGTCTCTACCGCGCCGGCGTGCTTAGCGTTCACGGCGATGCCCAGCCGGTGATGTTCACATCCGACGTCGCCCAACCACCCCATCGGCCCGTGATGGCTGCTGCAACCTACGGCCGCGGGCGCGTCGTCGTCGTGGCCGATTCGGACTGGGTGGGCGACGAGTTCTTCGGCGAATACGACCACCAGCAGCTCTGGCTCAACATCATCTATTGGGCTGCAGCGCCCGCCTTCGAACGCAGCGGTGAAACCACCACCACTGCGGACATCGCCCACGATGCCAACTGGTCGGCGCTCAAGGATGCCGTCAACACGCTGCGCCAGTGGCAGAGCGCCGATGGCGCGCTCGACACGACCAGAGCGTCTCTCGACCAGGTCGCGCTATTGGTAGCGCGCATCACTGCGGCGATCGTCGCGCTTAAGCCACGTTTCCCTCACCTGAGCGAGTATCTCGATTGCGTCATCGCCGACCTGCAGGCGTGGGTCGAGGGCGGTTGCAAAAAGCCCGACTTCGCGCGGTCGCTGGCTGCGTTCAACCCACAGGCGATCCGTCGCGACGGCATCGAGCACCTGGTGATCTTCCCGATGTATACGCCCAACGGCAGCAGCGACACGCGCTTCGAGGCGTTGTTAGTGCGCGTGCCGTGGCCGGACTGGCTCGATGCGCTGGAGCGCACCCGCTATCACAACGGCAAGTTTGTGCCGCTGATCTTGCTTGACCACACCGATGGCTACGCCAGCGAGTGCGCCGTGCTCTTCCCCGAAACGGTGTCCGTTGTGGCCAAGGCAACCAACAACTTCGGCGGCATCTTTTGCGACCGCGAAGCCGCACGCTATCGGCGGGTGATCGCGCGGGCGGCCCAAGTCCTCAACTTCACCATGCCCCCCGACATGGCTGCCTGGATCCAATCGCCCGATCTGGTGCGCGAGACCTATATGTTGTGGGACCTGATCCACGATACCTCGCATAGCCACGGCGAGCTGCCTTTCGATCCGTTCATGATCCGCCAGCGCCTGCCGTATTGGATGTACTCGCTGGAAGAGCTGCGCGTGGACCTGTGGAGCTTTTGCGAATCGGTCGCCTTAGAGAAGGACTTCCCGTTTGCACACTATGTGCAATATGCCATCTTGCTTGACCGCATCCTGCGCTTTCCGATCACCGGCAACCGCGTGCGCAACTACGACGGCCTGGGCGGCCAGTTGCTGTTCGCCTTCTTACACAAGCAAGGCGTGGTGCAATGGCGTGACAACACGCTAAGCGTGGACTGGGACGCACTGCCGGTGGCTATGGGCGAGCTGCGCACCCAGATTGACGAGCTATATCGCGCCGGCATAGACATGACCAAAGTGCAGTACTGGATTGCCGCGCACGAGTTCATCTCGCAATACGTCAAGCCAAACATCGCCTCGAAATGGCAGAAGGGCAACCGCATCTTGCAGGACGAGAGCGACCCGAAAGCGTGGATTGCCCAGGTGAACGACGACGAGTTTCCGCTTAGCCTGTTCTACCAGACGTTGCAGAGGAAGATGGCCGCTTGATATGAGCGCCTGGTGTGCGGCAAGCATGGCGAGAGGCCGGATCAGATTCGAGCATCCCCGAGCGTCGGCTGGCGTTTACACTACCCCTGCGGGACCCTTGGCGGGCACTCCCGCTCCGCTTTTGTCGGCGAACGCATTCCGGTAACGCGGCGTTAATGCACTTCGGTAGAATCGAGTGCACATGAAACACGATCGCGGATCGCGTGCGAATCGCGCGCGGATCGCAGCGGTCTGCGATCGCCGTTGAAGTCCAAGTTCGGAGCAAACACAACCAGATGGCAGACAAATTAGCAATCATCGGTGCGGGGCCGGCCGGGCTGACGGCGGCGTTGTATGCCGGCCGCGCCTTCCTTGAACCCTTGGTGTTCGTCGGCCCGGCCTTCGGCGGACAGATCGCCACCACCACCGAGGTGGAGAACTTCCCCGGCTTCCCTAACGGCCTGCAAGGCCCGGAGCTGACGATGCTGATGCGCGAGCAAGCCGAGAAGTTCGGGGCGCGCATGGTCGAAGAGACCATCGAGAAAGTGGATTTCAGCCAACGCCCGTTCAGGCTATGGTCGTCCAGCCGCGAATACGAAGCCGAAGCGGTGATCGTGGCCACCGGCGCCACACCGCGCAAACTGGGCATCCCCGGCGAAGATGAGTTCGTCGGGCGCGGGGTGAGCTACTGCGCAACCTGCGACGGCTTCTTCTTCCGGGACAAAGAGATCATGGTGGTCGGCGGCGGCGACAGCGCCTTCCAGGAGGGCTTGTTCCTGACCAAATTCGGCAAGCGGGTGCGCATCGTGCATCGCCGCGACGAGTTTCGCGCCGGCGCCACGCTGCAGCAACGCGCCCTGCAGAACCCCAAGATCGAGTTCATCAAGAGCGCGGTCGTCGAGCGCATCATCGGCAACGGCAAGGTGACCGGGGTCGTGCTGAAGAGCACCAAGACCGGCGAGACGTGGACGACGCCGGTGGATGGGTTCTTCGTGTTCATCGGCCACGAGCCGAACACCCAGATGTTCCTGGGCCAGTTGGAGATGGACGCAGAGGGCTACCTGGTTGTAGATAAGCGGCTGCATACCAGCGTGCCCGGCGTGTTCGCCGCCGGCGAAGTGCACGACAACTGGTTCAAACAAGCCATCACTTCGGCCGGCTTCGGTTGTATGGCTGCGATGGAAGCCGAAAAGTTCCTAGCAGTGGTCGAGAGCGAACGCGCCCGGGCTGCCGTCGCATAGCTTTATCCTCGCTCCGGACGCCTGCGCCGCCGATCGCGTCCGGAGCAGTTTCCCTTGTTCCCGTGGCTGCCGCGTTGCCGCGCCTTCGATCGGCGCGCAGGGCTACAATTCCGTCGTATTCGTCTTGATCCATGCCCGATCCATCAGACCTGATAGAAGCGATCAACCGCGACGGCTACCGCGCCTTGCTCGACCGGGTGCTGATCACGGAAGAGCAGCTTGGCCGGCGCATTGCCGAGCTGGGCGAGCAAATCTCGCGGGATTACGCCGGCAAAACCCCGCTGCTGGTGTGCATCTTGCGCGGGGGCGTGATGTTCCTGGCCGATCTGATGAAGCGCATCACTACGCCGCACCACGTGGACTTCATGGCCGTGTCATCCTATGGCATCGGTGCGCGCGCCACACGCGGCCAGCCGCGCATTACGCTCGACCTGAACACCGACATCCGCGACCGACACGTCTTGCTGGTCGAGGACATCATTGACAGCGGGCATACCATTGACCACGTGCTCCGCCTGTTGCAGACGCGTGATCCGGCCAGCCTGCGCGTGTGCGCGCTCCTCAACAAGCCGGCCCGCCGCGAAGTCTATGTGCCGATCACTTACCTCGGCTTCGAGATTCCCGATGAGTTTGTGTTCGGCTACGGCCTGGACCTGGACGAGTACTTTCGCAACCTGCCGTTCATCGGCGTGGTAAAGAAGGAGTATCAATAGATTCAGAGGCGGCAGTCGTGGACGCAAGACGCAAAACGCCGCTTACAGCTCAAAACTCAGACCTATGACACTCCACTGGGGCATCCTCGCTACGGGCAACATCGCCCGCACCTTCGCCGCCGGCGTGCGACGTTCGGCCACTGGCGCACTCGTCGCCGTCGCCAGCCGGACGCAAGCAGCCGCCGACGCTTTCGCAGACCAGTTCAACATCCCCAAGCGCCATGCCCCCTACGAAGCGCTGTTGGCCGATCCAGACGTCGAAGCCGTCTATATCTCCACGCCACATCCGATGCACGCGGAGTGGGCGATCAAGGCGGCCGAGGCCGGCAAGCACATCCTGTGCGAAAAGCCGCTCGCGCTGAACTATCCGCAGGCTCAGGCGGTCGTCGAGGCAGCCCGAGAACACGACGTCTTCCTGATGGAGGCGTTCATGTATCGCTGCCATCCGCAGACGGCCCGCCTGGTGGAGCTGATCCGCCAACGGGTCATCGGCGATATCGGCGTGATCCACGCCACGTTCAGCTTCCACGCCCGCGTCGGCCCGGAGCATCGCCTGGTCAGCAACGCGTTGGGCGGCGGCGGCATCCTCGACGTCGGTTGCTATCCCGTCTCTATGGCCCGCCTGCTCGCCGGCGCTGCGCTGGGGCGCGATTTTGCCGACCCGATCCGGGTGAGCGGCGCCGGTAAGCTGCACCCGCTGACCGGCGTGGACGAATACGCCGTCGGCGTGCTGGAGTTCGAGGGTGGCATCATCGCTCAGGTCGCCGCCGGCGTGATGCTGAACCAGCGCAGCGTAGTGCACATCTTCGGCACCGAGGGTGAGATTCTGGTCACCTCGCCGTGGGTGCCGGCCCGCCACGGCGGCGTGACCGACATCGTCGTGCAGCGCCGCGGCGAGTCGAAACAGGTCATCGAGGTCAAGTCGGATGCCTGGCTCTACGCCATCGAAGCCGACGTAGTGGCTCACAACATTGCGCGCCGCCAGGCGCCGCCGCCGGCGATGAGCTGGGACGACTCGCTGGGCAACATGCGGGCGCTCGATCAATGGCGGCGAGCCATCGGCCTGACGTATGCCCAGGAGAAAGCTGACGCGCCGGAGATGAAGCTAACCGTAAGCCGGCGGCCGCTCGCCCGTCGCGCCAACCACCGCATGCCCTACGGTCAGATCGTCGGCCTGGACAAGCCGATCTCGCGCCTGATTCTGGGCGTGGACAATCAAGAAGACATTGCCCACGCCTCGATGATGTGCGATGCGTTCTTCGAACACGGCGGCAACACCTTCGACACTGCCTTCATCTACGGCAGCGGCAAACACGAAGTACTGCTGGGCCAGTGGATGAGCAATCGCGGCATCCGCGAACAGGTAGTCATCCTGGACAAGGGCGCGCACACTCCGTTTTGCACGCCGGAAGACCTGACCCGTCAGCTCCTGATCAGCCTGGAACGCCTGCAGACCGACTACGTGGATATCTACATGCTGCATCGCGACAACCCCCAGGTGCCGGTGGGCGAGTTCGTGGACGTGCTCAACGAGCACCACCGCGCCGGCCGCATACGCATCTTCGGCGGGTCGAATTGGACGATTGAGCGCCTCGAGGCAGCCAACGCCTACGCTGCCGAGCGCGGCTTGCAAGGCTTCAGCGCCGTCAGCAACAACTTCAGCCTGGCCCGCATGATCCAGGCGCCGTGGGAAGGCTGCCTGAGCGCGAGCACGCCGGAGTTTCGCGCCTGGCTCACCCAAACGCAAATGCCGCTGTTCCCATGGTCGTCACAGGCGCGCGGCTTCTTCCTGGATGATACTTTGCCGGACTTCAACGCCGATCCGGAGCGGGTGCGTTGCTGGTTCAGCGACGACAACTTCGAGCGTCTGCGCCGGGCGCGTGAACTGGCCGCCAAACGTCAGGTGCTGCCGATCAACATCGCCCTCGCCTATGTGTTGCACCAGCCCTTCCCGACCTTCCCGCTGATCGGCCCACGCACGCTGCGCGAACTGCTCACCTCGTTGCCGGCGCTGGATGTGGCGTTGACGCCCGATGAAGTGAAGTGGCTGAACCTGGGGGCGTGATGCCTGTGCTGCCATGCCGGTGCTGGGCCGAGATCAAGCACACGACAGGAGCAATGCACGGCGATCTGGTCGGCGCGATCAAGGATCGCGTGCTCATTCCAACCGGCTACTCCCCATTGCCAGCCCACCCGGCGTAGATCTTGCAGGCGACCACACAAGGTCGCCCCTACAAACGGGTGGCGGTGTGACATAGGGGCGGCCCTGCGTGGCTCGCTGTGTACTCCGCTTGACATAGAACGCCTGTTCGCTTATCATCCCGGTCAGATGATAGAACAAAAGTTCGCGCCGGTTGCCGCGAACAGGAGGAAAGGATGTCCAACTCGGCGACCGAACACCTGACCGAGCCACAACAGCGAATCCTGTCGTTCATCAGCCGTTACGTGGCCGAGCACGACGTGCCACCCACTATTCGCGAAATCCAGAAGGGAGCGGGCATCAGCTCGACCTCGATGGTGAGTTATCATTTGAAAGCGCTGGAGCGGGCACAACTCCTGAACCGCTACGAGCGACGCTCGCGCGGCGTGGTGCTGACTCATCCGCATCGCGTCAGCGCACACGACATCGTCAACGTGCCGATCGTTGGGCGCATCGTGGCCAGCGAACCTGCGCCCACCCCTGACCCGGATGCGCTGGCCGATGTCGAGAACACCGTGCAAGTCGCCCGCAGCCTAGTGGGCAACGCCGACGGCCTGTACGCCCTCGAAGTGCAAGGGGACTCGATGATTGACGCATTGATCAACGATGGCGATATCGTCATTATGCGCCGCACCGACGAGGTCAAAAACGGTGACCTGGCTGCGATCTTCCTCACCGACCGCAATGAGTCCACCTTGAAGCGGGTATACCGCGAGAAGGACGGCAAACGCCTCAAGCTCAAGCCGGAAAACCCGACCATGAAGCCGTTCTATGTAGACGCCCGCCACGCCATGATCCAGGGCAAGGTGATGTGCGTCATCCGCAAGACGTGAGGACAGAGCGTGAGGCATAATGCAGATATCTGCAGCTAGGCATGAATCGTTTGCAACTTCGCTACCTGATCGTGTCATTCGTCGCAACGGCAGCGATCGCGATCCTGATCCAGCTCTTCCTGCTCACGCTGCTGGAGAGCAATCGCACCTTGCTCGCCGGGGCAGCGCTCGCGGCCGGCTGGTGGGGGAATCTGTCCACGGCTGCCCTCGTTGCCATCATGGCGGGGCGCAAGGCGGCGACGGGGTTCACCGATCCACGCGTGGGTAAAGTGCTCGGCACAGCCATCGGCCTGTGGGTGGGCATTGGCGCAATCATGGGCCTGGTCATCTCCACGCTGATGCTTGGCGGCCAAGTGCCGGGCTCCGACATTCGGCCTGGGCTGATTCTGATCTTTGGGCTGATTAGCCTGGGGGTCAGCTTGATCGCCGCCACGATTGCCGGACGCGAAACGGCCCATCCCCCAGAAGCGGAAGAAGAAGCCTGATGGCCAAGCGCAGTGACATCGGCGCATGGGGAGAGGCGCTTGCCGCCAGGCATCTGACCGAGCGCGGCTACACGGTGCGCGCGCGCAACTGGCGCCACGGCCACGGCGAACTCGACATCGTCGCCGAACGCGACGAAACGATCGTCTTCGTCGAAGTGCGCACCCGACGCAGCGATGCCTACGGGCACCCCCTTGAGACCATCTCCCCTCGCAAACGCGCTGCACTGATTGCCACAGCACAGGCTTATCTGGACGAGCACGGCTTGCAGGACGCTCAGTGGCAAATTGACGTGATCGCCATTGAGCTGGACGGTCGCAACGCCATCTCTCGCTTCGACCACATCGAATGTGCCGTGGAATTGAGGATCGAGCATTGAAAGCCCTTGTTTGCGTGGCAGCCTGCCGGCATGGCCGAAGTCAGCCAGCCACGTCCCTGCCCTTCCGCGCAAAAGGCCGCCAGTGCAAAGCCGGGCTGTGCAAATAGCCTGCAGATTCCTCGCGCGCAAAGCACAGATCACAGGCACAAACCCGCTTGCCAAGTTGCCATAGCTCAACTAAACCTATTGTGCTATGGCAACTCTTACGAACAAACAACCGACCCTGGGCGTGATTGTCGGCAATCGGGGTTTCTTCCCCAAGCACTTGTGCGTGGAAGGACGCAAGGCCGTGCTCAATGTGATGAACGAATTGGGCATCCAGGCCGTCATCGCGCCCGAAGACGCTACGGCTTACGGCTCGGTCGAGAGCATGAACGAGGCCCGGCTGTATGCCGACCTGTTCAGGCAGCACCGCGACGACATTGACGGCATCCTGGTCACCCTGCCCAATTTCGGCGACGAGCGCGCCGTCGCCAACACCATCCGCTGGGCCGACCTGGGCGTGCCGGTGCTGGTGCACGCCTTTAATGACGACGCCGCCAAAATGACCATCGCCGACCGGCGCGACAGCTTTTGCGGCAAGATGAGCGTCTGCAACAACCTGGCCCAGTACGGCATCAAGTTCTCACTCACCACGCTGCACACCTGCGACCCGACCGGCGAGGTCTTCAAGCACGACCTGCGCAACTTCGTGGCCACGTGTCGTGTAGTGCGGGGTCTGAAGCACGCTCGCGTCGGCGCCCTCGGCGCGCGGCCGCAAGCCTTTAACACCGTGCGCTACAGCGAAAAGCTTCTCGAGCTGAGCGGCATCAGCGTTGAGACGCTCGACCTGAGCGAAGCCTTCGGGCGGATCGGCAAGCTCAGCGATGGCGATCCAGCCGTGAAGGAATACCTGGACCGCATTCGCCGCTATGCCAGCGTCGGCTCCAGCGTGCCACAGGAGGCGCTGATCAAGATGGCCAAGCTCGGCGTGGTGATCGAGCGCTGGATGGACGATACACAGCTCGACATGACGGCCATCCAGTGCTGGACCTCGATGGAAGAGTATTTCGGCGTGGTGCCGTGCACGATCATGAGCATGATGAGCGACCGTCTGCAAAGCAGCGCGTGCGAGACGGACGTGGCCGGCGCAGTGGGCATGTACGCCATGGCCCTGGCCAGCGGCAAGCCCAGCGCGCTGGTGGACTGGAACAACAACTACGGCGAAGATCCGGACAAGGCGGTGATCTTCCACTGCTCCAACCTGCCTGCTCAGGTGTTCACCGATATCCCGGTCATGGAATATCAGGAAATCATCGCCGGCACAGTCGGCGCAGCCAACACCTATGGCACGATGTATGGCCGGGTGAAAGCCGAGCCGTTCACCTTCTGCCGCGTGAGCACCAACGACGCCAGAGGGCGCATCGAAGCCTACGTGGGCGAAGGC
The DNA here is from genome assembly GCA_023511655.1 of Anaerolineae bacterium. GTDB lineage: Bacteria > Chloroflexota > Anaerolineae > J036 > Brachytrichaceae > JAAFGM01. Next base: position 9,502 of record JAIMBB010000112.1, read on the forward strand.
GAGACCACCGATGATCCGCTCAGTACCTTCGGCGGCTATGGCGTGGTTCGGGTGAACAACATGCAGGCCCTATTGCGCTATATCTGCGAGAACGGCTTCGAGCACCACGTGGCCATGAACCTGAGCCGCTGCGCCGATGCCGTGGCCGAGGCGCTGGGCAAGTACCTCGGCTGGAGCGTGTACCGGCATCGGTAAAACGCCGAGTAAACGCCCGGGCAGTCGCCATCTGCAAGCATCGCTGGGCGCGCCTCGGCGATGAGCGGTGATTTGTTGCTATTAGCTGTGGCCCACGGCGAAGCATCCGGCAAGGGTGGAACAACAGAAGGAGAAGCAGCGGACACGTTGCGCCGCGCCAGGTAAGTTCCGCCCCCTAACCGAGCCCCTTTTCGATGACGTGAATCGCCCGGGCCACGCCATCTTCGGCGCAGATTTTCTCGCCCAGCGCCTTCGCGCGTTGCGCTATGCCGGCATCGCTCGTGGCCACGCGAATCGCGTTCGCCAAAGCATCGGCGGTCAGCTTCTTGTGCGGTATCGGGGCCGGCCCCACGCCCAACGCCTGCACCCGGCGGCCCCAGAACGGCTGATCGCCGAAGAACGGCACAATTACCGTCGGCTTGCCTGCCCGCAGGCCGGCCGCCGTGGTGCCCGATCCCCCGTGGTGCACTACTGCTGCGCACCGCGGGAACAGCCAGTCGTGTGGAGCGCCGTTCAGCACGAACACATTCTCTGGCACAGCAACCGCGGCTAACCCACCCCACCCCGTGGCCAGGATGGCGCGCTGGCCGACAACCTGCACGGCTTGCAGCACCGCGGCCGTTTTGGCCTCGATGTCTTGCGCGCTCATGCTGCCGAAGCCAACGTAGACCGGCGGCGGGCCTGCGCACAAAAAAGCCTGCAACTCGCGCGATGGCTGCCAGCCATGCGGTGCGGGGAGGAACCAATAGCCGGTGACGTGAACCTCGTCGCCCCAGTCTCTCGGCCGCGGAACCACGTGTTCGCTGTAGGCATATAGCTTCGGCACCGGCCGGCCACGCAGCGTGACGTCGCCTTTGGCCGGCGCCAGCCCCAGCGTGCGGCGCCGGAAGGCATTCACCATCCGGCGATATGGCAGCGTGGCCCCTGCCATGAACAAGCGGTAACTGAGCTTGTTGAGCAGCGGGCCGTAGTCCGCGCCGCCCAGCGCTGGGCTGGCGAAGGCCGCGGTCGGCGAATAGGCCGGCAGCGCCATGGCCAGGAAGCCAGGGATGTTCAACTTCTCCGCGATGTGCACACCGGCCATCGCCTTGGGGTGGAACACAATGGCATCTGAGCCTTGCGATGCAACCCAGGCGTCGTCCATCATCCGGCGCAGCACGGGCTGCATCTGCTTCATCAGGCTGAACAGGCCCTTCCCCGCCAACGCCGCCTTGCCCTGCGGCGATTGAATCAGTTGAATCACGCCCACTTCCAAAGGCGCAAAATCCAGGCCGTAGTCGGCTACGAACGCGGCAAAGCCCGAGTCGGTCACCAGGCGAACGGCATGTCCGGCGCGCTGTAAGCCCATCCCCAGCGCGATGTACGGTTGCACATCGCCGCGCGAACCGAGCGTCAAAATCGTGATGTTCATCGTTTTTCCTTCGCCGGTGTTGAAAGAACGCAACTTGACCAACAACAGGCCGATTGATCTGACTGTGGGCGGAAGTGCGCCCAGGGGCATGATCAAGTTCGATCAAGCGCGCTTCGGCGGCGACGGTGCGGTGACGCTACGTGCATCGGCTAACGCCAGCGAGGGCTTAATCGAGGTGGCCAGAAGCAACATATCGGCCTGCCATCGCCCGGTGGACGGCGCAACGTCGTGATCGAAACAGGCACAAACGGCAAAACGATCGTCAAGGAGAGAAGCATCAACGCCGCTATTCTAGCTCGCATCGCAATCGGCCGGGCGGCGTGTGCCTGTCCAAAGCGAACACGATCAACGCTCCCACTCAGCAAATCTGCCCATAGAACGGTTCTGTACTCACCTGCCCGTACACGAGCGCACGGACGTCAATGGCGACGTCCGTGCGCGCTGCTTTCGTCGGGGGACCGCATCAATGTTCGTGATCGTCATGATCGTCTGCCAGCAAGACCATGTTGCGGAACTTGAGCGCCTCGACGTTGCGCTCGATGTTGCCGCAGCCCCCTTCGCCGCTCGGCCGCACGTGCGCCGCAGCCCGTTCTTCGATGCCCTTCCAGGCGTAAGGGTCTTTGCCAGCGATCATGACGATGTCGCGATAGTCCAATCCGGCGATCGAGCCTTGGGGTTTGTCACCCCAGTGCCAGGGCAACAGCGATTCCGCGCTCATGTAGTGATTCACCAGCGCGCGCCGGTAGCCCGACCTGGCGTAGTTCGGCAACGAGCGGTGCAACAGGTAGCCGTTGAAGAACACGATGCTGCCGGCCTTCACCTCCACCGGCACGGCGTCGTCGTCGGTGTAGGGGAACATCGTCGCCTCGCCCGCGCAGTCGAACCGCGGATCGCGCTGCTGATGCTGCGGCCACAGCACGCCATGCTTGTGCGAGCCCGGGATCACCCACAGGCAGCCGTTCTCGACTGTGGCGTCGTCCATGGCAATCCACGCGCCGGTGAGTGAGCGATCGCGCGTGGGGATGTAGAACTCATCTTGATGCCAGGCCTGGCCGGGCTTGCCGCTGGCCTTGATGAATAGCATGCTCTGCATGCATTTCACGTTCGGGCCGATCACCTGGGTCAGCACTTCCACAATGGCCGGCAATGACAGTGCCGAGAGCATGATCGGCGATAGCTTGTGCGGAAAGTGAATGCACAGGTAGCGCTGCATCACGTCGTCGTCGCTTTCGTCGGGGTTGGCCGGCGTCACGCCTTTGATCGGTCCGCGTTCGCCGCGACACAGCGCTACCGTCTCGCGGATCAGGGCGTTCAGCACATCGGGGCCGGCCCCATTTTCGATGACCAGGAAGCCGTTGTCGCGGTAAAACTGTGCTTTCTCCGGCGTCATCGGCAAGTCGAACCACCCGGCAGGGCGACCGCCGCGCCATGAAGCGAATGGCGGGAAGGGCACGCGTGGGTCGAGGTTGGTCACATTGGTTTGAATATCTGTGGCGAGCATGCGAGACTACATAGCACGATTTCGATCGCCTGGCCATGTCTACGCCGATTCACAACCTGTCCAGCATTCACCGCGTGCGTGCAGCCGGAGCGGTGACCTTCGGTGACGTAACCTACCAGCCCGGCGGTGAGTGCGGGCCGCGCGTGCAACAGGATTACCAGCTGGTCGCCATCTACGAGGGGGAAGCATACATCCTGGTGGATGACGCGCAATGCTATCTGCCGGCCCAGCACATTGCGCTGATGCGACCGGGCCACGGCGAGTTCTTCCGGTTCGCGCTGACGACGAAGACGCATCACACCTGGTGCGCCGTGCATCCATCGCTGGTAGATGCGCCGCTGGCCGACGCCCTCAGGCAAACGCCGTTTTGCCTGCCCATCACGCCGCGCCTGCATGGGCTGATCGAGATGGGGTTGTCATTTGCACCAAGCGATCTTGCCTCGGCCCAGACGCTGTTGGCGCAACTTGGACTGAGCGCGTTGCATGCCTATGCCTTCGAAGCTGAGCGGTCGGCCCTGCGCTCGCTCACGCCGGAGCCGGTGATCAAGGCGCAACAATTCATCGAGGCCAACCTGTCACAGCCAATCACGCTGAGCGACATCGCCCGCGCAGCCAGCGTCTCGTCGCCCTACCTGGTCAAGCTGTTCCGGCGACATCTGCGCACCACGCCCATGCGTTACGCCTGGGAGGCGCGCATCCGGCGCGGCGCACAACTGCTTATCCAGAGCGGGCTTCCGGTGAGCGAGGTGGCCGAGCAATGTGGCTTCAGGTCGCCGTTCCATTTCTCTCGCTTAATCAAGCAGCGTTACGGCCTTTCGCCGCGCGCGCTGCGACAGCAGGCGTGGATCTAATGAGTTGTGTTCGCCAGGAGGATCAGCGCGCTACGTCGCAGGGTATAGACCTCTCTCGATCGTAATTCCTCGGCAACGTTCATCGCCAGGGATCGCGGACATTTGGAAGACAAGGCCAGTTGCCTGTAACAGGGAGCGTGGCCTCCTGGATGTCTGCGCGCGCGGCCATGCTGTGTGCGTTGTAGGGGCAGGCCCATATGCCTGCCTGCGTTTGGCGCGTATGGGCGGCCAGGCGAGGCCGTCCCCACGTTACCCCCGGCCGTTCGTAGGGGCGACCCTATGGTGGTTGCCGGCATGATCGCGCATGCGCGAGCGGGCGGCCACGCGTGGTCGCCCCTATAGCACACCCCGCCGCCCATTGTAGGGGCGACCCTATGTGGTCGCCCGCGCAACTGCGCATCGCAAACGGTCGGCCAAGCAGGGCTGCCCTTTAGGCCAGGGGGCGTTCACGACGAGGGCAGCAACAACCCTCGTGCGGGTTTTGGCTAGACTCAAGCAAGCAACCTGCGGGAGGTTCTTGCTCCTGTTCGTGAATGCACCCACTTCTATCTGGCGTGGGCGATGAGTGAAGTAAGATACAGCCGGCCGACGTGATCAGAGACGGATGAATGAAGCTCGGCGCGATAGCTGATGAGCAGGAGTGTCACTCCTCGATTTCACTGCTATCTGGCAGGGCGGATGTGTTTAAAGCCACTTGGTGCCATTTAAGATGTTGAGATGAGGTAACTACTCAGCCAAATTGCAGAGTAATGGGCTGGCCAACCAGGATGGCGCGGAGCGCATCAAGCACCCGAAAG
>JAIMBB010000113.1 GCA_023511655.1 Anaerolineae bacterium
GGGGCAGGTGAGTATTAGTCATACCCCCATTTTGCCCCCGATGCGCTCACTCCACGCTGTCTTGTGGTGCTACCCCTACAATCCATCGCGTATGAAAACAGCACTTATTGTCTACGGCGGCTGGGAGGGTCACCAGCCGAAAGAAGTCTCGCAATTGCTCGCCGACGCCCTTCAACGTGATGGATTCACCGTCGAACGCTCCGACACGCTGGATGCTTTCCTCGACGCGGATAGGCTCAAGCGGCTCGACCTCATCGTTCCGATCTGGACGATGGGGACGATCAAGCGCGAGCAGTTGGGCCCGTTGCTCGAAGCGGTCCGCAGCGGCGTCGGGATCGCCGGCTGTCATGGTGGCATGTGCGATGCCTTCCGCAACGAGACCGAATATCAGTTCATGACCGGCGGCCAGTGGGTGGCGCATCCCGGCAATGACGGCCGACATTATTGGGTCAACATCGTGGATCGCAACCCGATTACCGAGGGCATCCAGGATTTCGAGGTGTGGAGCGAGAAGTATTACATGCACGTGGATCCGGCCATTCGTGTGATGGCGACCACGACGTTCGAGGACTACGGCGACACGATCATGCCGGTGGTTTGGACGAAGACGTATGGCCGGGGGCGGGTGTTCTACTGCTCGTTGGGGCATCAGGCGAACATCGTGGCCATGCCGCCCGTGCTGACGATGATGGCGCGTGGCATGCGCTGGGCGGCCGGGGAGTGGCACACCGAGATGGGCCTGCCGTTTGCGAAGGTGTATTGTCAAAGCGCGCTTGGGTAGCGTCAGTTGTATTTGCCAGTGAGAGCACAGAGTAGGGTGGCCCGCCCCCACTGCTAGGGTGCGTTCACGCACGGGGGCATTTTGTAGGGGCAGGCCTACGTGCCTGCCCGCATTTGGCGCGTATGGGCGGGCGGCCAGGCAAGGCCATCCCTGCATCACACCCCATCTGTTCGTAGGGGCGACCCTATGGTGGTTGCCGGCATGATCGCGCATGCGCGAGCGGGCGGCCACGCAGGGCCGCCCCTACATCACATCCCGCCGTCCGTTGTAGGGGCGACCCTATGTGGTCGCCCGCGCAACCAGGGCAGCGACAACCTCCCTGCAGGTCTGGGCTAGACTCGAGCAAGCAGCCTGCGGGAGGTTCTTGCCCCTATTGGTGAACGCACCCTATCACAGAGTAAACTTGGCGGAGGAGCAAGCGATGGAACAACCTGAGTTGCCAAGACCCGTGCATGCGATGACCCTGGTGCAGACGTATCCGACAGGGGCGGAGGAATGGAAGTGTTCCCACTGCGAGCGACGCTTCGTGATGCAGTGGCCGCCGCATTACAAGCGCATCATCCTTGAAGTGGGCGATGAGTACGCTTATCACTCTGCTTCGAAAGGTGGCCTGCACCTGAGCGCACCCAGCTTTATTCCTCTCTCTGACGATGCCGGCGAGTTCGAAACGGACAGGACACAGTCGCTGGACAACTGGCTGGAGTGGCTGGATCAGTTGGACTTGGGAGATGACTGGAACGACGATCCGAACACAGCAACGGCGGTGAGCTGAGAGCGCGGGATGCGTGTGAGTTCCAGGTGGACAGGCCGCTCACAGCGCAAATTGTCACCTGTGCCTGGGAGGTCCGCCGGCCGGTCCGTCCGCGTTCGGTTCAGTAAACTTGCAGCAAGCCACCTTCGAGCCATGCGTCCAGGGCAACGAGGCTTTGGACGCCCAGTGGCACCAGGCGAACGCCCCATTCCAGCCGATACAGCCCGCGCGGCAGCGCCACGCCCGTCAGTTCGATGGTATGCGTGGTTAGCGAGGTAATTGTCAGCGTCCCGCGACCTCTGGCCACCAGGCGACGCTCCTGGCTGCCTAGCTGTTTGCCTTGGACGATTGCGTAGTAGCGATAGGTGCGCTCCGCCGCGTTCGATTCGGGTTTCGGGAGGTCAAGCGTCAGGCGGACCAGATAGGGTTGGTCGGCGTTCAACAGGCTGGCGCCGTTGCTTGCCTCGGCACCATCTATAACCAGGCTGCTCAGCCGTAACTCGTTCGCATGCGACGCATCTGTGTCGGAATCGCCCAAACCGGCTCTGTCGAATACAGCCGCGATCGGCTGCAGCGAGGCTGTTTCGCCGGTCGCGATTTCCAACGGTCCGAACAGCGCCTCCAATGCTTCCTCGCCGGAAGGCGTCGAACGCAGTTCGGCCCGCCGCGTGATGAATTTCGTGACCTCCGCCTCGTCCCAGCCGGCCCAGGTCTGCTCCTCGCGCGATTGGACGTGCAAGATGTGGGTGCGCCGGACGGTATCATCTTCGTTGATCAACAATTCGAGCGTGAAAGTAGCGTAACGCTGATGATCGTCCGGCCTGCTCTCGGCTTTCTCGATGCCGGCTGTATCGGTGGGGGTGGTTGCGGGAACTTGCTCGGAGGCCGGAACGACGCGCGGGAATCGCCGGCGCGCCTGTCAATCAGGTGCTTGAGACTATCTTTCCCTCAATACCTCAGGATGTTGCTCCTCGGATTCCACCACGGGCTTTGGTGCTTGGCCCAGCTCTCGAGTTCTGTCAAGTCGAAGCTCACAATGGCGCAGCCAGGAATGTGCGCAGTAGTCTACCCAGGACGCATTCCTAGCAACACGCACACGGATGAAGATGCTGCGATGTGTGCAGAGACGATCAACGGACGATTGGCTGTTGCAGAGCCGCCCGTTATTGTAGGGGCAGCCCTATGTGGTCGCTCGCACGGTGTGGTCGCCCGAATGATTGCGCGCGGGCAAACGGGCGGTCATCCCCGAGCTGCCGGCAGGCTGCGAATGCAGGGCGGCCATCACCCCTGCCGTGAGCATGAAGGTGTGCGCCAGCTCGACCAGGAAGAAGCTGTGATCCACCAGCCCGTGGGCCAGCGTGGCGGCGAGCACGCCGGCGCAGCCGATGGCGACGGGGCGATTGATGCTCAGCGTCCACTTCACCCACAGCCCGTAGCCGACCATCAGCCCGGCGCCGGCGATCAGCCCCAGCGCCCCCAGCCGCGAAGCGAAGTCGAACAACACATTGTGCGGGTGGGAGAGGTTGGGCTCCTGCCACGCCGCCGGCAGAATGTAGAAGCTGCGATACGCATACAGGAAGTTATCCGGCCCGACGCCCAGCAAGGGATGGTCGCGCCACATGTTCAGCGCGCTCTGCCACAGGTTCAGGCGGAAGAAGCCGGTGCCGCGCTGCAAGTCGAGCGCGTTAGCGAAGCGCGTGCCCTCCAACAATGACTGCGCTGCACCACTCAGCAGCACGACGAACGTCACGACGACCGCAACCAGCAGGCCGATTCCCACCCAGCGCCAGCGCCCGCCGGCCAGCAGCGCCATCGCGATCACGGCTGCCGGCGCGCCCAGCAGCAGCGCCCCGCGCGACTGTGTGAGCAGCAGCGCGAGCGCGACCGGGAACAGGCCGATGAGGTAGAGCAGGGGACGAAGGTGCGAAAGCGATTGGAGGTTGCCCCGGTCTCCAATCTTCAATCTCCACTTCCACAACCCCACTGCCAGCATGATCGGCAGAGCGCGCTCCAAAAATAGCGCGTCGTTGTTGGGCGAGCCGAACACGCTCTTGATGCGCGGCAGGCCGAACTCCGCCTCGATGGTGTTGCCCTGGATGTAGTTGATCAGGCCGACCGTCGCCACGCCCACCGCGCCCAGCACAAAGCCATCCAGGATCGGCATTATCCGTCGCGCAGTGGGTTGGTCCTGCCGATGCGCAGGAGGCAACGCCCGCAGCATGAGATAGACCAGCGCCGGCTCGACGATGACCAGCCGCCATTCGCGGAACGCCTCGACGCGAAAGTCCGCTTGCAACGCCGAGAGCAATGACACGACGACCAGGGCGAGGGCGCTCCAGTCGAATAAATTGAGAATTGAGAATTGAAAATTGAAAATGGCGTTTGTGCGCGCGAAGCGTCGCATCCGGAGCGCCTGCGCGATCCATCCCATCGCCCAGGAGGCGAAGCACATGATGGTGAGCAGTTCGACCATCGAGAACGCGCGCTCGAACAGGCGCTGCGGAATCAGGTAGAACGGGATGAAGAAAGCCAGCAGCATCAGGCCGGTTTCCAGCCTCAGCAACACCAGCGCGAAAAGCGCCGCGAGCGCGATCAGGCTGATCACCACGGCCGGCGACCAGAACAACACGCCCGAAACCAGCCCGCCGAAGACGACATGCGGCCCCAGACCCAGGTTGCGATAGGCTGTCGCTGCGTCCTGTGCCCAGGCCAGCATCGCCGTGAACCACAGGATCATCGCGGTCGCGATGGCGCGCGCGTTCAACTCGCCGGGCCGGCGGCCGCGCAGCCGCGCAATCCACGCCGCCAGCCACTCCCCCCAGCGCGCGCGTGGCGCGGATACAACCAGCGCGATTGCGCTCAGCACGCCGAGGCTGGCTGCGACCCAGCTCGCAATCTGAAACCCGCGATCTGAAGTTGCGGTGCTGCTCCAACCGATCAGCGCCCACTGGTTCCAGCCGCGATCCACCACGATCTCGGCGATGTGCTCTCCTTCGCCCAGGCCGTCGGCCACCGGGATGGTCTCGATGACCGGGTACAGGCCCGGCGAGGTCATGATGAGATACGCGCCGCGCGGTTCGGTGGGCAACAGATTGGCCGGCCGGCCGTCCACGCGGACGAACGTGTAGGCCCGGTAGTTGCCCCGGCGCACGATCAGCGCCAGCGAGTGGCCGGTGAACGAGAAGGTCACCCGTGCATCGGGCTGGTCGGGAACATCGGCGCCGAGTTGACCGAAACGCCAGCCCTCGCTGAAGGTCGCGCGCGGGTTGGGCGTCGTGCAGTCCGGCTTGGCTGCCAGGATCTCCGGCATGGCCGTCGTCACGTTATCCAGCTTGAGCGTGCGATACAGGCTCTGTGGCGATCGGCAATCGGCGAACAGTTGTGCGCGCGGCGCGCCGGCGGCCTCGCGCGCTGCTTGCGCCAGCGCCTCGTAAACCGGCCTTGGTCGGTTTTGCCGATCGAGCAGCGCGAATCCCCAACGCGCGTCGGCTTGCGGCCGATCCGCGCGCGGACGTGGCTGCAAGCCATCAACGAACATCGCGCCTGCCCACGGCCATTCGCGGGCAACCCGTCGCACGGCGCGCAACGTGTAATCGGCCTGCTGCGCTTCATCGGTGTTGCCCCAAATCGAAGGATCGCCCTGCCAGCCCGGTGGCAGCGCATTCCAGCCGAACGAAGTCAGCCAGATGGCTTTGTGGCCGTCGTTGTGCGCTTCCATCATTTCGCGCATCAGGATGACGTGCGAAAAGTTCAGCACGCCGGCGTCCACCTGGCGATCGTCAGGTGGGAAATCGAAGCCATAGCCCTTTGCGGCGGCGATGTCGAACGCCTCGTGCCCACCGAGCTGATACAACTTGAGCAGAAAGGTCTGTGGCGCGAGGTTGACGTTGCTCTGCTCGACGGTGGGCGCCAGCCCGGCCAGCACGATGCGGGCGTGCGGATCCACCGCCCGGATCGCCTGGCGGGCTGCGCGCAGCATTTGCAGGTAGTAGGTGGGATCCAGCAGGGCGTCGCCCCAGGCCGCGCTCAGGTTCGGCTCATCCCAGATTTGATAGCCAAGCAACAACGGCCCGCCATAGCGTTGCGCGAATGTGCCGACGAAGCGCGCGAAGTCGTCCACGTCGGCCGGCGGCGCGGTTTCGGTGGGGGGAAATTGTGCCGAGGCCGATGGCTTACGCGCCCATTCCGGCGTCGTCCACAACACAGGCAACACGGCGATGCCGTGCCGCGCCGTCGCGCTGAGGATGCGATCGCTGGCCGACCAGTCGAACCGACCGCGCTGCGGCTCAATATCGCTCCAGCGAAACTCCTGCCGCACCGCGCGCACGCCGCGCCGGGCTAAATCGCCGAGCAGCGCATCGAGCGTTTCGGCATCGTACTGCTCCAGGGCCGCGTTCGTGCCCAGGCGCAGCGATTCTGCCCCGAACACCGGCTGCGGGAAGGGATGGGCTGTGCCGCGCGCGTGCAATGCCCGGGCGGATCGGATGCCGATCAGGGACGTGACGGATAGCGCGAAAGCCAGTAGCGCAAAAAGGAACAGGGCGCGAGGACGCCAGGTGGATGAGTTCACGGTCGCGCCGTGATTGTACGCGCCGGCGACGCGGACATCGCCGATCGCCGACGGTTGGCCGTCGTCTACTTCACGTTGCGCTTAATCGGCCTGGGCTTGAGGTCTTCTTCGTCGAAGAGCGCCATCGGGAAGTCCATCTCGCCGTGCCAGAACTCGAACTCCTCCAATGCCTGTTCGGCGTATTCCGCCAGCGCGTCATCGTCCGAGTCGGCCGCGGCGCGCAAAAGCTTCTCGGCTTCCTTGCCACCGATGAGCGCCAGCGCATCCAACGCAGCGAAGCGCACCTCCTCGTCCGGGTCTTCCAGCAGTTGCGCCAGGTGCGGCACGGCCTCTTCGTCTTCCAGCTCGCCGCTGGCCTCGGCAGCGCGGCGGCGCACTGCAGGCGACACGCTGTGTAGCTCGCTTCGCACGATCTCGCAATAGGCGCGATTGCTGCTGCGCCCCATGGCGACGATCGCGCTCAACCGCAGGAGGTCGTTTTGCGAATGATAGGCGTCGCGAATCTGTAGATCCACCTCTTCGTTAGAGACGTAGGCCAGTGCCTCCAGCGCGCGCCGATGCACGATGGAATCTTCGGGCGAGGTAAGCAGGGCGCGCATGAGCGCGGTATACACCTGGCTGCGCCGGGCGTCGCTCAGGTGATCCATCTCGCCAAGGTAGACGAAACGGCCGAGCGATTCCGCTGCCGCGGCGCGCACGGTCGGCGAAGGATCGTCGCGCAGCAACCCGATCAGCAGCGGGATCAGGCTGGGGTGTTCGTCTTCATACAATCCTTCCACTGCAACCAGGCGCACGCGTTCATCCGGGTCGCTTAAGCCGATGCGGAAGAGGGGGCGAAAGTCGGCCTCGATGTCCTCTTCGGCCAGCTCGCGCAACTGCTCGATGAGGGCGGCCCGTCGGTCGGCGGAGAGGGTGCCCCAGGCCTCCTGCCATGCCGTCAGGCGCTCACCTTCCAAATCGGAAAGCGCCATCAGGCTCTGCTGGCCTGGCTCGCTCTCCGTCGTCAGCGCCTCGAGCGCGCGTTGAAAGGAGATGGGTTGGGTCGTTTTCTTGCTCACGGTCAGCGAATCGAAATCGGTTGCACGATGTCCATCACGATGATCACCGCCGACAGGCCAAGCAGGATCATCATGCCGACGGCGTGCACCCACTGCTCGCGCTGCGGATCCACGCGCCTGCCGCGGATCGCCTCGATCAGGATGAAGAGGATGCGCCCGCCATCCAGGGCGGGGATGGGCAGCAGGTTGGTCAACCCGAGCACGATGCTGATAAAGCCGGCGAAGCGCAGGAAGGGCATCAGCCCCTGTGATTGGGTGGTGCGCTCGTCAATCAGCGACACGCCTATAGTGGTGATGCCGACCACGCCCACCGGCCGTGCCTGTTCCAGGGGAATATTCTGGCTGATCAGCTCGCCCGGCACGCGAATGATGGTGATGAAGACGCTGACGACGTCCCCGGCAGCGGCAGCCAGGGCGTCGCCCAGGCTGTATGCGACGCGCTCCGATTTTGTGACTTCGAACGACAGGCTCACCCCGAGTGGGGCATTCGGGTTGGCGTCGGCCGGGAGCCGGCCGGTCAGGGTGACCCGGCGGGTCTGGAGTGCACCTTCTGCCGCCCGCTGCACGACCAGGACGATGTCTTTGCCGATGGATTGTTGAGTCTGTTGGCGCAAGGCGTTCACTTCCGGCCGTTCGCGGCTGGCAGGATCAATGCGCTGGGTCATATTCACGCCGTTGACGGAGAGGATCACGTCGCCCGGCTGTAACCCCAACTGTGCGGCGGGGCTGTTGACCATCACCGAGTTGATTCGGTACTGGAACTCCGTCGGCTGGGTGGCGAAGAACAGGTAGGCGAACGTCAGGATGACGAACCCGCCGACGAAATTCATGAGTGGGCCGGCCGCCAGGGTGATCAGCCGCCAGCGCTTAGGTTGTGCGGCGAAACTGTGTGGGTCGCTCGGGTCTTCTTCCCCCGTCATGCGCACGAATGCGCCGATGGGCAGCCAGTTCAAGGTGTATTCGGTCTCGCCGCGCTTGAACAGGCGCACCGCGCGCGGCGGTAGGCCCATGCCGAACTCCTCGACGCGGATGCCCGCTTTCTTTGCTGCCAGGAAGTGGCCCATCTCGTGGATGAACATCAATGGGCCAAGCAGGATGACGAACACGGGCAGGCCGATCAGGATCGAGCTGAACAAGTCCATGATGGACAAAGTCTAGCCGCGAAAGGTTGGAGGCGCATGAGAGCGCCGATGCGCGCCACGGCGCGCGCCACGGCGCGCGCCACGGCGCGCGCATCATGCATCATCCTTCCAGTTGCGTCAGCGTGTAGACGGCTCGGTCGTCGTCCAGCGCGAAAGCCGTGACTGCGTAGCCCTGAGCGAACGCCTGTTCGAACCGCTCGCGCATCTCCAGGCGACAGCGCAGAGCGGCCTCCTTGTCGGCTTGTTTGAGGGCTTGAAAGTTGCGCGGGATGGCAACCTGGATGGATGGACGATGAATATCGAATCGAATATGGCCGTTCGCCATCCGCCATCCGCCGTCCGCCGGTTCACGGTCGAGCCACCATTCCACCTCGAAGCGGTCGGAGGGCAGGCCGGCGTTGAGCGCATCGTGCATGTCGCCATAGGCGTTGCGGATGTAGGTGCGGCAGATGCAGCCAAGCTTGCCGATGTTCAGCCGGGCGTTCTTTGCCTCCAGCGGGTCATATGTCCAGGTGATCAGGTTGAGGCCTTGAGCGCGCACCGCATCGCCTTGGGCGCGCTTGAGCGCCTCGCCTACACCCATGCCTTGCTTGTGTGGCAACACGGCCGCAATGTGTGAATGGTGGCTCAGGCCACGATTCGCTCCTATGTGGTGCGTCGGCGACAGGAAGCCGACCACGAACCCGATCATGCGTTCGCCTTCGGGGTGCGGCTCGAACGCGCCGATCGCCACGCCGCCGTGCCGCTGTAGCGTGATGGTCATGTTGGCCGGGACGACAAACGGGTCCCCCCACACCTCCGCTTGAATCGTCTCACATCGCTCGTGGTCTGTAACATCTCGGAAGTGGCGGATAAAGTAATCCATCATGCTGAGAGGCAACCTCGATCAACGTTCTTCCAGGATCAGACGGTTCAACGCCTCGCGCGCTGCCGGCAGGGCCTGCATATGTGCCCAACTCGTGCAGAAGTCCTGGGCGCGCTCGGGCGCCAATAGAAAGAGAAAGGGGTCGTCTGGCGAGGGCCGGCCACCGCGCATGGCCGATCGCCAGTGTGGTTCCAGCCGGGCCTGCCAGGCAGGGTAGGCCCGGATCAGCCAGTGCCTAAGGGCGGCGAATTCTTCCTCGTCTGCCGGCGCCGTTGCGGCGTTGCGATAGACGCGAATCACCAGCGCTTCCAGCGCGTCCCAGCGCTGGACGAAGTGTTTGAGCCGGCGCGACCGCAGGTGAGCGGTGATGGATTTGGTGAACGGGTTCATCCGACGAACGATCCCGCGGAACTATCGCGGGGCACGCCAGAATTATCGTGGATCACACCAGGCAGGAAAAGGGCGCACTGCCCGCTCGGGCAGTGCTTCAGGAGGAGAAAGAAACCGCGCCGCTTCTGGCGCTCGGGCGAGAAGGCGTGGGCATGGTGGCCAATACGACAGTGGAGGCAACTGATGTGACCACCATGCGACGAAGTTTCGACGATCGCCAATGGAGTGCCCTGTTGTTCAGTGAGCGACGATGCTGGTTCCTCGATCTGCGATGTGCTACTTTGAACGTCGGTGTGCTTCGATCACGCCTTACTACTTAGTTAGTCGCACCTGCGATGAAGGTCTGCATGAATTCGAGGCGACCGCCAAGTACCGGCGAAGTTGTAACCAGGCAGCCGGCTGTCTTCCTGACGGGATGATTACTCCGAATGCACGACAACCCGTCAGGCCGATCCGTTCGGCGCATCCTGGGTGAGTATCCCTTTGGGCATCTACGGGCTTGCGCGTGTTAGGATAGGTGAAATGTCGAAGCACTGCGTGGTCGCCGTGGATTTGGGGGGAACGAATATTCGTGCAGCGTTATGCGAGGACAACGGCTTGATTTGCAAACGAACCCGACAACCCACCTGTCCGGAACAAGGCGTCGAAGCCGTCATCGCCCGCCTCGTCGAGAGCGTCCAGGCAGTATTGCCAGGCCCCGCCGAGGGCGAGGCGATCGCCATCGGCGTCGCATCGCCTGGCCCGCTCGACCCCTACACGGGCACCGTTCTGTACGCAGCCAATCTGCGCTGGAGCGACGTGCCCTTGCGCGATTTGCTGAACCGACGCCTCGGGCTGCCGGTCTGGGTTGGTAACGATGCCAACCTGGCCGCGCTCGGCGAGCAGAAGTATGGCGCCGGGCGTGGTGTGCGCGACATGGCTTACGTCACCATCAGCACCGGCATTGGCGCCGGGGTGATCCTCGACGATCGGCTCATCCTCGGTCATCGCGGGATGGCCACCGAGATCGGCCACATGGTGATGGATTGCGACGGTCCGCTTGACCCGGCCGGCGTGCCCGGCAGCCTGGAGGGCTATGCTGCCGGACCGGCCATCGCTCGCATCGCACAGGAGCAGCTCGCCGCCGGCCGTCCTTCGCTCATACGTGACCTGGTTGGGAAGGACATCGGTGCGCTCACGGCCCGCGAGGTGGTGGAGGCAGCCGAGCGGGGCGATCCGCTCGCCAGGGAGGTCATTGCCCGTGTCGCGCGCATCATCGGCCTCGGCCTGGTGAATTTGCTGCATTTGTTTGACCCTGCGCTAATCGTGATTGGCGGAAGCGTTGGTTTGGCCAGCGACTTTTTACTCGACGTGGCGCGTGAGACGATCCGGCGCCACGCCATGCCGCCTTACCGGGGCGTGCCGCTCGTGCGTGCACAGCTCGGCGACGACAGCGGACTGCTAGGCGCTGCCGCCCTGGCCTGGCAACACGCCGGCAGAGGGTGATAGCCCTGCAGGCTGAGCGTCGAACCCGGCCCGGACGCGCGAACGGTACCCGGACCGGCAAAGCCGTTTAACTTGCGTCAACCTCCTGTGAAAATCATGAACCTTGCAACCCGTTTTCTGACCCTGATCGGCGCCGCTGTGAGCGGCGCATTTGCCTGGCGCCTGTTGCAGCCGGAAGTCGTCCAACGCAGCCCATCTCGCTTTCTGGCCGCTGCCTTGCCGACGCGCGACGGCCGGCCGCCGGTGGCGCTGGTTACCGGCGCCTCCGCTGGCATCGGCGAAGCGTTCGCCCGCCGGCTGGCGCGCTCCGGCTATGGCCTGGTGTTGGTTGCCCGACGCAGGGAGCGGCTTGATGCGTTGGCGGATGCTTTGCAGCAGCAACATGCCGTCGAGGCCCAATCGCTGGTCGCCGACTTGGCCGAGCCGGACGACATCGAGCGCGTTGCCGGCGTCGCCTCCGACTTGAGCGAGTCGGGCCGCTTGGACTTGTTGATCAACAACGCCGGCTTCGGCACGGTGGGCAACTACGCCGATCTGCCCCTGCAAAGCCAGCTTGACATGCTCAACGTGCACGTCACGACGACCATGAGCCTGACAAGGGCGGTCCTGCCGGGCATGCTGCGACGCGGGCGCGGCGGCATCGTCAACGTCGCCTCCACTGCCGGGTGGTATCCGTTGCCGGGCAATGCCACCTACAGCGCCACCAAGCGCTATTTGATTAACTTTTCGGAGTCGCTGCAATCCGAACTGGACGGAACGGGCATCTGCGTGCAGGCCCTGTGCCCGGGCTTCACCTATTCCGAATTTCACGACACGGCAGCCTACCGCGCCAGCGGATTCCGGCGCGAGCAGTTGCCGTGGTTCATGTGGCAGACGGCCGAGGAAGTGGTCGAGGCATCGCTGAACGCGCTGGGGCGCGAGGTGGTGTGTATCCCCGGCATACACAACCGGGTGGTGACCATGATGCAGATGTTCGTCCCGCGCGCGATCCTGGGCCAGGTCTGGCGGCGGATAAAATGAGCCACAATCTGCGCGAAGGGTTTAGCGTAGCCCGGCTCGCTCTTCTTGCCGCAGGGCAGGGAAGAGCAGCACCTCGCGGATCGAGTCGCGGTTGGTGAACATCATCACCAGCCGGTCAATGCCCATACCGAAGCCACCGGTGACCGGCATGCCATACATCAGAGCGCGCACATAGTCGTCGTCCACCGGGTTGGCTTCGCCCTCTTCAGCATTGGTGGCTTCTTCCAGGAAGCGTTGGCGCTGCTCGAATGGGTCATTCAATTCGCTGAAGGCGTTGCACAATTCCACGCCGCCGATGAATCCTTCGAACCGCTCGACGGTGGTTGGGTCGCCGGGGACGCTCTTGGCGAACGGCGAGATGTCGCGCGGATATTCGTATAGAAAGGTCGGCTCAACCAGTTCCTTTTCGACGTAGTCGCCGATCAAGCTGTCCACGATCTTGCCCCATGGTTTGCCACGCAGCACGTCCGGCGTCAGCAGTCTGCGCCTCAACACTTCGTCGGCCAACGATTGCCGGTCGGGGAACCGGGTGTAGTCTATGCCCGTCCGCTCCAGGATGGCATCGCGCAGCTTGATGCGTTTGAAGGGCTGCAACCAGTGGATGGTGTGGCCGCGGAACTGGCTTTTGCCCTCTGCCTGAGGCGGCAACACCTGGTGCGCGACATACTGCAGCATCTCCTCGGCCAGATCCATGACGTCATACATGTCCATGTAGGCCGCGTAAAACTCCAGTTGGGTGAACTCTGGGTTGTGCTTGAAGCTCACGCCTTCGTTTCGGAAGTCGCGCCCAATTTCGTACACGCGCTCCAGGTTGCCGACGATCAGCCGCTTGAGATATAACTCGAATGAAATGCGCAGGTATAAATCCTGATCGAGCTGGTTGTGGTGGGTGATGAACGGACGGGCGGCTGCGCCGCCGTAGATCGGCTGCAGCACCGGCGTTTCCACTTCCAGGAACCCCTTGCTGTCGAGGAACTCGCGCAGTGCCTTGATGACCTTGGCCCGCGTGACGAAGATTTCGCGCACTTCGGGATTCACTGCCAGGTCCACGTAGCGCTGGCGATAGCGCAATTCGGGATCGCTGAATGCGCTGTGTCGCACCACCGAGCCATCGGGCATCTTCTCTTCCTTGGCAATCGGCAGGGGGCTGATGGACTTGGCCAGCAAGCGCCAATCCGTCACGCGCAGGGTGGGCTCTCCGGTCTTGGTGATGAACAAAGCGCCCTTTGCCTCGATGAAGTCGCCCAGGTCAAGCTCTTTGAAGTGCGCGAAGGATGTGGCGTCGAGCGAATCGTCGCCGACGCGGGCGTAGAACTGTATCTTGCCGCTGCCGTCCTCCACGCCGAGGAAGGCGGCTCTGCCCATTATGCGCCGCGCGACGACGCGGCCCATAACGGCGACTTCAGAAAGTGCATCATCGCCTGCTGTTCCGTCGGCCTGGCTTTGTGCCGACGCCAGCACTTGCCGGACGGCGTCGGCTGCCAACACGCGCTGGCGCACGAACTGCGAGCGAAGGGGATAAGGCTCGATGCCCGACGCCCGGAGCTGTTCCAGCTTGGCCAGGCGTTCGCGTTCGACTTCGGTGAGTTCCATGCACGGATTGGAGATTGAAGACTGGAGATCGCTGGCAATCTCCAATCTCCGATCTCCAAGCCTCCAATCCAGATTCAATCTTTCTTCTGCGCTTGCATCTGCTGCAGGGTGCGATCGAGCAGTTCGTTCTGGGGGTTGGCTTTCTTGGTCGGTCGGTCCTCGGCAGCGGCCATCTGTGCGCGCTTGATGCGCTGGGCGCGTTGCAGGGCAGCTGCGAACGGGCTCAACTGCTCATCGGGGCCGGATGACAAAGCGTAGTCGTCGGCGTTGATCCCCTCCAGCGTGAGGTCTATTTGCCGCTTGTTGGGGTCCACCTTTGTCACGCGCACGTTGACTTCCTCGCCCTCGCTGACGAAGGCGTGCATGTCGGTATAGCCCATACCGAGCGACGAAACCCGCACCATGCCTTCGCGTTCAGCGCCTATATCTATGTAAGCGACGTTGCGTTCGACGCGCGTGACTTTGCCGGTGTATCGGTTGCCTTTTTTGATCTTCTCCCAGGGCAGCTCTGGAG
>JAIMBB010000114.1 GCA_023511655.1 Anaerolineae bacterium
GGGGCTGCAGAACGCGATGATCGCCATCGGCATCGCGCAGGTGCCGGTCTACGTGACGCTCGGGGGCCAGAAGCGCTTCAAGGCGCGCACGCGCAAGCTGCGCTTTTAGATACAATTCCCTTCATCGGGCGAACGAGGGCATCCGCCTTCCCCGCTGCCTAACTCAAAGATCGCACTCCGGGACGAGAAAACCATCCGTAAGCCAATTCGAGTTCACAAGGAGGTTTCGCATGATCAAGAAGTTCGCTTTGTCG
Source organism: Anaerolineae bacterium (assembly GCA_023511655.1). Lineage (GTDB taxonomy): Bacteria > Chloroflexota > Anaerolineae > J036 > Brachytrichaceae > JAAFGM01. The sequence goes on from JAIMBB010000114.1 coordinate 255, forward strand.
TTCGCCGTCGCCGTGAGCGTCGCAGCCTGTGCCACCCTGCCCGCTGCCCCGCCGCCTGCCGGCCAGCAGCCGGCTGCTGCGCCGCCGGCCAAGCCCAAGGTCACCCACATCCGCTTTGCGCTGGACTGGGCGATCGAAGGGCCATCGGCGCCGTTCCTGATCGCCCTGGACAAGGGCTACTTCGCCGAGGAAGGGCTGTCGGTGGTGATTGACCGGGGCACCGGCTCGGCCGGCACCGTCACCAAGATCGCCAGCGGCGCCTACGAGATGGGCTATGCCGACATCAACTCGATGATCGAGTTCAACGTGAAGAATCCCGACAAGGCGCTGCAGGCCATCGCCATCCTCTATAACAACGCGCCGATGACGGTGTTTACGCTGAAGGACAAGGGGATCAACTCGCCGGCAGACCTGGTGGGCAAGAAGCTGGGCGCGCCGGCCGGCGATGCCGGCCGACGGCTGTTCCCGCTGTTCGCCAAGCAGGTGGGCATTGACCCGAACAGCATCGAGTGGGTCACTATGGAGCCGGCCCTGCGCGAGGCCGCTCTGGCCAAGGGCGAGGTGGATGCCATCACCGCCTTCTACGGCAGCGGTTGGTTCGGCCTGCTGCGCAACAAGGTCGCGCCCGAGGACATCGTCGCTTTCATGTACGCCGAGCAAGGCCTGCCGCTCTACGGCAACGCAGTGATGGCCTCGCCCAAGTTCCTGCAAGAGAACGAAGAGGCGGTCAAAGGCTTCTTGCGCGCGCTGGCCCGCGGCTGGCAGGAGGCGCTGGCCGATCCGGCTGCTGCGGTCGAGATCATCAAGCGCCGCGAACCACTCATTGACGCCGAGATCGAAACCCAACGGCTGAAGATGGCCATCGAAAAGCACTTCCTGACCGAAGAAGTGAAGAAGAACGGCTTCGGCGCCGCCGACTCCGAGCGACTGACCAACAACATCACCATGGTGGCCGAGGGGTTCGAGCTACCTGTCACGCCGAAACCAGAGGAGATCTTCACCGATAAATATCTGCCGGCTAAAGAGCTGCGCATGCCGCCGGGCATGTAATCAAAATGTGACCTGAGGTGTAGCACCCTCCGTCGGCTCAACATGGAACGGTCTCAACCGTGCGTCGCCCTGCGTGATGTGTCGCTGTTCTACCGCGGCGACGATGGGCGCGAGGTGCACGCCCTGGAGGGCGTGTCGCTGTCCATCGCGCAGGGCGAGTTCGTGGCCATCGCCGGTCCCAGCGGCTGCGGCAAGACCACCATCCTTAAGCTGGTGGCTGGCCTGATGCCGGCCACGCGCGGCCAGGTGCTGATAGACGGCGCACCGGTGCGTGGGCCACAGAAGAACGTCGGCATGGCCTTCCAGAACCCTACCCTGCTGCCCTGGCGCAGCGCGCTGGAGAACGTGCTGCTGCCGCTGGAAGTGGTGGCTCCTCATCGCCACCACTTCCGCAGCAGGCAACGCGAATATGAGGCGCGCGCCCAGGAGCTGTTGCAACTGGTTGGGCTGGATGGCTTCGCCAACAAGCCGCCCTACCAGCTCTCCGGCGGCATGCAACAGCGCGTCTCGCTGTGCCGCGCCCTCATCCACGAGCCAGAGATCCTGCTGCTCGACGAGCCGTTCGCCGCCCTGGATGCCTTCACCCGCGAAGAGCTGTGGGGCGTGCTGCAATCGCTCTGGTTGGCCAGGCGCTGCACCGTCATCCTGGTGACCCACGACCTGCGCGAGGCGGTCTTCCTGGCCAACACGGTGTACGTGATGAGCAAGCGGCCCGGCCGGCTGGTGCACATGACGCACATTGACCTGCCCCGCCCACGGACGTTGGAGCAGATGTTTCACACTCAGTTCACCGACTACGTGCACGAAATCTACAACCGCATCGGGGAGGTGCGCGTATGAAGCCGAACACGCTTTTGCGCCGGGCCTTCCCGCCGGCCGCCGCCATCGCCTTGTTCTTCCTGGCCTGGGAACTGGGCTGCCTGGCGTTCAACGTGGACGAATTCATCCTGCCGCGGCCCAGCGTGGCGATCGCTGCCTACTTCCAGTGGCAAGAGGCGATCTGGCCAAATGCGCTGCAGACGCTGTTCACCACCCTGGTCGGCCTGGGGCTGGCGATCGCCGCCGGAACGCTCATCGGCGCGCTGATCGGCTACTCGGCGCTGCTCTACGACGCGCTCTATCCACTGCTGGTGGCCTTCAACTCCATCCCCAAAGCTGCGCTGGTGCCGGTGTTCGTGATCTGGTTCGGCGTGGGCACGCTGCCGGCGGTGTTGATCGCCTTCCTCATCTCGTTCTTCCCGATCGCCGTGAACGTCGCCACCGGCATCGCCACAGTCGAGCCGGAGCTGCGCGACGTGCTGCGCTCGCTGGGGGCCAGCAAGCTGGACTTGTTCGCCAAAGTCGGCTTCCCGCGGGCGCTGCCGTACTTCTTCGCCTCGCTCAAAGTCGCGGTGACGCTCGCCTTCGTCGGATCGGTGGTGGCCGAGCTGGGCGCGTCTAACCGCGGCATCGGCAACATGATGGTGATTGCCAGCTCGCGCTTCGATGTGCCGCTAGTGTTCGCTGGCTTGATCGTAGTCGCCCTGATGGGCATTGCGCTGTATGCTGCCTTCGCCATCCTGGAGCGGCGGGTGGTGGCTTGGGCGTATCGCTAGAGACCGATGAGCTGGAGAGGATATCTCATCCCCGAAACGCTGGAGGATGCCGTCCGCCTGCTGGCCGACTGCGCCGGCCATGCCCGCGCCGTGGGCGGCGGCACGGATTACTTCGTGGACGAAAGCGATGCAACCCGGCCAGAAGTGCTGGTGGACGTGACGCGCATCGGCGATCTACGCCGGATCTGGATCGAAGAGGACCACGTGATGATCGGCTGCGGCGCAACGCACGCGCAGATCGTAGCTTCACCCATCGTGCAGCATCACGGCACGGCGCTGGTGGAAGCCTGCGGCCAGATCGGCGGGCCGCAGGTGCGCAACGTGGCCACCCTGGCCGGTAACATCGCCCATGCGCTGCCGGCCGCCGATGGCTCTATTGCTCTGCTGGCCCTTGGTGGCGAGGCCCAGGTAGCCTGGGCAGAGGACGGCGCTGTGATCCGCGAATGGCGCACTCTGGAACAGCTCTTCCGCGGGCCTGGGCAGTCGGCCATTGACAGCACGCGCCAGATCATCGCCGCGCTGCGCTTTCCCTGCCGCCGACCGCGCGAAGGGTCGGCATTCGCGCGGGTGATGCGCCCGCAGGGCGTCGCCCTGCCGATCCTGGGCCTGGCGATTCGCCTGCGGCTGAACGACGATGAGACCATAGCGGCTGCGCGTTTGGCTTTGGGGCCGGTAGCCCCCGTGCCCTTCCGTGCGCAGAAGACGGAGACCTTTCTGATCGGCCGGCCGGCCAACGACCAGACACTGCATGAGGCGTTGGCCGTGCTGGCCGGCGAGGTCCATCCCCGCACCAGCCCTCACCGCGCCACGGCTGAATATCGCCGCGAGGTGCTGCCCGTCCTGTTTGAGACGGCGTTCTGGGCTGCTGTGAAGCGGGCAGAGGCGTAGCGCGTTGTATGGCGCGTGACGCAGGCAAGTGATGCGCAAACGAAACATCCAATGGAGGGAGAGCGACTTGACTGGAACAACTCAATCCCATCGCCTGGCTTTCACGGTGAACGGTCGCCTGGTTGAACTGGAAGTATCGCCGTCGGCGTTTTTGGCCGATGTGCTGCGCGGTCAACTAGGCCTGACTGGCGTGAAGATCGGCTGCAACGAGGCCGAGTGCGGCATCTGCACTGTGCTGGTGGATGGCGTGCCGGTCAACTCCTGCATCTATCCGGCGCTCAAAGCCCAGGGCACGCGCGTGGAGACCATCGAGGGTCTGGCCTGCGATGGACAGCTCCATCCGCTTCAGCAAGCGTTCATTGACCAGGGCGCGGTGCAGTGCGGCTTTTGCACCCCCGGCCTGATCATGACTGCCAAGGCGCTGTTGGACACAAACCCTCGGCCAACCGAAGAGGACATCCGCCACGCGCTCAAGGACACCTACTGTCGCTGCACCGGCTACGTGAGCGTGATCGCTGCGATTAAGCAGGCAGCCGGCCAGAATGGCCACCTGGCGCTGCCGCAAACCCGTCCGGCGCTGAACGTGGTCGGCAAACCGCTGCCTCGGCCGGACGCGGTAGCTAAGGTGACCGGCGCGGCAAAGTACACCGACGACTACACCTTCCCGAACATGCTGCACGCCTGCACGTTGCGCGCCAACATTCCCCATGCCCGCATCGTGCGCATAGACGCCAGCAAAGCCAGAGCCCTGCCGGGTGTTGCTGCCGTGCTCACCCACGAGGACGTGCCAGGAGCCAAAAATCACGGCCTGGTGTATGCCGATTGGCCGGTGCTGTGCTACGACAAGGTGCGCTACGTCGGCGACGCCGTGGCCATCGTCGCTGCCGAGACGCGCGAGATCGCCGAGCAGGCCCTTCGGCTTATCGAAGTGGAATACGAGCCCCTGCCGGTAGTTGATGACCCGGTGCAGGCGCTGCTGCCCGATGCCCCGCTCGTGCACGAAGCGGGCAACCTACTGAAGCACATCCACGTTGAGAAAGGCGACCTGGAACAGGGCTTCGCCGAGGCCGACGTAATCGTGGAGGGCGAATACCAGACCGCAGCCACTGAGCATGCCTTCCTAGAGCCGGAGTGCGCCGTCGGGCGCATCAGCGCAGATGGCCGAATCGAAGTCTACGTTGGCTCGCAGATTCCCTATGCCGACCGCAAGCAAATCGCGGCTGCCCTGGGCGTGCCGGAATCGCAGGTGCGCGTGATCGGCACGCTGATCGGCGGGGGATTCGGCGGCAAAGAAGACATCGCCGGCCAGATCCACGTGGCACTCCTGGCGCGCGCCACGGGCCGACCAGTCAAGATGCTCTACCGGCGCAGCGAGTCGCTGATCGTCCACCCGAAGCGCCACGCGGTGAAGTTCAAGGTGAAGGCGGGCGCCAGGCGCGACGGCCGCTTCACGGCGATGCGCATCGAGCTGTGGGGCGATACGGGCGCCTACGCCAGCCTGGGCGACAAAGTGATGACCCGCGCGGCCACTCACGCCAGCGGCCCTTACGAAGTGCCGCACGTCCAGATTGATTGTTACGCCGTCTACACCAACAACGTGCCTGCCGGAGCCTTTCGCGGCTTCGGCGTCACCCAATCGTGCTTCGCCATCGAATCGGCCATTGACGAGCTGGCGCACAAACTCGGCCTCGATCCAATTGAGATTCGCCGGATCAACGCGCTGCGCGTTGGCTCGGTCACCAACACGGGCGCGGTCGTCCGGGAAAGCTGCGGCCTGCTGGAGTGCATCGAGAAGGTGGAGGCTGCCTTCAGGCGCGAGGGCACGCCTTTGGTCTTCCGCCGGCCCGAAAAGCCCGATCACGTATACGCCTGGGGCTTTGCCGCAGCTTACAAAAACACCGGCCTGGGGGGTGGCGCGAACGATTGCTCCACCGTGGAGGTCGAGGCCTTCGGCGATGGCAGCGTTGAGGTGCGCACCAGCGCTGCCGAGATCGGCCAGGGGCTGGTGGGCGTGTTGGCCAGCATCGCCGCCGAGGAGCTTGGCCTGCCCTATGAGCAGGTGCACGTGCTGCTTTCGGACACCGACCTCACGCCTGACGGCGGGCCGACCACCGCCTCGCGCCAGACCTACGTCACCGGCAATGCCGCGCGCCTGGCCAGCGCCAAGCTCCGCAGCCAACTGGCTGCCGTAGCCGCCGAGATGCTCGATGCGCCGGCTGAGGCGCTCACCTTTCAGGATGGCCGCGTCTGCACCGGCGAACGCTCGATCAGCTTCGCAGAGGTGGTGCAACAGGCCCACAGCGAGGGCTTGAGCACGCGGCTGAGCCACCTTTACGAAGCGCCGAAGACCCAGCCGCTCGGCAGCGGTGGCGATATGCACGTCGCGTTCAGCTACGCGGCCCAGGCCGCGCTGGTGGAGGTGAACGAACGCACCGGCGAGGTGGCCTGCCTCAAAGTCATCAGCGCCACCGACGTGGGACGCGCGATCAACCCGCTGGCGTTGCAAGGCCAGATTGACGGCGGCATCGTAATGTGCATTGGCAACGCGCTCACCGAGGAGTTCATCCAGGAGCGCGGCATCCCCTATACGAACCGGTTGGCCCGCTACAAGATGCCGAGCATCCGCCACACGCCGGAGATCGTCTCCTTCATCGTCGAGGACCCGGCAGCCGATGGCCCCTACGGCGCCAAAGGGGTGGGCGAGATCTCGAGCATCCCCACCACGCCGGCTATCACCAACGCCATTTACAACGCCGTGGGTGTGCGCATGCGCCGGTTGCCCGTGGATCAGGATCAGTTGCTGCAGATGATGCACACCGACGCGGCTAGCGCGTGATGGTGAGCACCTGGCCGGGACGAATCAGACAGCTAGCGGTGAGCTTGTTCTGGCGGATGACTTCCTCGACCGAGACGCCGAAGCGCGTTGCGATCGCCCAGCACGAATCGCCCTGCTTCACCGTGTAGCTCACCGCGCCACTCTCAGCCGCTGGAGTATCCGTAGGCTGAGGGATGGGTGTCTCCGTCGGCGGAGGCGGGGTGTCGGTGGGAACAGGAGAAGGGGCAGGCAGGTCGGTCGCCGTCGCAGTCGGTTCTGCGACGCTGGCCGCCGTCGCCACTGCGGGCAACGCCTCAGGTACCTGCGTAGCAATGATCGGCGTCGGCATGGTCGGCCGAGCGGAGGAATCGCCAGCCGAACCGGAGCCGACGATGGCGGCAGCCAGCAGGGCGACCACCCCAAGCACTGCCGCCAGAATGAGCACCAGGCTCAACACGCCGGGGATGCGCGAACGCGAGCCCGAAGCGGCCAGGGCGCGCCTGGTCGAAGTGAATGTCTTGGGCTTGGGTCGGGCAGGCGCTGCATAGGTGGGCTTGGGGCGCGCCGGCGGCGCATGAGCTGCAGCATCGGTCTTGGGCTTTGGAACAGCCCTGACCACCAGGTCCGGCGCTTCGGGTTTAGCGTCGGCCGCCGGCTGTGCCGCGGCCTGGACAGCCGCCGGCTGCAGATCCGTCGGCGCGACCGAAGCGGGCTGCGGGTCGGCCGGTTGCTCCTGCGGGACCGGCTGCTCGCCCTGTGCGGCGGCAGATGATTGCGCATTCACCGGCGGCGGAGCGGAAGTCACCGATGGTGGAGGCGATGGGCGCGGTTGCGCCTGCGCAGGCTGGGCCGTGGAGCCGGAGCGCACCGGCTTCGATCGCCTGGACGCGCCGGCGTCGGCTGCGTCGAATACAAAGCCACACACGTCGCAGCTCGTTGCATTCGCCGGATTGGTCGAACCACAGGACGGACAACGCCGCTTTTGTTTGGGCTGTGAACTCACGCCGGTATTCCTCCCTTCACACCGTGCATCTGGCCGCGACCGATGCACTCATGCGAGCTGGCTACCCTTCTTTCGATCCCAACTTCGAAGCGCAACGACGCAAACGCGGATGCATGCCGAGGCACCGAAATACAGATATGTCGCATCGCAGCTCATCATGGGCCGGGCGTGGCCGTGCTCTCAGGTCGCCTGCGCCAGACGAATGAGCGCGCAGCACTCGGCGGGCCGAGTTCGGTGTATACGCGCTGGCCGGTGGCGGGTTCGACGCCCATGAATCGCTTTACCTGCACCCACCAGAAGATTTGGCGCTCGTCGCGATCGCCCAGGATATCCTGCGTCAGTTTCAGCGACGTGGCCTTGGTCTCGAAGATCGGCACGGTGATCGCGCCAGAGGGCTGAACTTGAACGACATACCACTCGTCCGGCCGGAGCAAACCGACCGTCAACCATTGTAGCGTCACGATCTCTTGAGTGCCGCTGATTTGCGCGCCATCCTGGGGCGACATGACGATTGGCGCGTCGTAGCCCAGGCGCGGCGTGGGCGTCTGCAAGACAAACGGCGTCGGGCTCACCACCGGCGTCGGCGTGGCAAAGGTGATCGTCAATACCTGGTTCATGCGGATCAAGCAATTCGTATCCAGGTTGTTCTGTTCCATCAGCAGCTCGAGCGACACGTTGAACTTTTGCGCGATCTCGATACATGTGTCACCGCCTTTCACCACGTAGACGATCTGTGGTGGCAACGTCGCCGTCGGACCAGCGGGCGCTTCGGCTGCCGTCGGCGAAGGCGTGACGCCCGGCGGCAACGTCTCGGTCGGGCCTGGGGTAGGCGTAGGCGCCGGAATGGTCAGCTTCTCGCCGACGCGGATCAGACAACGATCGGCATCGCGGTTATTGAGGGCCGCAAGTTCGCTCAGCGGCACGCCGAAACGCAGGGCGATGCCGCCGCACGTGTCACCGGACTGCACAGTGTATTCGATCGGCGGGATGGGCGTGGGCGTGGGCGCAGGCGTGGCGGTAGGCGGTTCGTCGGTCGGCGTGGGCGCGGCCGGGAGTTGAGCCGTTTCAGCAATCACTGCTTCGGCCGCAGCGGTTGGCTCCTGGATGACGACTTCGATAGTCGGCTCGGCCGAAGCCTGGGTCAGGCCGCCACGCTGCAATAGAAACACCGCCCCGAGGGCGATGAGGACAATGACGGCCAGAACGCCGAACACGCCCCAGGGCAGCCTCGCGAGCAAGGGTCGCCTGGGCGGCGTCAGACGATCGGCGCGAGGAGGCAGCGCACCGGAGGAACGACCGCGAGCGACCCTGGCTTCCTCCAACGAGGCGCGGGGAATGGCCTGCGTCGTGCCGAATTCGTGGCCGCAGATCTCGCACACCTGCGCGTCTTCTGCAACGCGCGAACCGCACGAGGGGCAACGCTTGTAACGCGACCTGGGAGGGCTGCTCATATGGAGTAACCGACGACCGGCGATCGCTGCCGACTACTTCACTCCAGCCAGTCCTAACACCGCTGCGTTCTCTTGCATAGCCGACAGGACGATGCCGATGTGCTCGTCCAGCGGCACGTCCAAAGCCGCCGCGGCCCGCTCGATTTCATCACGATGGACACCGGCAGCGAATGCCTTCTCCTTCCACTTCTTCTTCACCGAAGATACCTGCACGTCGGCGATGTTCTTGCTCGGGCGCACAAAGGTAACCGCAGCGATAAAGCCGGTCAGCTCGTCCACTGCCACCAGCGCCTTCTCCATGTCGCTCTCCGGATGCACGCCAGTCAGCTCGGGGGCATGGGCAGCGATGCCGCGCAAGATCACCTCCGGCCAGCCGCGTTCGCGCAGATAAGCGATGCCGACGTTCGGGTGTCCCTGCCCGTCCAGGTTGGGATAACGCTGGTAGTCGAAGTCATGAATCAGGCCCAGGATGCCCCATAACTCCGGATCACCACCGTAGCGAGGCGCGTAGGCACGCATGGCGGCCTCGACGGACAACATATGCCGGATCAAGGCAGGATCAGTCGTCCATTCCGAGACGATAGCCCAGGCCGCGTCCCGGGTGCATGGCGAGTTATCGTTACTCATTCGTTGCAGGGCAAGAGTGTAGCAGATTCATCGTCGAGCGCGGGCGACGATCGCCCGGTGAGGTGCAGGTTAGCGTTACTCGATCGGCAGTGGCTCGCCGAGGACCGGCTGCGGATGGGTGACGAATAATTGAAGAAAGGCGTTGAGCGTGGCGCCCAACTCGCGGATCTGAAACCAGGTCATGTTGCGGTAGCCGCGCCGGTCGGCCGGATAGCCAATGGCGTCCAGGCCGAGCGCGTTACACGTGAAGATCGCCCGGTCGAGATGGTAGCGCTGTGTCACCAGCACGACGTCGCGCACGCCGAAGATATCGCGGGCGCGATAGCAAGTCTCATAGGTGCTGCGGCCGGCGAAGTCGAGCACGATGTCGGCATCCGGCACGCCCAGACGAAGCGCAGTCTGGCGCATCACGGCCGGTTCGTTGTAGTTCGCGAAGCGGTTGTCGCCGCTCATCAGCAACTTGTCCACTGCGCCGGCCTCGTAGAGGGCGACAGCCGCAGCGACGCGGTCATATAGCACAGCGCTGGGCTGGCCGTTGCGCACACCCGCCCCGAACACGATAGCTGCTTTGCGCGGCGACACGTCGGTTGGGTCGGTGTAGATTCGCCCATGGGCAAGCAGCGCCGTGGCGCCGCGGGCCAGGACGGTCGCGACCAACACACCGATCAACAGGAACGCAAAGAGTCGCCTGAGCATGCCCGGCTATTGTACGAACGAGGCCGCCGACCTCAGGCTTTCGAGGTGCGCCTGGTGCGACGCTTCCCCTGGGCCAGCGTGGCCGGCGTGAATGCCTCCGGCAACAAGTCGCCGACCGTGGTGAGCGAGTAGTTCCCCCTGGCGTCGGCCTGGATGACGATCGTCTCCAGGCCGAATTCGCTCATGAACTGGCGGCAGGCGCCGCAGGGCGAACCGCCGTTGTCGGTGACGACGGCAATGGCGATGAACTCGCGTTCACCTTCGCTGATCGCTTTCACATACGCCGTGCGCTCGCTACAGATCGCCAGCCCGTAGGAGGCATTCTCGACGTTCACGCCGCTATAGACATTGCCCGACCCGGCCAAGAGCGCCGAACCCACGCGATAGCGCGAGTAGGGAGCATGGGCATATTTGCGCGCATGATTGGCGACTTCGATCAACACGCGGATCACCTCCTCAGGCAGTATGACCCGTGGCTGCGTTGTTGATGGGGCTGGGGAACTGCTGGCGCTCGGGCTGCCCGGCTTCGCCCTCTGCGCGTGATCGCTCTCGCGCTTCTTGCGGCTGTGCGTCTTGTTGACGTGGCGCATGCGTCACCTTCACTTTCAAGATTCGCCGGTCGTTGACGGCGAGCACCTCGAAGACGAATCCACCGTGCTCCACCTTTTCGCCGACCACCGGCACCTTGCCCAGTTGGTCGTAGATGAAGCCGCCCAGCGTGTCGCTTTCGCCCTCGGGCAATTCAACCTTGAGCAACTCGCCGGCGTCCTCGATGTTGATGCCGGCGTCGAGGATGTAGCCGTTGCCGTCTGGCAGTGGCTGGATGTCCGGCTCTTCAGTGTCGTACTCGTCCTGGATCTCGCCGACGATTTCCTCCAGGATGTCCTCGATGGTCACCAGGCCGGCCGTGCCGCCGTATTCGTCCACCACGATGGCGACGTGCACGCGCCGCTGCTGCAACTCCTGCAGCAACTCGATGACGCGCTTCGATTCCGGTGTGAAGTAGACCTGGCGAAGGATCTTTTCAAGGGGCGGCTTTGCATTGCCGCGTAGAGCCGCCAACATGTCTTTGGCGTAGAGGATGCCGATGATCTCGTCAATCGTGCCGCGGTAGACCGGGATGCGCGAGTGGCCCGCCGAGACGACCACATCGAGCGCCTCGTCGAACGGCGTGCCGACCTCCAGCGCCACCATCGCGATGCGCGGCACCATGACCTCGCGCGCGACGGTATCGCCGAAATCGAGCACGGAGAAGATCATCTCCTTCTCCCCTTCCTCGATCAGCCCCTCTTCTTCGCCGGCATCCACCAGCGTCTTGATCTCCTCTTCGGTGACGAGCGTCGCCCCTTCGCGCTTCTGACCGCCCATCGGAATCGAAAGCAGGTTGCTGAGCACCACGGCGAACCGGACGAACGGCGCCAGCAGCACGCTCATGACCTGCATGGGGCGAATCAATGCCAGTGCCATCGGCTCGGTGTAGCGCAGCGCCAGCGCCTCCGGCACCAGACGACCGAAGACGAACATGAACAGCGCCACCGCCAGCATGACGACCAGAAAAGCAATGGGGTGTAGGGCGTCCGGCGGCAGGATTAGCGGGCGGACGGCGCTCAGCCAGTCGAGCACCGGCGGCACGAAGCCGAGCGTGGCGATTCCGGTCGCCAGCACCAGCCCGAGCAGGGCGCCCACCTCCGCCGTGGCCAACAGACGCCCGGAGTTTTCGGTGAGCTGTTGAATGGCGCGGGCAGAAGTCACTCCCTTTTGCTCCAACTCGACGAGGCGGGGTCGGCGCATGTTGATCAGCGCGCTGCGAGCGAGGGCGAAAAACGCGCGCACCGTGGCGGCGAACAAAAACAGTAAAACGACCATCACAACGACTATTCAACTCCGTCCGAAAGCAAACAAGCCCGCAACGCCAAGCGACGGCGGACAGCTTACGCTTTCGGATCCCCCAACCGGCGAATCACGCGCGCCGGCAGGCCGACGGCCAACGTGTCTTCGGGCACGTCTCTGGTGACGACCGCACCGGCGCCGGTGCGCGCTCGATCGCCCACCGTAACCGGCGCCACCAACAGGGTGTCGCTGCCGATGAAAGCATGATCGCCGATCACCGTCCGATTCTTCTTCACGCCGTCGAAGTTGCAGGTGATCGTGCCGGCGCCGAGGTTGACGCCTTCGCCTACCGTGGCATCGCCCAGGTAGCTGAAGTGTCCCATGTGGCTGCCGGCGCCCAGTGTGCTGTTTTTGATCTCCGCAAAGTTACCAATGTGGACATGGCTGCCCACCTGCGCCCCAGGCCGCAGGTGCGAGAACGGCCCGATGTGCACGTCATCCGCCACGCGCGATTCCTCGATCATGGACTGCACCACGCGGACGCGATCGCCGATCACCGAGGCGACGACGTAGGAATTGGGGCCGATCTGACAATCACTGCCGATGCGCGTATTGCCAACCAGATGCGTGTTGGGCAGGATGACGGTGTCCGCGCCGATTTCGACCTGATCGTCAATGTAGGTCGTGGCCGGGTCTACGATCGTTACGCCGTTCAGCATGTGGCGGCGGTTGATGCGCCGGCGCAGCGCCGCCTCGGCATCGGCTAGATCTACGCGAGTGTTAATGCCGATGCACTCGTCACGATCGTCGGTCACCACAGCGCGCACCTCGCGGCCATCGGCGACGGCCAGCGCGATCAGGTCGGTGAGGAAGTATTCGCCTTTTTGTGAATTGGGGCGGATGCGCTTCAGAGCCGGCCACAGCCACGCCCCGTCGAAGCAGTAAGCGCCGACGTTCAGCTCGCGAATGGCGAGCTGTTCGGGCGTGCAAGATACTTCCTCGACTACAGCCAGCACCCGCTCGCCCTGCGCGTCGCGGACCACGCGACCAAAGCCACGCGGGGTATCCGAGATCAGGGTGAGCATCGCGACGGCCGCGTTGGTGTGTTCGCGCAGGTGAACCAGTTGGTGCAGCGTTTCGGGCGTGAGGAGCGGCATATCCCCGTAGGTGACGATGACCTGAGCGGCGTCGCCGACGGCGGCTTCGGCCTGCAGCACGGCGTGGCCGGTGCCCAATCGCTCGGCTTGCAGCACGAAGCGCGCCCGCTCGCCTATGGCTTCGTGCACCAGCTCGGCACCATGTCCAACCACGACGACGGGGGGACGTCCGGCGACGCGCGCGGCGGTTTCGACGCAACGGTCTATGAGGAAGCGGCCAGCCAGGGTATGGAGCATTTTGGGGTGCTTCGACTTCATGCGCGTCCCCATGCCGGCGGCCAGCACTACGGTGCAGGTGCTGGAGTGAGGATGGTCCGATTCGTCAGCCATTATCCGAATTAAAAATTGAGAATCGAGAGGGCCGGGGGCACCCCCCTATACCCAACTCTCAATTCTCAATTCCACTGGGGCGGCTGGATTCGAACCAACGAATGTCGGATCCAGAGTCCGATGCCTTACCACTTGGCGACGCCCCATCGTGAATGTGCACATGCTTTGCGCAGCGCATCGCAATTTTACCATCCATGCGCTTGCCCGCCCAGGTAGGGTGCATTCACACACGGGGGCATTTTCTTGTAGGGCAGGCCTATGTGTCTGCCTGCGTTTGGCGCGCATGGGCGGGCGGCCAGACAAGGCCACCCCTACATCACCCCCCGTTCGTAAGGGCGACCCTATGGTGGTTGCCGGCGTGATCGCGCATGCGCGAGCGGGCGGCCACGCAGGGCCGCCCCTA
>JAIMBB010000115.1 GCA_023511655.1 Anaerolineae bacterium
AGATCCAACGAGGGTCAGGGGCGACGCTCTGAAAACGATTGGCCGCTTCCAGAATGGCGTAATGGCGGCTTTCCTTTTCGCGCTCCATGGCGAAGTATTCGCGAATGGAGGTCTTGAAGGGGTCCACCGCTTTCTTGGGCAGGTAAAACCGGGTGGGTTCGACATACTTCTCTTCCGGTGAGATATAGGTCGGTTACCAATCAATATTTTTGACGCGTTCGTAAGCTTTAGTGAGACTGCGAGCCATGGGCGATCCTCCATGTATGGTGTCGGGCGGCGTTACACTAATTCCGTCGTAATCGTGATGCGCTCGTCCTCGACGCTGATGCGGCCGTTGTACGAGGAGAGGATGACGAGAAACGTTGGTGCATCATACGAACGGCCTAGTTCCTCGGCGATGAGCGGCATGGAGAATTCGAGCCGGTGCGGCCGTTCGATCGAGATGTACGAGGGATACCGCGTGATCTCAGCATCCGGGTCAGTTCTGGCTATGACCGCAGCCACCGCCTCGGCCTCTTCCCCAGCCATGAGCTTGACTCCGACCCTATTGCTTTCTTGAAGAATGGCTTGGGCGCTATTCATGATTGCACCTCCGGCGGTACTGGCAAGTCGAGGTCCCCGAGCAGCGCAGTGTACTCCGTCGTCACCCGCTGCCAAGCCGTGGCGAAGGTCAGGGGGTGTTCTTCCGTGCGCGTGAAGAGCGGGGCAAAGGCCTGCGCGGCGCGTACTGCGCGCGGTCGGGCGTGATGGCGATATTGAGTGCAAACTGCGCCGGCTCCACGCTGAACGCGGTGTAGCCCAGGCGATAGGCGGGCACGGGATTGGCGCTGTCCACGCCTTTCACGATCAACACCGAGACGTAGACGTTCGGCACGAAGTCCGCCTCGATGGGGATGTCGAGGATATCGCTGTTGGTGCGCAGGGTGATGGTCTTGCGTTGGATGAAATTGCCGCGCTCGATGGTGAGCAGCGCGCTGGTCGTTCCCTGGAAGGGCGAAGGCACGAGCACGCGGGCCGTCTCGCCGACGCGGTAGTTGCGTTTGTCGGACTTCAGTTCGATGCGGTCGTTGTTGTCCACGCGCCAGGCCACGTATTCGCCATACGATGAGACGTAGACCGAAGCCCCGGCCGGCGAAGCGTCGGCGCCGCTGACGACGATGTGATACTCGCCGCCTTCCTGCGGCGTGAAGCTGGCGATGGCTTTGCCATCGGCGTCGGTGGTCACAGTGACCGAGAAAACTTCGGTGTCGCTGGGCACCGAGGTGTAGTAGAGCGAACCATACGGATCCTGCTCCTGGGTGGTGAACCACTGGCGGCGATTGAATGAGACGACCACCGGCGCATTCGGCCGGGGCTGGCCGAACCAGTCCACGGCGATCACGTCGGCCGTGATCTCGTTGCCGATGTTGTAGACGTACTCGCGAGGCGCGATGCCCAGGTAGAGCGCGCCTTTGTGCACCACCACGTTGGCGCGGGCTGCGACGCTTTGGTCGTTGACGTCGGTGATGCTGGCTTCCAGCGTGAAGCGCGCACTGGTCTTGCGCTTGCTCAGGTCGGCGGGCAGGCGCAGGGTGAAGCGCCCCTGCGCGTCGGTGACGCCCTCGCCGTTGGCGATCGGCTCGCTGAAGCCGAAGGGGCGAGCGGTGTAATCGAAATCGCCGAAGGTGTAGCCGCCCGGGCCGGCGTAGCGGTCGAAGAAATAATCGCTGGCCAGCAAGGCCCACTGCACCCTGGCGCCGGCGACGTTGCCGCCGAAGAAATACCTGGCGTCGAACGTGGCGTCAATTGCCTCGCCGTCCCGATAGTCCGCCTTGTCGGTGGTGGCGACCACCTCGAACTCCGGCGCGCGATAGGCCGATACTAGGAAGAACACGCCATAGTAGCTGCACTGGGATTCGTCCTGCCGGACGTTCGGTTTCGGGATGCATGCCTGGAGGAAATATTGGCCGGTCGGCGCGCCGTTGTCCAGCGCGAACTGCCCGTTGAAGGAACCACTCGCATCCAAGGGCATGGTGGCGCTGAAAACTTGCTGGCCCTGGTTGTTGAAGATGGTCAGGTTGATCTGTGATACGTCGGTGGGCAGGGAATAGCGCGCGTCGTCGTCGCGTCGCACAATGCCTTTATAGAACACCATTTGTCCCGGCCGGTAGATCGGGCGGTCGGTATACAGATAGGCGAAGAACGGCTCGGCCTGGTAGCGTCCCGGCAGGTTGAAATCGTAGATGTTGATGCCGTAGGACATCTCGCTCCAGGCGATGCCAAACGCGCCCGACGAACCAGGTTCGCCGACTAACGCGTACAACGAGTTGTACGCGCGGTAGCTCTCTGGAAAGGTGGCGAAGGCCTGTCCCGCTTCATCGCCGCTGCCGGTTTGGGCCGTGGCGATCTCGGCGAAGGTGTTATCGCGGAACGAAACGTTCACCCCGGCCAGCGGTGCGCCGGTGTTCAGGTTCGTCACCCAGGCCAGGCCATCGCGTTCGCTGCGCTTGAGCGCGATGTGCAGGTTGGTCACGATGAGGATGTGGCGGATGGGCTGGAAGTGGCGATCGAGGGCTACCAGCTCCGGCGCGCTGACGGCGAGCAGATAGATGCCGGTGGGCAATGCACCGCCGTCTGGCTCGAGCGTAACCTTGTAGTTGGCCGATTGATTCAGCCCGGTCGTGGTCACGGCCGACCACTTGCGCAGCAACTGCTGGGGGGTGGGCTTAAAGCTGCGCAGGTTCTCGTATGAGTTCGGCGCGCCGGTGAGGTCGAAGAGCTGCTGCGGCGTGAGCGCCGCCAGCTCGAAATCCAGCCGGGTGACGTTGCGATGAAGCACAAACAACTGCGTCGGCAGCGCCGCGTTGTAGGTGCCGATCAGCCCATCGCTCTGCACCATGACTAACGGCGGCAGCGGCCCGGTCGAGAAGCGCACCTCGGTGTCCTGCCCGATCTTGACTCCGTATATGTCCGCCGCTTCGCCGCCGATGCGCACGCGATAGTTCGTGGAAGGCTTGAGGGGGACGTTGAGCGAGAACTCGTTGGAGAAGTCATCGTAGTAGCTGTACACGCCGGTCAGCGTGACGGGCGGGTCGAACGCCAGGTTGGCGAGGATGGTCGGGACGGACATCGGCGCGCTGAAGCGGATGGCGAAACCGTCGTTGGCCGCGGCGCGCTCCTGATTGTCCGCCGGGCGTGTACCGACGACGGCGGGTAGGGCGACGGCCTGGAAGGATGACACGACCTCGTTGCCCGTCGCGCCCGAACCGGCTGCCGCGCGCGCGCCGGCCTTGAGGCGAACGGTGTAGGTCTGCCCGCGCCGGTAATCCTCTTCGGGCACGAAGGCCATCACTTCGCCGGCCGGTGCCGGCATAGGCGGGACGCCGACCATCGGTTGCGGCGCCGGCTCCGGGCGTCGGTCGTCGCCCGGCAACGCTTCGTCGCTCCATCGGAAAGCGCCCTTCACCGGTGGTTCGATCACAAAAGCCGCCTCGGTGCTGGCGCGGTTCATCTTCTGGCTGAAGGTGACGCTGATCGGCTGGCGCAGGCCTACGTTTCTGGCGCCGTCCTCGGGCGTGATGAACTTGACGACCGGCGCGGCCACGCTGAACGTCCAGGTGTAGTCGCTGTCCAGCAATGCGCCGGCCGTGTCCTGCAGGCCGGCGGCCACGCGGCCTTGGTAAGTTGTGCCGGCCTGCAGCGGTTGGCTGGGCTGCCAGACGTAGATGCTGGTGTTCAACCACTGCCCGCGACCGGGGATGGGGGGATTGAACGTCACCGGCACCGGTAGATTGGCTTGCTCGGCCAGCGTCGTCAACGAGACGACCGGGCGGTTGAATATCACGGTGAGGGCAGCATCGGCAGCCACATCCTGCGCGCCGTCGGCGGGGATGGCCTGGGCGACGGCCAGCTTGCCGACGGTGTTGACGTTGAACGACGCAGGGCGGGCCAGGGCCAGCCCTTTGGCGCTGCGAGCGTCGGTCGAAAGTGATACCTCATAGCGCGCTGCACGCGCCCAGTTCTTGGCTGGTTTGAAGAGGGCGCGGGTGTCGCTGAGCCATTCCAGTTTGCCGGCCACGGTCGCGCCGTCGCCGGTTCGCACGTTCAGCGACTGCTCCACCGAGCGGCGATCCATCGGCTGATCGAAGATCAGCTCGATGGGCTTATCCACCGGCAGCTCTTCGCCTTGAGCCGGCGCGCGATCCACCAGGATGGGGTTGCCAAGCGGGCGCGGGGTGGGCGTGGGGCCGGGCGTGGCCGGTGGGTTGATTTGAACGGTGATTCCTGGCGTAACGTTCGGCTCGGCCGTGGGCGCCGGACCGGGTTGACTACATGCCGCCAGCGTGATGGAGACAATCAGCGCGAGGCTGATGGAACGAGCAGATGATTTCTTCAGCATAGCGATTTGCGCAAGCGAACGCCCTCGATTTCGAACGCTGGGTGCGCAGAGTTCACTCGCACGAATGTTTGTCGGTGGTGTTGTCTTGACCTTCAACGGCAGTCGGAAGGCTTGAACGAACAGATTATCCACCAGGAGCCTGATAATTCAAGACATGGCAAAAGGACGGCGCAGCGTGCCCTGAGTCACAAGCCGCCCGTTTGGGGGCTACTCTGTGTGGTCGCCCGCGTGGTGTGGTCGCCAGTATGATCGCGCATGTGCGACCGGGTGGAGGGGTAAGTGGAACGGGATCGCTGCGCAGAGTGCTTGCTTTCGCATTGGCGATGGTAGTGGCACCATCCGCTAGAATGCGTGGACGATGGTTGAACGACTCAACCGCTTTGCCGACGGCTTCGAGCGCCACTGGCTGGCTGTCCTGGTCGGCATCCTGTTGACTTATTCGCTGCTGCCTTTTGGCGCGCCCATCCTGAAGTGGCTCGGCCTCGATGGCCTGGCACAGGCGATCTATCAGCCCTACAAGCTGATGTGCCACACCTATGGCTTTCGCTCGTTCTTTCTGTTCGGCGAGCGGTTCGTCTACGATCGTGCCGAGTTCGAACGGGTCTCCGGCATAGATACCGGTACTTTCGCCGGCCTGTTGCAAGCGCGGGATTTCCAGGGCAATGCGCAGATGGGTTACAAAGTCGCGCTGTGTCAGCGCGACGTGGCGATCTACTTCGCTATGGGCGTCAATGGCATTGCCTACGCGCTGGTGCGGCGTCGCGCGCGGCCGATCCCCTGGCTGGTGTTTGTGCTGATTGGCGTCCTGCCCATCGGTCTGGATGGCTTCTCGCAGTTGCTCAGCCAGCCGCCGTTCAACCTGTTTGCCTATCGCGAAAGCAACTGGGTTTTGCGACTGGCGACCGGCGGGTTGTTCGGGTTCAGCCTGGCCTGGCTGGTATTTCCGCTGATCGAGGGCGCGTTTCGGCCAGCGCGCAGCAAACCGCACACTGTGGCCGGCAGTGAGTGAAAGGGATCGCGCATGCAAGAGAGATCCTCTCCCTTTGGTTTGATCCTCCTGGGCATCGCGGCGGCATTGGTGGGGATCGGCCTGGCCGTCCTGGTGCTGAGCAGCAGTGCGGCGCAGCGGAATGGGCTGCCGGTGCTCTCTCCCTCCACACGGGCGCTGTTGCGCGAAGGCGCGCCGGCGCCGGAATTCACACTCAACACCTTCGACGACCGGCCGGTGTCCCTGTCCGACTTGCGTGGCAAACCGACGCTGATCAACTTCTGGGCGTCGTGGTGCCCACCGTGTCTGGAGGAAACGCCGGCGCTGATCGCCGCTTACAACGAATTAAAACGCACGAAACCCGACGTTGAATTCGTCGGCATCGGCACTAACGACGACCGGGACAACTTGCGAAAGTTCGCCGAAAATAACCGCATCCCCTATCTCATCGTCGAGGATCCCGACGGAAAAGTGAGCGACGCCTACGGCGTGCTCGGCATGCCCACGACGGTGTTTTTGGATAGCAGCGGCGTTGTGCGGCGCATCTGGAATGGCGCCATCAAACAGGAACAAGTGGTGGAGATCATGCGCGGGCTCCGCTAGGAAGCGATCCGCGCGTTTCATTTCGTCACGGCCCAGACATCCCACAGGTTGATCATGCTATGACCAGACCAGACTCTCTTCCGATTTCGTTTGCCGTCATCGGCGGCAGCGGGCTGTATGCCATGCCCGGGCTGACCGATGTCGAAGAAGTCACCCTCTCCACACCGTTTGGCGACCCGTCGGACGCGATCGTGGTAGGGGCGTACCACGGCCAGCGCATCGCCTTTTTGCCGCGGCACGGGCGCGGCCACCGCTACAGCCCCAGCGAGGTGCCCTACCGCGCCAACATTTGGGCGCTCAAGTCGCTGGGCGTCAAACATGTCGTCAGCGTGAGCGCGTGCGGCAGCCTTCGCGAACATCTGCGGCCGCGCGACATCGTCGTGCCGGATCAATTGTTCGACTTCACCAAGGGCAAGCGCGCTTACTCATTCTTCGAAGGCGGCATAGTCGGGCACGTCTCGGTGGGTGAACCGTTCTCTCGATCGCTCTGCGCGGCGCTGGCGCAAGCGGTGCGTGATGCCGGCGGGACGGTGCACGAAGGCGGGACATTCATCACCATCGAAGGCCCGCGCTTCAGCACCAAGGCTGAAAGCCGCGTCTTTCGCGCCTGGGGTTGCGACATCATCGGCATGACAGCGTGCCCGGAGGCGTTTCTGGCCCGCGAAGCCGAGCTGGACTTTGCCATCATGGCCCACGTCACCGACTACGACGTGTGGCATGAGCAAGAGGGCGAAGTGACGGTGGATATGGTGATCCAGCGCCTAAACGACAACCTGGCGATGGCACAGCGCGCGATCGCCAATTTAGCGCCGGTCATTCCCTCGTTGCCGCACGAAAGCGCCGGGGCGATGAAGTTCGCGGTGATGACCGCACGCGATCGAATCTCGGATCAAGCGCGCGAGCGATTGCGATTGCTGGTCGGCGACTACCTTTGAGTCCGGCAGGCCTTCGGTTGCGCCCATCCCTCACTCGTCCGGCTCACAGGTCAGCATTAGCGGGAATCCCTCCAGCCGTGCGGCGAAGATGGCCTGGCCGACCAGCCGCTCCGCCTCGCTGCGCGGCCGCACGCACACCAGCGCGATGCCATGGATGTGCGTGATCCAGGCGATGTGCTCGGCAATCTCGCGCGACAACTTGAAGATCGTCTGCAACATGCGCTCGACGAACTCGAACGTCGTCACGTCGTCGTTGTGGATGAGCACGCGCCAGGGCGGCTCGACCCACACCATCTCCTCGGTGATCACGTCGGTCTCGGTTTCGCGATCTGGCAATCGAATCGGCTCGTCCATGGCAGGGAAATTATAAAAAGCGCATCTACATGCGTATGTAGCGCGCGCAGTAGTTGATGTCGTCGCTGCCTGCAATGAAGATTACGCGCTGGTCGAACACGGCCACGATGAGCGACTCGTTCAAGCCCCACACCCAGGTGCGCAGGGCGTAGCATTCCAGGCCGACGATCCGTCGGGCATACCAGTCGTAAGCCTGGGCGGTGCGGTGCTCGACGATCTGCCACCCTGCTTGCGTGAGCTGTTCGGTGTAGGTGGTCGCCAGTGCCGGATCGGGCGCGCGCAGCTTATAGACGCGCTCGCAAAACTCCGGCATCCGGTTGATGCGCAGCGTGGCGCACGAGTCGTGCATCAACGTCGTGGCGGGATATTGCGGCAGCGATCCAATCTGGATCGCACGACGCACGAGTGGGAAGAAACGTGCGCTGACCACGCCGGCCGGCAGGCTGGCCAGACAGGCCGCGATGACGACGCTGACGCGCAGCAGGCTCAAGAGTGAATCGTTCCTCCCGATGGTCATTCTGTCTCCCTCCACAGCACCCGTTGGGTGCTGTCTTGTGCGTCGCACATGCGCACCCCAGGCGCTTCCGTGGTGATGCCAATCATCGTATACGGCAAGCCCTGCATCATCCGTTCAAAGTCCGAGGCGTGTTCCGGCGCGACTTCGACCACCACTCGCCCGTTGCTCTCGCTGAACAACGCAACCTCCAATCGCTGATGACCGACCGTTTCGAGCGCGATCCCCAGCTTGCCCGCCTGGGCCATTTCGGCCAGCGCTACAGCCAGCCCGCCCTCGCTGCAATCGTGTGCTGCGCGCACCAGCCCGCTCTGAATGGCCCGATGGAGCGCTGCATAGAGCGCCGGCGCATGCGCTGGCAACGCAGGCGTCGTCGTGGCCGAGAGGCGACGGACGATATCGCTGCCGGCGATCGTCTCGAACAGTGATCCGGCTAACTCGTCCTTCGTCTCCCCGAGCAAATACACCCGGTCGCCGGCTGCTTTCAAGTCCATCGTGGCGCAGCGTGTCACATCCTCGACGATGCCGATGGCCGAGATGAGCAACGTGCCGGGGATGCTGACGCGCCGGCCGTCCCTGTCCAGATACGTGTTGTTGAGCGAATCCTTGCCGCTGATGAACGGCGCGCGATAATGCAGCGCTGCCTCGTAACAACCACGGCACGCTTCGGCCAACGCGCCCAGTTCGTATAGATCGTTCGGGTCGCCCCAGCAGAAATTATCCAGCAGCGCGACGCGGCCCGGATCGGCGCCGACGCACACCAGGTTGCGAATGGCTTCGTCAACTGCGCTGACGGCCATGGCGTACGGATCATGCTTGCCAATCGCCGGATTGATGCCGCACGCCAGCGCAAAGCCGCGCGACCCGCGCGTGCCTTGTGGCTTGATGACAACGGCATCGCTGGGCCCGTGATTGCCCACGCCTACCAGCGGCTTGATCACCGTGCCGCCCTGCACCTCGTGGTCGTAGATGCGAATCACCTCTTCTTTACTGGCCAAGTTGGGATGTCGGAGCATTTGCGAGAGCGCTTCCGACAAAGACGCGAAGGACAAGGCCTCTTCCCTCTCCCTTGTCTCTTCCCCCTCCTGGTCGTCCCGCGCTTTTTTGCTCACGAAGGCCATCAGCCGACGCCGGGGCAGACCATCGTGCAAGAAGCGCATATCCAGCTCGCATACGCGCCGGTCGCGATAGTTCACGCGCAGCCAGCCATCGCCGGTGAAGCAGCCGATATCGCTCATCTCGCAGCCGAAGCGCGCGCAGATCGCCCGCAGCGCCGGCACGTTCTCCGGCGGCACGGCCAGCACCATGCGCTCTTGTGCCTCGCTCAGCCAGATCTCCCACGGCGCAAGGCCGGCGTACTTGAGCAACACGTGCTCGAGCTGCACCTGCACGCCCAGCGCCGCTCCCATCTCTCCCACCGCCGAGGACAAACCGCCTGCCCCGCAATCGGTGATGGCGTGATACAACTTCGCGTCCCGGGCCATCAACACCACTTCCATCACGTTCTTCTCGACGATCGGGTTGCCGATCTGCACCGACGCGCCGGCCACGTCGCCGGTCTCATGCGTCAACGCTGCTGAACTGAACGTCGCGCCGCGCAGGCCATCGCGACCGGTGCGCCCGCCCAGCACGATGACGCGGTCTCCGACCTGCGGCGCGCGCGGATGCGCATTGACCGGCACCAATCCCACGCAGCCGCAATACACCAGCGGGTTGGCGATGTAGCCTTCGTCATACACGATGGCGCCGCTGACAGTCGGGATGCCCATCTTATTACCGTAATCCTCGATGCCGGCCACCACGCCCGCGCGCACTCGTCGCGGATGTAATACGCCTTCCGGCAATGCCTCGAACGGCACATCTTGTGGCCCGAAGCACAGCACATCAGTGTTGGCGATCGGCCGCGCGCTCACGGCGATCACATCGCGGATCACGCCACCCACGCCGGTGTTCGCGCCGCCGAACGGCTCGATGGCCGAAGGGTGGTTGTGCGTCTCGACTTTGAAGGCCAGGTCGTATTCGTCGTCGAAGGCGATCACGCCGGCGTTATCCACGAATGCGCTCTTCACCCACGGCGCGGCGATCTCATCGGTGGCGCGTTTGATGTAGGTCTTAAGCAGGCCATCAACGGTGGCAGGTTGCAGATCGAAGTTCGCAGCAGTCGAATCTGTCATCCGCCATCCGCCATCCGCCATCTCGATCACGGCCTTGAACGTCTTGTGCACGCAATGTTCGCTCCACGTCTGCGCCAGGGTCTCGATCTCGGCGTCGGTGGGGTCGCGGCCGGCAGCGACAAAATAGTCGCGGATGGCGCGCATCTCTTCGAGGTTCAGCGACAAGCGACGCTCGCGGCTCAAGCCCATGAGCGCGTCGTCGTCGGCCGCGCAGATGGGGATAACCTCGATCCGCATGTTCTCCGGGGCGGCATGTTGCAGCGCGGGAGCGATGGGATGGTTCACGGCGAACGTCTGGATCACTTCGTTGGCCAACAGACGCTGCGCGATCCGATGCACCTGTTCGTCGCTCAGCGCGCCGCGCAAGGTGTAGCGCGTGCCGGTCGCTGCGCGTTCGACCGCCGATATGCCCAGCTCGTGTGCGGCGCGCACCAGCTCATCGGCGGCCGCGTCGGTCACGCCGGGTTTGTAGGCCACTTCGACGACGACGGCATCGGCCGGATAGGGCGATTGGCCGATCACGAACGTTTGCACGATCGGATCGCACAACAGGTGTTCGGCGATGCGCCTGGCGTCGGCTTCGCTCAGCGCGCCGGCGAGGAAGTGCAAATCGGCCGCTTCCACAGAGAGGTCGGCCGAGATGCCAAGGGTGCGGATGTCATCGGTAATCGCCGCGCAGCGCGCATCGCGATGGGGAGGACGCGGGTGGACTTCGATTCGGAACATCTGGCCCGATTCTATAATCCCGCGCGTGGTCGAGACGCCCACCGTCCATATGCTCGTCGTCAAAGTCGGCACCAGCACGCTTACCGCGGGCACGGCGCATTTGAACCGGCGGCGCATGCTGGAAATCGCGCAGCAAATCGTGCATGTGCGCGAGCAAGGCGTGCGCGTGGTGCTGGTGTCGTCTGGCGCCATGGCCGCCGGACGCGAACGCCTGCGCCTGGACAACGACAAAGCCCGGCTCCCTTTGCCGGAGAAGCAGATGCTGGCCGCCGTGGGCCAGACCTATCTCATGGCTCTGTGGGAGCAGGTGTTCGGGATGTTCGATGTGCGCGTGGCGCAGGTGCTGCTCACGCGCGCCGATCTGAGCGACCGCCGCCGCTACCTGAATGCCCGCGATACGCTCCTGACCATCCTGGCCTACGATATCGTGCCGGTCGTCAACGAAAACGACGCGGTGACCACCGAGGAAATTCGCGTCGGCGACAACGACAACCTCTCGGCGCTGGTGGCGAACGTGCTGGACGCCGATCTACTTCTGATCCTCAGCGACATAGACGGCCTGTTCACCGCCGATCCACGCAAGGACAAAAATGCCAAGCTGATCGGCGAAGTGCGCGAGATTGACGAACGCATCCGCGCGCTGGCCGGCGGCAGCAAGACCGGCCTCGGGGTGGGCGGCATGAGCACCAAGATCCAGGCTGCCGAGCTGGTCACGCGTTCCGGCTCTGCCATGATTGTTGCCCACGGCGCACGCCCCAATGTGATCGTGGACGCCGTGAACGATCGGCCCGTCGGCACGCGCTTCCTGCCGGCCGTCACGCAGATCGAAAGCCGCAAGCGGTGGATCTTGTCCGAGCGCACCAGCGGTGCTTTCACTGCCGACGATGGTGCCGTGTGCGCTTTGAAGAGCGGCAAGAGCCTGCTGCCAGTTGGGGTGAAAGCGGTAATCGGCGACTTCGAACGCGGCGAGTTCGTGGCCGTGCGCGACCTGCGAGGGCGCGAAGTGGCGCGCGGCATTACGCGTTACAACTCGACCGACGCGCGGCGCATCGCCGGCAAGAAGTCCGATCAAATCGAGAAGATCCTCGGCTACGACTATGCGCCGATGCTGATCCATGCCGACGATTTGGTGGTGCTGTGAGCATGATGAACCTGTTGCCGCGTGGATTGATCGTCTCCTGCCAGGCTGCCGAAGGTGAGCCGTTGTTCGGCGCATCCATCATGGCCGCCATGGCGCGTGCAGCCGAGGAGGGCGGCGCCATCGCCATCCGCGCCAACTCGCCCGCCGACATCGCCGCCATCCGCCAGGCCGTTCGCCTGCCGATCATCGGTCTGTGGAAGATCCACGCACCGCCGAGCGAGGTCTACATCACGCCCGACCGCGCCGCAGCCGAGGCGATCGCCCGGGCCGGCTGCGACGTGATCGCCGTGGATGCCACGCCGCGTCCGCGCGCCGGCGGCCAGAGGCTCGACGACCTGATCCTTTTCATCCGCGATGTGCTGGGCAAGCCGGTGATGGCCGATTGCTCGTGCCTTGAAGATGCGCTGCTGGCAGAGTCGCTGGGTGCGGACTACATCGCCACCACGCTGGCCGGCTACACGGTTCACGGCCGCCCGCTCACCATTGGGCCGGACCTAGACTTCATCGGCGAACTGGCCGGCCGCATCCACAAACCCATCATCGCCGAAGGGCGCTTCCACCTGCCGTCGCAGGTGGCGCAGGCGTTTGCGCTCGGCGCACATGCCGTGTGCGTGGGCAGTGCCATCACCCGTCCACAAGATATCACCCGCAGGTTCGTGTCCGAAGGCTATCGCCATTCACGGCACCCGTGACGCCACCGTTGCTTCCTCCCATGCGCATAGCCCTTTTGCCCCTCGACGAACGCCCGGCCAACACGCGCTATCCGGCACAGATCGCCGCCATTGCCAACGCACAACTTGTGCTTCCGCCCGCCAGCGCGTTGCCCAACTTGAAGGAGCGGGCCCCGCGCGCATGGCTGGCCGATTGGTTGATGAACCAGGCTGCAAAGTGCGACGGGATCGTCGCCTCGCTTGACTTGCTGGGCTATGGTGGCCTGATCGCCTCGCGCACCGGCGACGACGACATTGCCACGGTGCTGCGTGCCATCGAGCCTCTGACGACCCTCTGCGCGCCGGAGCGTCCGGTGTTCGCCTTTAACGTGATCCAGCGCATCAGCAACGCCGACGATGCCACTGAAGAGCCGGAGTACTGGGCCGCCTATGGCAGGCGCTTGTATCGTTACTCGCGCGAGCTGGACGTGACGGGGCCGCGCGCCATCTCGCCCGGCATCCCGGAGGACGTCGTCCGCGATTGGCTGGTGCGACGCGCGCGCAACCACGCCGTCAACCTCGCCATGCTGCGCGAAGCCGCGTTAGGCCGGTTCGATCTGCTTGTTATTCCCTCGGACGATACAGCGCCGTTCGGGCTGAGCGCCCGCGAGCGCAAGCATCTCGAGTTCTGGCGCGACATCCTCTTGCCGCAAGATGAGCGGGTGTTGATGTATGCGGGAGCTGATGATCTGGGCAGCGCGATGGTGGCGCGCATGGTCAATCGAAAACGCAACCATTCACCGCGCGTCTTCGTGCACTACGCCGACGAGCGGATGCAGGACAACGTCGCGCCGTTCGAGGATCGCCCCATCCACCAGGCGGTGGCCACGCAGATTGCGGCTGTCGGCGCGCGGCAGACCGGTTCGCCGGATGAAGCCGATGTCATCCTCGTCGTCAGCCCGCCGTTCGAGCGCGTGGGCGACCGCGACCCACATTGGCGCGACCACGATGCCCGGCAACGCCGCGCGGCACTGCGCCCCACCGTGATGCAAATCGCCGGCTGGCTGGACGAAGGCCGGCGCGTCGCGGTGGCCGACGTGGCCTTCCCAAACGGCGCCGAGCCGGCGCTGGTGGAACTGCTCTTCGAGCACACCGACGTGGCGCGGCTGGTCGCCTTCGGCGGCTGGAACACCGCGGGCAACACCCTGGGCACCGTGCTGGGCGCTGCATGCGTGCCGGGCGACGATGACCGCGCCCGACAGATCGCGCTCTCGCATCATCTGCTGGAAGACTGGGGCTATCAGTCGGTCGTGCGCGACGAGTTGCGCGCCTGGTTGCACCGGACGTTCGGGCAAGCCGGCATCCCGCACGATCAACTGCCGGCGGCGACGGACTTCACCGCCGTGCGGCTTCATCGCCTGGCTGCCCGAATCGAGGCTGCCGGCCTGCCGTGCAGGCCGACCCACATACGCCATCCGTGGCGCCGGACATTCGAGGTGGATTTCGACTTGGCTTGATCAAAGCGCAATCGGCGGGTGCGTTCACGCACGGGGGCAGTGACAACCTCCCGCAGGTTTTTGCTG
>JAIMBB010000116.1 GCA_023511655.1 Anaerolineae bacterium
GGCCGACCGTTTGCGACGCGCGGTTGCGCGGGCGACCACATAGGGTCGCCCCTACAACGGGCGGCGGGGTGTGATGTAGAGGCGGCCTTGCCTGGCCGCCCGCCCATACGCACCAAACGCGGGCAGGCACATAGGCCTGCCCCTACGAGAAAATCCCCTGTGCGTGAACGCACCCAGGAGCCCCATAGGGCATTTCCTGAGTGCGGGGGACGCGAAGGAGGAAGCGAACGGCCCCAAGCCCTAAACGACGAAGGGATGCTAAAACAATTTTAAACCCGTCTTAACAACTTTCTGTTTTGATTCGTGTTGAGGCATGCTATCGCCTCGGAACCATAGCATAGAGGGAAGATCGGAGAGATGGGAGACGCAACAGTCGAAGCACTGGGGACCACGAATACGACGAACCAGTATGCACAAACCGGCGATATCGTGCTTCGGGCGCGCGATTTATTCATCTACTATGGCAGCTTCAAGGCCGTGCACGGAGCGAACATAGATATCGAGCGCAACAAGATCACGGCGCTCATTGGCCCGTCGGGATGCGGCAAGAGCACGTTGCTGCGTGCGTTCAACCGGATGAACGACCTCATCCCCGGAGCGCGCGCCGAAGGCACCGTAGAGTTCCACGGGTTCAACCTGTACGACAAAAAAGTAGACGCGGTGGACGTGCGCCGGCGCATCGGCATGGTCTTCCAAAAGCCGAATCCCTTCCCCAAGAGCATCTACGAAAACGTGCTCTACGGTGTGCGACTGACGCGCCGGTTGAGCAAATCCGAGGCCGACGAGATCGTAGAGAAAGCCTTGCGCGGCGCTGCGTTGTGGGACGAGGTCAAGGACAAACTGCAACAACTGGGCACGGCTCTTTCCGGTGGTCAACAACAACGCCTGTGCATCGCGCGCGCGATTGCCACACAACCCGAGGTGATCCTGATGGATGAGCCATGCTCAGCACTCGACCCCATCGCGACCATCAAGATCGAGGACCTCATGCAGGAACTCAAGCAGAACTACACCATCGTCATCGTCACGCACAACATGCAACAGGCCGCTCGCGTGAGCGACTACACCGCCATGATGATGATGCGTCCTGACCGCGCCGGCGAGGTGATCGAGTTTGATCACACCAACACTATCTTCACCAGTCCCAGAGACAAGCGCACCGAGGACTACGTGACCGGGCGATTCGGATGAGGCTTGATTAAACGAAATTTAACCAAGACTTGAACTCTATTTAACGCCAAAACTTAAGCTGGGGGAGAGAAAAACACGGATTCGCAGTGCGCTGCGAATTCACTTCACAAGGAGAGATTATGAACGCAAAAAACCAACTCAAACGCGTTGTCCCCGCCGTCGGCATGGCTGCCATGCTCAGCCTGACGCTGTTCGGCACCGCTGCCGGGCAGACGAAACTCCCTCCCGTCACCCCATCGGCACTGTCCGGTAACATCACCACCGGCGGCAGCTCGACCGTCGGTCCGCTCAGCATAGCCATCGTTGAAGCCTTCAAGCGCGATGGCTTCACGGGCGACATCAGCGTGGACATCATTGGTTCGGGCGCCGGCATTTCGCGCTTCTGCCGCGGCGAGTACGATGTGGCAAACGCCAGCCGCGCCATGACCCAACGCGAAATTGACACCTGCCAACCGGCGGGCGGCGGCAAGCCGATTCAGTTCCTGATCGGCATTGACGCCCTCACCGTCGTGGTCAATCCGAAGAACACCTGGGTGCGCAACCTGAACAACAGCCAGCTGGCCTTGATTTTCTCGGGTCAAGCCAAGACGTGGCGCGACGTGAACAGCGCCTGGCCGAACCAGCCGATCAAGCTGTTCAGCCCCGGCACCGACAGCGGCACCTACGACTATTTCGTCGAGCAAGTGTTCAGGGGCATTCCCTCTGCTCAGCGCCGCAACATCATCCCGCAGGTGCCC
This sequence comes from Anaerolineae bacterium, assembly GCA_023511655.1. Classification (GTDB taxonomy): domain Bacteria; phylum Chloroflexota; class Anaerolineae; order J036; family Brachytrichaceae; genus JAAFGM01. The sequence continues at coordinate 1,929 of JAIMBB010000116.1, forward strand.
GGCGTGCAGCTCAGCGAGGACGACAACGTGCTGGTCGCGGGCGTCGAGTCCGACATCAATGCCATCGGCTACTTCGGCTATGCTTACTACGAAGAGGAGAAAGGCAAGCTGAAGGCGGTGAACTACGAGGGCGTAGCTCCCAACGCCGCCACGGTAGCCAGCGGCCGCTACAAGTTCGCCCGCCCGCTCTTCATCATCAGCGCCGAGCCGATCCTGCGCAGCAAGCCACAAGTCGCCGGCTTCGTGAACTACTACCTGACCAACGTTGACAAAGTGATCCGCCGTGTCGGCTACTTCCCTACCCCGGCGGCCACACTGGAGAAGGCCAGGCAGGACTTCCTGAACGCAACCCAATAGGCAACCACGCCTTACACCCGTTGTATTATTCGAGCAAGGGGCGAAGCATTATCTTACCCCTTGCTCGGATTTATGCGCATCAGTGACTTACGGGCACCTACCACTGTGAATGAATCACCGATGTGATTGGCTGGGCGGGATGCGACATGCATCACCTACTGAGCGTTGACAAAATCATGTCCGTTCATGAAGACCTGCAACGTCATTCCCGCGAAAGCGGGAATCCAGTCATTCGCGGCACCCTGGATGCCCCTTCATGCCCGCGAAGTCGGGGACTGCGCGGGCATGACGATCTTGGCAGCGGTCATGATTAATTCAAGACTCGATAGTCTGGTTTTGGTATAGACAATTGACATAGGCAAATGGCAGTCATCACCCAATCGTCAGGCGCGCAAGCGTCGGCGCGTGAGCGCATCAGCCTGAAGAAGAGACCTCGCCCTGGCGAGACAATCATTCAGAGCTTGCTGTTCGTTTCCGGTTTCATCTCGATCCTCACAACCATAGGCATCGTGTTGGTGCTGGTGAGCGAGGCGCTGATCTTCTTCGCATCGCCGGAGGTATCTCTGATCGAATTCTTTACCGACACGGTGTGGGCGCCAGAGGCAGGGCGGGTAGGCATTCTCCCCCTGGTCACGTCTACGCTCATCACCAGCGTGATCGCCATGATCATCGCTCTGCCGATCGGGTTGTCGGCGGCCATCTTTCTGAGCGAGTATGCCTCGCCGCGCGCGCGCGGCTACCTTAAGCCGATTCTGGAATTACTGGCCGGCATCCCCACGATCGTGTACGGCTTTTTCGCCGTCACCTTCATGACCCCGCTGCTCAAAAACATCTTCGGCGCAGATGTGGTCGAGTTCTACAACATGGCCTCGGCCGGGCTGGTCATGAGCGTGATGATCGTGCCCATCGTCGCCTCGATGAGCGAGGACGCGCTGAGCGCCGTGCCGCGAGCGCTACGTGAAGGCTCATACGGTCTGGGCGCCACGCGCCTGGAGACCAGCTTGAAGATCGTCGTGCCGGCAGCGGCGTCGGGCATTGCCGCTGCCTTGATCGTAGGCATCTCGCGCGCGTTCGGCGAGACCATGATCGTGGCGCTGGCCGCAGGCGCCGGGCCCAACTTCACCTTCAACCCCTTCCAGGCGGCCGAGACGATGACCGGCCACATCGCTCGCATCAGCAGCGGTGACTTGAGCTTCGATTCGCTCGATTACATCAGCATTTTCTCCATCGGCCTGTTGCTTTTCATCATGACGTTGACGTTGAACATGATCAGCCGCTGGTTCGTGCGGCGCTATCGGGAGGTATATTGATGGCAGTTTCGCCTTCTCCCTTTCCGCAGACGCTGCCGGCACCTCCGGAGATCGGCGCTGATCCATCGGTCCGCCGCCGGCAACGCATCGGCGCGATCGGCCAGGCTGGTTTATTCTTGTCGCTGGTGATCGCACTCGTGGCGTTGATCGTCCTCCTGCTCGACGTAGTGAACAAGATCGGCGGCATGGCTGTCTATGGCTACAGGGTGGATCCACTCACCATCGTCCCCTCCATCCCACTGGAGGAGCTGAGCCAGGAAGAGCTGCTGCAAATTGCCAGAGACTTCATCCCGGCCGAACGGCTGGATGAGCTGCCTGACGAACTCGGCATGACGCTGGAGGAGTTGACGACCGACGACCTGATCGGCGTGATCTACAACGAAGTGCCCAATCCCGAGACCATCACCGCGCGTCCGCTGGACACACTGGCCGACCAGGAGCTGGTCGAAGTGTTGGACAACAACATCACCGACGCGCGATTTAACCAGCTCAACGCCGAGAAGCCTTTTGAATCGCGCAGCCGAGAAGAGCTGATCGAGTTGATTGAAGAAGAAGTGCTGCTCGAGTCGGTGGTGAAGACCTGGCCGCTGCTTGCCTCGCTTTTCAATCGTCAGGCAATCGAAGAGGAGATTCAAGCCAACTATCCGGGCTCTGAGTATGGCTTTCACTGGTGGCTGACGCCAGAGTTCATCATCTCCGATCTGACCACTCGACCGGAGACCACCGGCGTCCGCACAGCCATCATCGGCTCAGTTCTGGTCATTTTCTTCACGATCCTCTTTGCTGTGCCGGTCGGCATCGCTGCAGGCATCTATCTGGAGGAGTTCGCCGGCAAGAGCCGCATCAACACATTGATCCAGACCAACATCTACAACCTGTCGGGCGTGCCCTCGATCATCTACGGCATGCTCGGCCTGGCCATCTTCGTGCGCGCGCTCAGCGAGTTCACCAGTGGCGCAGCTTTCGGCATCCCAGATCCGCCACCGAATGGCCGCACGGTCATCTCGGCTGCGCTGACGATGGGCTTGCTCATCCTGCCGTTGATCATCATCAACACACAAGAAGCCATCCGCGCCGTGCCGCAGAGCCTGCGCGATGGCAGCCTGGCGCTGGGGGCGACGAAGTGGCAGACGGTTCGCCATCACGTTTTGCCAGTAGCTATGCCCAGCATCCTGACGGGCATCATCCTGGGCATTTCGCGCGCCGTCGGCGAGACAGCACCGTTGATCGTCGTCGGCGCGGCCGCGTTCGTCACCACGGACCCCAGCGGCCTGTTCTCGACCTTCACCGTGCTGCCCACGCAGATTTACACCTGGGCCAAGTTGCCGTTTGACACTTTTCGCAACATCTCGGCAGCAGCCATCGTCGTGCTGCTGGTCGTCGTCATCCTCTTTAACCTGACCGCCATCATCATGCGCAACCGGCTGCGCAAATCTTTGTGACTATGACCCAGATCAGAAGTCTATCTATCCAAAGCGTCAAGGCGGTTGCCAAAGATGGGATTGCCGGCGGGGAGACCCAGGCAATACTGGAAACAAAGATCCACGCCGAGAATCTGTGCATGTACTACGGCAGCTTTCGTGCCCTGGTAGACGTGAACTTCCGAGCTTATGCGAACAAGATTACGGCCATCATTGGCCCATCGGGGTGCGGCAAAAGCACGCTGTTACGCACGTTCAACCGCATGAACGACACCGTTGCGGACACGCGTATCGAAGGGCAGGTAACGCTGGACGGCGAAGACATCTACGCGCCGGACGTGGATCCGGTGGCGGTGCGCCGGCGAGTGGGCATGGTCTTTCAAAAGCCCAATCCCTTTCCCAAGAGCATCTACGACAACATCGCCTTCGGCATTAAGCTCTATAACCCGCGCATGCCCAAGAGCGAGCTGGATGCGCGCGTGGAAGCAGCGTTGAGGGGCGCCGCGGTGTGGGACGACGTGAAGGACAAGCTCAAGCAGCCCGGCACAGCCCTCTCCGGCGGCCAACAGCAACGCCTGTGCATCGCCCGCGCCATCGCCGTGGAGCCCGAAGTGATTTTGATGGATGAGCCGTGCTCCTCGCTTGACCCGATCTCGACCCTCAAGATCGAAGAGCTGATGGTCGAGCTGAAGAGAGACTACACCATCATCATCGTCACGCACAACATGCAGCAGGCCGCGCGCGTGAGCGATTACACCGCCATGATGATGATGCGCGAAGACCGCGCCGGCGAGGTCATCGAGTTCGACGAGACCGAGACCATCTTCACCAAGCCCAAAGACAAGCGCACCGAGGACTACGTGACTGGAAGGTTCGGTTAGATCGTCGCAGACGCAGTACACACTACAGAAAGCGCAACACACGTAATTTCTTCTCGCGATTTCTTCTCGCGCGGTGCATACCTTCCACTTGTGACGCTCGCAACCCGCACCCTGCTCGACCACTCCCTGAGCGCAATCAACTTCGATCTGCGCCGCATCGCCGGCCGCGTCGAGGAGCAAATCGAAGGGGCCGTGCGCGCGCTTCAGGAGCGCAACCCCACCCTCGCCCGGCGCGTCATCGAGCTTGATCAGCCCATTAACGATCTGCGCTACAAGGTGGAGAAGCAGTGCCTGCTCGTCATCGCCACGCAACAGCCGACAGCGCGCGACCTGCGACACATCATCGCGGCTATTCACATCGCAGGCGAGCTGGAACGCATGGCCGACCACGGAGCCGGCATCGCTGGCATCACGCTGCGCATGAGCGATCAATCACCCCTCCACACCGTCGTGGATATCCCGCGCATGAAGGACATCGCCTGTAACATGTTGCACCAGGCGCTGGCCGCCTTCGTCGGACGCGACGCCGGCCTGGCGCATCGCACAGCAGCGAGGGATGACGAGCTGGATGCCCTCTACGTGCAATCGCTGCGCTTGCTGCTGACATACATGATGCAAGACCCAGCGGCAGTCGTTCCGGCCACCTATCTACTATGGACTGCACACAACCTGGAGCGCATCGGCGACCGCGTCACGAACATCTGCGAACGAGTGGTCTTCATGGCTGAGGGTGTGCTCGACGACTACAAGCCCGCGGTCACACATCCTTGATTCCGCTCTGCGCCAGCAGCGCTTCGATGTGAATCGGCGCGCCGGTCTTCACGGATTCCTCGGCCGCCACACCCACCAGGACCGACCAGAATCCCTCCTCCGGCGTCGCGGCGTTCGTCGGCTTGCCCTCGATGCGATCCACGAAGTTGACGTGCTCGAAATAGGTGCCGCCATGATGGCCGGTCATCTCGATCAAGGCCGGATAGCAAGGCGTAGCAATGCGCGAGGGCTTATCCTGGCCCAACATCACCTCCAGGCCGGCGTGCGGCCGATGCGTCGGCAAGAAGTCTTCGTTCTCATACGCCTTCAAGCGGCCTTCCGAGCCGCATAGCACGATCTCCTCGTAAACCATCGGCGCGAACATGCACAGGTTGAAATTGGCCCGCACGCCGTTCGCATAGGTCACGATCACGAAGGCGTTGTCCAGGATATCGGACTTCTCGCCTTCATACTCGAAGTCGCGGAAGTTCACCGCCTGGCTGCCCACGGCATATACGCTCACCGGCCGCGACTGAGCGAACAGGTTGAACAGATCGAAGTAGTGGCAACACTTCTCCACCAGCGTGCCGCCGGAGTACTTCGAGAACTTATTCCACTGCTTCACCTTGTCCAGGAAAGGCTCGCGATGTTCGAGGATGGTGATGGTCTTGATCTCACCGATGCTGCGGCGCACCAGCGCTTCATGAATTGCCTCAACGTAGATCGGCTTGTAGCGGTATTGCAGACCAACCTGCAAGACCGCGCCATACCGTTCGGCCATGCACATGATCTCGTAGGCGTCCGGCAGCGTGGTCGCCATCGGCTTCTCCAGCAGGATGTGCTTGCCGGACTTGACCGCTTCGCGCAGCACGGCGATGTGGGTGTAGTTCGGCGTGGAGATGATCAAGCCATCGGCGGCCGGGTCATTGCACGCCGCCGCGAGCGAGTCGTAGATCACCAGCTTCTCCGGCGGCGCGAACTGGGCGTATTCGCGGCGTGCGCCTTCCACGCTGCGCGGGTTGGGGTCGTAGACGCCGTGGATCGTCGCCCGGCCCTCCAGCATCGTCACGCGGATGTGCTCCTGGCCGTTCACGCCGCAGCCGATCACGTTGAAGCGATGGCGCGGCTCTCCCAGCGACAGCACATAGCGGTCTTCATCCGGCAGATAGCCGAAGTGGGCGTTGACGGCGCGGGTCTTATTGCGGAACTCTCTGGGCATAGCTATCGTCGCGCCGATGCACGCCCGCATTACACAAGCGCGGGCGCGGTATGTACACATCAACATTTGCATCAAGCGCGCTGTGCACCTCAGTGTAGTAACGGCCTGATGCATGTCAAACGGCGCGAGGCCTTCCCCAGGGCTAATGCATCACGCAGGCGGGGCATGGGTCAGAGACGTGGCGCGGCTTCAGATGAGGGGAAGTGATCGCCATTGACGGCAGGCAGGTGTCGGGTGGTGTCGGGTGATGTCGATTGGTGTCGGGGGTGTCGGCCGGCGCAGCCATCATGCGATACACTATTGGCAGAGGTTGTTCTCCCCTCGCACCAGCAAGCACCTGTTGCCGGTGGGAGCAGCCTCCTGTGGTCGTATAGTAAGCGCATAGCACGCCTCGACGGCAAGCGACCTGGATGTCCCGCCGGCTCGCTGTACCGTGAAGCAGGCGTGAGCGGAACGCTATGGAGTACAAGGATTACTACAAGACACTCGGTGTGGATCGAAACGCCGATCAGGAGACGATCAAAAAGGCGTTTCGCAAGCTCGCGCGCCAATATCACCCCGACGCCAACAAGGGCGACAAGAAAGCCGAGGAGAAGTTCAAGGAGATCAACGAGGCCTACGAGGTGCTGAGCGACCCTGAGAAACGCAAGCTATATGATCGCATGGGGAGCAGCTACCGCGAATACCAGCGCGCGGGCGGCAACCCACGGGACTACGATTGGAGCCAGTGGGCGAACGGCGGCAATTTCCCCTTCGGCTTCGGCGGCGCGCGCCGTGTCTACGAGCAAGACATTGATCTGGGCGAGTTCATCCGCGAGATGTTCAGCGGTCAGCAGACCGTGCGCCAGCCGCGCGACTTCCAACAGGGCATCGAGATCACCCTCGAAGAGGCATACCACGGCACATCGCGGTTGGTGGAGAAGTCCGGCCAGCCGGCCATTGAGGTGAAGATCCCGCGCGGCGTGAAGACCGGCTCGCGCGTCCGCGTGCGCGGGCAAGGCGGCAAAAACGCCCGCGGACAGGCCGGCGACCTGTACCTGGTCATCGAGGTCAAGCCCCATCCGATCTACGAGCGCAAGGACGATGACCTGTATCGCGACGTGCAGGTGGATGCGTTCACGGCCATGCTGGGCGGCGAAGCCCAGGTGGAGACGCTGGCCGGGCCGATCGCCGTGAAAGTTCCGCCCGGCACGTCGTCCGGCAAGCTGATTCGCCTGCGCGGGCGCGGCATGCCCAAGCTGAATAAGCCCGACGAGTTCGGCGATCTGTACCTGCGCGTCATGGTTACTGTGCCGAGCGATTTGACCGACGCCGAAAAGGAACAACTGGCGAAGATCGCCAAACGCCGGGCCGGCCGCTGAGTTCAGCCTGCGATCTAAGCGACGCGTTTTAACCGCCGCGTTGCACCTTGCCGGGTGGATGAACTCGCAGCGTCCCCCTTTCGTCCATCGGACGCTTTGGCCGGGCTCACTTGATCTTCTTGACCATCACCACTCGATCGCGCAACACCGGCCGGAAGCCCAGCGCCTTATATGACGGCGCCGCGGCGCGCAGATGTCCGCTGCTGCCGAATTCAACATCCAGCATCGCCGGCACGTCGGCCAGCGCGTTGAGCACCGCCTTCAACACGTGCAACTCGCGCGGCGTGTTCCACAGCGCGCGGTCCAGCCACAGCGTCACCACACGGCGCGATGGCTCCTCGCGCACGTATGCCAGGCCCACCTCATCCGGCGCGCTCACCAACAGATACAAAACGCCGCCGTCCAGTTTGGCCGTGTTCCAGGCAAACAAATCGGCCTGCGCCAGGTCGCTGCACCAGGGGTCGCCCTGCCGGGCCGCCACGCCAAGCCAGTGACGAAGCTGTTGGTCTGCTTCCCGGCCGATGAGCCGCTCGATATAGGCGCGCTCGACGCGCACAGGCAATGACTGGGGAAGCTGCCGACGCATGAACTGCGGGCGATAGCGCTGATAACCACACACCAACGCGCAGCGCGTGGCCGGTAGATTGTCCGCCGGCACCGTCATCCACAACCAACCCAGGCCGGCCTGGCGCGCCAGGGCCTCGGCTGTTTCGAGCATGGTGCGGGCCAGGCCGCGCCGCCTGAGATCGGGCGCCACCGCCAATGCGCGGATGCGCGCGGCGAGCTGGCCGCGTTCGATCAACATCAGCCCTGCCGGCTCAAAGTTGAGCATGCACAGATAGACCGAGCCGACCAGCGAGAGCGCCATGCCCGCCACCATTTCGCGGATGAGCGGACGGCTCACCCACTCACCCAGCGACTCATCCAGCGCGCTCAGGTCGGCAGCGTCGAATTGCTTGATCAAGCGCTGTAACTCCACCAGCCGGGCCGGCACCACCTGCGAACCGATCGTCGGCATGCGTGTCGGAATTTATCACAGCCGCCCAGGCTCCCCCACCATCCGTCAACGTCATCCACCCTTCATCTTTGCCATCGGTTAATCCCCAACCGCAAACAAAAATTGCCTGCTTTATCCACAACAAATCCACAGTTTCGTGCTTTAATAGGTCACCTATGGAAAGGAACGTTGCGCGCATCTTCGAATCGCTGCTCGTCGTAGTCGTCCTCATCTCTATAGGGCTTGGCGTGACCTGGATAGACGATCGTCAGCTCGCTACGACGCCGGGCCAATCATCCGCGCCGGGGTCGCCTTGGCTGCCAGATCAGCAGGCGACGCGCCCAGGCGACCCATTCTTTGCGTCTACGCCTGCGCCGGAGGCTATATTGCCCAACGCCGAACTTGCGCCGACAAACACAACACCTACACCGCCGGAGCCAGAGATCACCTCCACGCCCGGCAACTTAGGGAATCCCGAAGTCGCCACGCCGGTGGCGGTGAATTTGCAGGTGGACGAAAGCATGCTCGATGCGCGCGACGCTCCACTGTTGCAACAGGCGCCCAACACCATCAACGTTTTGTTGCTGGGCACGGATGCCTCGGCCGATAGCCACTATGCGCGCACCGACACGATCATCGTCGTCAGCATCAACCCCAGCTACCCATCCGTGAGCATGTTGTCTTTCCCCCGCGATCTGCAGGTGCGGCTGCCGGACGGCGCGCAAGACCGGATCAACACAGTCATGCAACGCGGTTACCTCAGCCAGTATCCGGGGGGTGGCGCGCCCTACCTGGCCCTCGTCTTGCGCAAGAACTTCGGCATCAAGATTGACCGCTTCATCCGCGTTGACTTCGCTGGCCTCATCAAAGCCGTGGATACGCTGGGCGGGATAGACGTGCTAGTCGAGTGCGAGCTGCACGACACCTTCCCAGACAAAGAATCGCCCACCGGCAAAACCGATCTGGACGTGTATCCCGGCAAAGTGACTCTGAACGGCAAGCAAGCGTTGTGGTATGCCCGCTCGCGATGGAGCACGACCGACTTCGATCGCGCGCGACGGCAGCAGAAGGTGTTGCGCGCGCTCTTCCGCAAGGCCCGCGAAGGCAACATGCTGCAAAACGCGCTTGGGCTGTATGGCGAATTCCGCAACAGCATCGAAACCGACCTCGGCCCGACCGACCTCATTCCGTTCATAGACATTGCCCGACGACTAAGCAGCGACGACATCAAGAGTCGAGTGATTACCTGGCCGATCGTCCGGTCGTATCAACGCGCCGATGGCGCATCGGTGCTGATCCCTACCGACAAGACGATCGCCTTCATCGCCGAGGCGCTGGCCCCGCCAGCCGGCAATCAGGCGCAGATTCGGCCGGCGGTCGAGGTCTATAACGGATCGTCACGACCGGACATGGAGCTGGTGGCCGCCGAACGACTGGCCTGGGAAGGTTTTCAAGTCATTGGCCTGGGCAAGATCCCGGACGATCGCTTCTCACAGACGCAGATCATTGATTACAGCACGACGCGCAAAGGCTCGCCCATCGCCCGGCTACAGGACATCTTCCGCGTGCCGCAACGCAACGTGATCGGCCAACCCGATCCCAGCAGCCCGTCGGCCGCTCGCATCATCCTGGGCGAGGATTACGACTCCTGTCCAAACACGGCCAACATCGCCGGCGAGGTGAAGCTAGAGCCGGCCGGCGAGCAGATCAACGTGACGCCCGCACCCTAGTCGGCCGGCTCTCTTTGACCGTCAGGGGATGGGGGTGATCGTCACTTCCTCGGTCAGCGTCGGCGTGACCGTCGGCGTCGGTGTGACGGTCGGTGTCGGCGTGTCGAACGTCGGCAGGGGAACGGGGGTCGGCGTCTCGGTGGGCAGGTCAAGCGTCGGCGTGGCAGTGGGAGTAGGGGTCGGCGTCTCGGTCGCCGTCGGGACGATGGGGAGCTGCGTCGAAACAGGAGAAGCGGTGACAGTCGCAGTGGCCGACAGCGTAGGAGGCACGAATTGGGTAGGCAATTCGGCCAGGGTAGGCGTGGGCGCGCGCGTCTGGGTGGCTTGTGCGGCCGGCGTCGCGGTCGGCGAAAGGACGGGATTTTGATCCGGCCGCTGCAAGATGAAGAGAGCGGCGAAACCGATCAGATAGCACGGAACGGTAAGGAGAATGATGCCGATGAGCACGCTGTAGGCAACACGGTTGCGGCGTGGAACGTTGTTCGGGACATCCCGCATGCGACCTGCATTGTAGTATCATCGCGCGACGAATTGACGATGTTTCAGCCAGTTTCGACCCAAACCGACTTTCCCGCCCAGGAACGCGAAGTGCTCGCTTTCTGGCAACGCACCCAGGCCTTCGATCGCTTACGCGAGCTGCGCGCCGCGTCCGACAAGCGCTTCTCCTTCATTGATGGCCCGATCACGGCAAACAACCCGATGGGCGTGCATCACGCCTGGGGCCGCACCTACAAAGACCTGTGGCAACGCTACTTCGCCATGAAGGGCTACCACCAGCGCTGGCAAAACGGCTTCGATTGTCAAGGGCTGTGGGTCGAGGTCAACGTCGAGAAGGATATGGGCTTCCAGTCCAAGCGCGACATCGAGACCTTCGGCGTGGAGCGCTTCATTCGGCTGTGCAAGCAGCGCGTGCTCAACAGCGCTGCCCTGCAGACCGAGCAATCCATCCGGCTTGGCTACTGGATGGACTGGAACGATCCGGACGAACTTCGCATGCTGGCCCAGAAGATCGTCGAGAGTCCCGAGATGCACATCACGCTGGAGCGCGACGGTCGGCAGGTGCATGGCACCGTCGAACAGATCGTCGGTCAGCTCGGTTTGCCGGAACTGGGCGGCTCGTACTTCACCTTCAGCGACGAGAACAACTACCAGATCTGGGGCTTCTTGAAAAAGTGCCACGAAAACGGCTGGATCTATCGCGGCGAAGATGTGATCCCGTGGTGCCCGCGCTGCGCCACCGGCATCAGCCAACACGAGATTGACACCGAAGGCTACAAGGATCGCGAAGACCCGGCCATCACCGTGCGCATGAAGCTCAAGTCGTTCGACGTGAGCAAAGCCGCCTGGGCCAGCGAGAGCGCGCGCCAGAAGTTCGACCGCGCCCACGGCGCCTTCTTGCTGGCCTGGACGACCACGCCGTGGACGCTGCCGGCCAACGTCATGGCCTCGGTCGGGCCGAAGTTGACCTACGCCATCGTGCGACAGGTGCATAAAGATGGCGAAGTGGCCGCTTACTTCCTCAGCAACAAGACGCTGAACATCTTGCGCGGCGAGTACGAGGTGCTGGGCGAAATCCAGGGCGAACACATGGCCGGTTGGACGTATGAAGGGTTGTTCGATGACCTGCCTGCGTTCATTGACGCGCACAAACGCTGGCAAGACAAACACGCCGGCCAGACCTTCGAACACGTGGTGATCACTTGGGATGGCGTCGGCGAAGCCGAAGGCACCGGCATCGTGCACAACGCGCCGGGTGCCGGCCCTGAGGACTATCTGCTGGGCAAACAGCACAGCATGCCCAAGATCGCCCCGCTGAACGAGGACGGCTACTTCCTGACGGGGTTCGGCCCGCTCACCGGCAAGGCCGCCCACGAGGTGCCGGATCTGGTCGAAGCGATGCTCAAGGCCAAGGGCTACTTCTATCGCCACGACAAATACGTGCACCGCTATGCCCACTGCTGGCGCTGCGGCACCCCGCTGGTCTACCGCATGGTGGATGAGTGGTACATCAGCATGGACG
>JAIMBB010000117.1 GCA_023511655.1 Anaerolineae bacterium
CATATATACCAAACGCGGGCAGGCACATAGGCCTGCCCCTACAAGAAAATGCCCCCGTGTGTGAACGCACCCCATGCGGTCAGGCTGCATGGTGACCACTATAATCCGCACCAATGCGCGCCGCGTGTTGCTGCACAGCGACGGCGCACTTCAAAACAAAAGGTCTGTCATGTCGGATCCTCTCTTGATCGCAAAGGGCGACAAGGAATGCTTCATGTTGCCCAGGATGGCGAACCGCCACGGTGTGATCACCGGCGCCACCGGCACGGGCAAGACGGTTACGCTCCAGACGATCGCCCAAAGCTTCAGCCGCATCGGCGTGCCGGTGTTCGTGGCCGATGTAAAGGGTGACCTGAGCGGCATCAGCCAGCCCGGCAGCGAAGCCAACGCCAGAGTCGTACAGCGCATCGAGCAACTCGGCCTGAAGGAGGGCTGGGTGTGGGAAGGCTGTCCGGTCACCTTTTGGGACGTGTGGGGCGAGCAAGGTCATCCGCTGCGCGCCACGGTGTCGGAGATGGGCCCGCTGCTGCTCAGCCGCATCCTCAATCTAAACGACACGCAAGAGGGCGTGCTGAACGTGATCTTCAAGGTGGCCGACGACAACGGCCTGCTGTTGCTGGACTTGAAGGACCTGCGCGCGTTGGCGCAATGGGTCGGTGACAATGCCAAGGAGGTGCGCACCCAATACGGCAACGTCTCCGCAGCCAGCATCGGCGCCATCCAACGCGGGTTGCTCACGCTCGAAGCTCAGGGGGCCGAGCGATTCTTCGGCGAGCCGGCGCTCGATCTGTATGACATGATCCAGACCGATGCAAAGGGCAGGGGCGTGATCAACGTCCTGGCCGCCGACAAACTGTTGCAATCGCCCAAGCTGTATGCCACGTTTTTGCTGTGGTTGCTGAGCGAGCTGTTCGAGCAGTTGCCCGAAGTGGGCGACCTGGACAAACCCAAGCTGCTCTTCTTCTTCGACGAAGCGCACCTGCTGTTTGACGAAGCGCCCAAGGCCCTGCTGGACAAGGTAGAACAAGTTGTGCGCATCATTCGGTCGAAGGGCGTCGGCGTGTTCTTCGTCACTCAGAACCCGATTGACATCCCAGATGTCATCCTTAGCCAGATGGGCAATCGCGTGCAACATGCCCTGCGCGCTTTTACCCCGCGCGACCAGAAAGCCGTGCGCGCAGCAGCCACCACCTTCCGCCCTAACCCCAACATCAACACCGAGCAAGCCATTACCGAGCTCGGCGTGGGTGAAGCGCTGGTGTCGTTCCTGGACGAGAAAGGCATGCCCGGCGTGGTCGAACGCGCGTTGATCGTGCCGCCGCCCAGCCAGATCGGGCCGATCACGCCGGAACAACGCCGACAAATCATCACCGGCTCGCTGGTCTACAACTACTACGAGAGACAAGTGGATCGCGAATCGGCTTACGAGATGCTGATGAAGCGTGCCCAGCAGTCAGCCGAAGAGGCCGAGCGAGCCGCCCAGGAAGCCGCTGCGTTGAAAGCGCAGAAAGAAGCCGAAGCCAAGGCAGCTAAGGAAGCCGAGCGCCTGGCGCGCGAGCAAGCACGGGAGGAAGCGCTCAAAGCCAAACAGCTCGAGCGTGAGGAGCGGGAAAGGCAACGCAGAGCGGAGCGCGAGGCGCGTGAGCGCGAGAAAGCCATCGGTGGGGTGCTCGAGGCCTTCGCCAAGAGCGCCGCCCGTTCTGTGGGCAGTTCGGCCGGACGCGGCTTACTGCGCGGTATCCTCGGAGGGTTGACCGGCAGCGGCTCCTCCAGGCGCCAATCGCGCGGGCGCTAATCGGTTGATTCGACAAATCTCAGCTTGGTGTCAAAAATACCCTTGACCGAAATTCGGTTGTGCATATAATCACAACTGCTCAAGCCGTTGCGGGATAGAGCAGTGGCAGCTCGTCAGGCTCATAACCTGAAGGTCGTAGGTTCGAATCCTACTCCCGCTATGCCCCCCTCCCCCGACTAATGCTTCACAAGCTTGTGCGGCGAGCAAACCCGAGGAGAGAATCCTCGGGTTTGCTTTTTCCGTCGTCGGGCAGAACGCCATCGCGTGAGCTGCAGCCTATACTTCACTGGCCATGCTCTACGACGTCACGCGCACCCTGACGCCATGCACAGCCGTCTTTCCCGGCGACACGCCGGTGACCATCACGCCGACCGCGCAGATGCGCGCCGGAGGGTCGTGCAACGTCACCGCCATCACGATGAGCGCGCACGCCGGTACGCACGTGGACGCGCCGCGCCACTACAGCGACGACGGCGCGGGCATCGAGGCAGTCCCGCTTGACGTGCTGATCGGCCCGGCGCGCGTGATCTCGCTCGGTATGGCCGGGGCGATCACGACAGCCGATTTGCAGCGCGCGTTGAGGCCAGCACGCCCGGCTACCGATGCAGGATATGCACCGTTGCCTGCTCGCCTGCTCATCCATACCTGTGCCAGCGATATCGCCGACGACGTCTGGGACGCCGGGTTCGCCTGGTTCACGCCCGAAGCGGCCGACTGGCTTGGTGTGCATGGCCTGCGATTGATAGGCACCGACGCACCCTCGGTTGACCCAGCCAACAGCAAAGACCTGCCTGCGCACAAGGCATTTCTCCGACACGGTGTGATCATTGTGGAGAACTTGTGCCTGCGGGACGTGCCGGACGACGACTATGAGTTGATCGCGCTGCCTTTGAAGATTGCGGACAATGATGCCGGGCCGGCGCGCGTTGTGCTGCGGCGATGAACGCGATGCGTCAACGAGCGGGCGTTCGCCCAAGGCACAGCCAGTTTCCTGCGGAGTGCAAAGGATGAAAACAAGACTCACCAAAAAGCAAATCGAAAGCTATCGGACGAACGGCTTCCTCGTCATCGAGGACTTCCTCAATGCCAGAGAGCTGACCAAGTGGCGCACGATCACCGACGACGCCGTGCGCCAGCGCCTGATCGAGCGAAATGGCCTGACTAACCAGTCCAACCCCGATGCCTACTATGCCCAGGTGTTCACGCAGTGCATTCGCCTGGCCGACACGCATGCCGGCATGGCCGAGTTGATGATGGACGCGCGACTGGGCGAGATCGCCGGTCGGCTGGCCGGCGTGAGCGGCATCCGCATCTGGCATGATCAGGCATTGATCAAGCCGCCCTACGGCAATCCCACCGCCTGGCATCTCGACAACCCATACTGGTCGTTCTACTCCCGCGATGCCATCTCGATTTGGGTAGCGCTGGATGATGCGACGCTGGCCAACGGGTGCCTGTGGTATCTGCCCGGCACGCACAAGACAGCGCGTTACGACAACGTCGGCATCGGCCACAATCAGCGCGACCTGTTCCGGGTGTATCCCGAATGGCTGGAGATCGAAGCCGTGCCCGCGCCGGCCAGGGCGGGCAGCGCGGTGTTCCACAACGGCCTGGTGGCGCACGGTGCCGGAGCAAACATGACGCCGCGCCCGAGGCGCGCCATGACGTGTGCCTACATGCCCGACGGCAGCACTTTCAACGGCCAGCAGAACGTGTTGCCCGATGCCTATTTTCGGTCGTTGACGATCGGCGACGTGTTGAACAACGACGAGCAGAATCCGCTGATCTGGAAGAGCGCGTAATCGCTCTGCATGCTCGACACTGACGACAGACGGCATCCCCGCTAGTTCGCTTCTGCTAGAATCGTGATTATCATGACGCCTGCATCCGATGTGATTCCGGTGGCCGAGATTCCCCTGGCTGCCGAGTCCTGCCCGCCGGCATTAGCGCCAGCGACCAGGCGACGTCCCGAATGGTTGAAGGTGCGTGCGCCATCGGGCGAAACCTACCATCAGCTCAAGCGGCTAATGCGCAGCAAGCAGCTGCATACCATCTGCGAAGAAGCGAACTGCCCGAACATCTCCGAGTGTTGGGGGCGTGGCACAGCCACCTTCCTGATCATGGGCGATACGTGCACGCGCTCATGCGGTTTTTGTGACGTGAAGACCGGCATGCCCAGCCCGCTGGACTGGGCCGAGCCCATGCGGGTAGCTCAGGCCGTCAAGGACATGGATCTCAAGCACGTCGTCATCACCTCGGTGAACCGCGACGAGCGCCGGGACGGCGGCGCGCCGATCTTCGCTCTGACCATCCGCAAGGTGCGCGAGATGCAGCCGGGCTGCACGGTCGAGGTGCTCATTCCCGATTTCAAGGGCAATCGGGCCGCGCTCGAAATCGTCATGCGCGAAGAGCCGGACATCCTGAACCACAACGTCGAGACCGTGCCCCGCCTGTTCAAAAAGGTGCAGCCCCAAGATCGCTATGAGTGGGCGCTGGCCACGTTGCGCAACGCCAAGGCCATCCAGCCCGATGCCGTGACCAAGACCGGCATTATGCTCGGCCTTGGCGAGACGCCCGACGAGGTGCTCGCCGTGATGCGCGACCTGCGCGAGATTGAAGTGGACATCCTGACCCTCGGTCAGTATCTCCAGCCGAGCAAGAAGCATCTGCCCATCGAACGCTATTACACGCCTCAAGAGTTTGCGGACTTCCGGCGGATCGGCTACGACATGGGCTTCAAATGGGTGGAGAGCGGGCCACTCGTGCGCAGCTCGTTCCGCGCCGAGTTCCAGGCGCGGGCGCTCTCCAGGCGCTGGAAGAACCGCCAGGCGACACCCATTCCCGAGCGGGCCGCCTGATCGCGCTGCTGAGTTTCCTCGCTGTAAATCGGGCGGATGTGCACCGGTTGGTCGAACACGAACCATGCAGGCAAAACGCAACACGAAACGAACTGACAACGCCTCTGCGCGCCCCCCAAAGACGGCGCTCCTCGTCGCGCTTTTCGCCATCGCTCTCGTCGCCGGCGCCGCGTTCGTCATGCTTTACATGTCGGCGTCGCGCGATGCATCGGCCGTCGCCGGCGACATCGGCATCATCCAGGTGATCTACGCACAACCCACCCCCACGCAGTTCGTCGTCGGAGGGGGGCCGGTGGCTATGGTTGCATCGTCAATGCAAGAATCGGGGCCGGCTGCGATGACCGCTCCTCAACCCAGGCGTGAGTGGATGGAACCGGCAGGGCGATCCACAGTGCCCACCCGCACGCCGCCGACGGCCAAGCCAACGCCGACGAAGGCACCGAGCGCGCGGTTCGCGCCCATGGCAGAGGCCTCGCCACAGCCGGCGCCGGTGGCCTCGTGCCCCGAACCGTTTGGCCAGGTGGTGACCGAGACCCTGGACAGCCAGGTGACGGTGCTCCCGATCACGGTGCATGTTTACCTGCCGCCGTGCTACGACCCACAGCGCCATGCCTACCCAACGCTCTACCTGATCCACGGCACGGCCTTCGAACACGGCGGGTGGCTCTACGATGGCGTGCCGCGCGTGGCCGACGTGCAGATGAGCCTCGGCGTGTTGCCCCCATTCATCATCGTGATGCCCGGCGCGGACATGCGCGCCGGCGAGGCCAGCAAATACTCGTGGACGAACAGGGGTCCCGGCTCTTACGAAGACTTCATCGTCAACGAGCTGGTGCCCTACATTGACGAGCATTACAGCACGTGGGCCAGCCGCGATGGCCGCGCCATCGGCGGCATCTCACGAGGTGGCTATTGGGCCATCGAGATCGGGTTCGCCCATCCCGATTTGTTCAGCGCCGTCGGCGGTCACAGCCCATCGGTGTTCACCCAACTGGTCGGCGTGCCGCCCAATTTCAGCATGCTCAGCATGGCCCGTTCGATTGATGAACTGCGCACACTGCGCATCTGGTTGGACGCCGGAGATCAAGACTGGGCGCGGGTAGATATGCAGAAGCTAATGGGGGACCTGGATGACGCGGGCGTGCCATACTACGCCGATGTCGGCGAGGGCGGCCACGAAGACAGCTATTGGACATCGCGCGTGCCGGAGTACCTTGCCTTTTATTCGTCGGACTGGCCGCGCGTCGCGCGCATCAAAGGGACGCTCAGTTCGGCCGCCACACCCTGACATGCGACGCTGGCTGGTATGGATCGGCGTCGCTGTCAGCCTGGTCTTCCTCTTTATCGGGCTGCGCGGGATTGACTTCGAGGAGTTCGTGCAAGACCTGCGCCAGGCAGACCCGGCCTGGCTGGCTCCCGGCGTGGCTTTCTATTTCCTGGCGGTGGGTGTGCGGGCGTGGCGCTGGTCATCGCTGCTGCGGCCGCTGAAATCTGTCTCGGCCGGTCGGTTGTTCCCGATCGTCGTCATCGGCTACATGGGCAACAACATCTACCCGGCCCGCATCGGCGAGTTGTTGCGCGCCTACGTGTTGCGGCGCGACGAAGGCGTACCCCTGTCGTCCAGCCTGGCCACGGTGTTGATCGAGCGCATCATGGACGGCATGACGATGATCGGCTTTGTCTTGATCGGTCTGCAAGCGACGCCCATGTTGCAGTCCGACCCGCGTGCGCAGCAGGCAATTTTCATCGCTGTCATGCTCTTTGCCGGCGCAAGTGCGGCTTTCTTCTGGCTGGCGCTTGCGCCGGCGCGGACGAACCGGATAGCTGAGGCGATCATCGCGCGCACCGTTCCGAAGCGCTTCCAGGGGTTGCTGCTGGGCATCGCCCATCGCTTCGTGCAGGGTGCGCAAAGCCTGCGCAGCCCGCGCCATCTCGCGGCGATCGCAGTCAGCACGGTCGCCGTGTGGCTGCTGGAGACCCTGAAGTACTGGTGCGTGGCAATGGCGTTCGACCTGGTGCTGCCGTTTGGCGGCTTGATGCTGGTCAACGGGCTGTCGAACCTGTTCACGATCATCCCCGGCGCGCCCGGCGCAGTCGGCACGTTCGACGCGGGCGGCATGTTGGGCATGCACGCGCTCGGCGTGAACGAATCGCTGGCAGCGGCTTACGTGCTCACCCTGCACGTCATGCTGTGGTTGCCAGTGACGCTGCTCGGCGGGTTCTTCATGCTGCGCCAGGGCTTACGCTGGTCGGACTTGCGCAGGGCGGAAGAGGCCACAGCTTAGCAGACGGACTGAGCGAGCGACGGGATAGGTGCGTAAACGCGCCCATCCCGTCGCTCGCAGTCGCTGAATGCATCCTGATCCGGCAATCGGCAATCACCGGATGGTCAACGGCAGGTGGACGCGGTTCTGCTGCCCTTCAGGCCGCCAACTCGCTTCGAGGGCGTTGCCGTCCGTGGTGACCGGCCCGGTTGCTCCAGTGGCTACATCCAGCCACCAGATGTCCGTTCTACCATCGAACCGCTCTAGGGTATATACCAGATACGACCCGTTGGGCGACCAGCTCAGGCTGCCAATCGCACGCCCGTGATCGGCAAACAGCAGCATGCGCGGGTTATCGAGGTTCTGACGGTCGTAGAGTACGACCGCGAAGGTGCGCTCGCTGATGTCGGCGGACGGGCTGGTTGTAATGCGCACAACTGCGAAGCGACGTCCGTCCGGCGCCCAGGCCGGCTCCTTGTCGGCCGTGCCAGACAACAGACGCGTCTCGCCGGGCGGCTGGGCACTCGGATCGCTCTCCCAGATGCCATCCGGACGATTGTTGCGCGCCGAAGACAGATCGGCCCCATCGAACAACACGCGTCCACTCCGGTTGATGCTCGGTCGGGCGGCATACTGCGCCACAGGCGTCGTTACCGGAGAGGGCAGCGTTACGGCCAAGATGTCGGATAACCCTCCCGTCGCCAGGCGGCCATCACAAAAGACGCCGAACCCGGTCTACGTAAAGGCCACCCGATTGTTGTCGGGCAGCCACTGCACATTGGCAGCCCGGATGATCAGCGATGGCGTTTCCGTAGGCTCGCCGGGGCTGGGGATGAACGGGCACCGCGATCCCTTTTGGCTCTGCGTCTGATAGATCTGCCTGCCGCCGCTCCCGTCGGCGTTCAGCACCGTAATCGCAGAAGCGACCAGGTTATTCTGCGGATCCGGATCGGGGGTAGGCCAGGGCCAGGTGTTGTTGTCAACCACAGCAATGCGTTGGCCATCGGGCGACCAGGCGGGCCAACGCACGTTGTCCAGCAAGCCACGGTAGATCAGTTGCTCGTTTCTGCCATCCGTGTCCATCCGGTAGAGCCAGCGATTCTGGCCGTTGACGCGGGTGACCGCCAGAGGCCGGCTGCCGTTGCCGCGGAGCGCAGGGGGCAGCGGCGACGCGGTCGTGCGTCCGTCGGCGGCGATCACCTGCACGTCGTCAATCAGCAGCACCGCGTCCGGCCCAACATCGGTTCCGCTCTGGATCACGATCGAGAACCGCAGCGTCTGCCCACGCACGCGTTCGAGGCGCTCGTCCTGCAGCACCGTTCGATACAACTGCCATCCCGGCGGCTGATCCGTCGCGAAGGTGCCCAGCTTGACCCCGCCCAGGTCTGGGTCGAACTGGTAAAAGCCGCGAGCCAGAAAGATGTCCACCGTCGTGCCGGCAAAAGCCCGAAACCAGAAGGAGACCGTCACCGCCGGCGCGTCCGCGGGGATGGCGATCTGCTGGCTCAGGATCTGTTTCGGCGTCGTGCCATCGGGCAGCGTAGGACAACCGCTGCTATCCGCTCCAGCTCCCATAAATGCTGCGTAGCGGCCGGCGTAGACGAATTCGGCCCTGGATGATTGGGCATCTACCAATCGCACGTTGCCGCAACCTTCCCAGCTCGTGTCCTCGGGCTGTTCGAAGCCACCGTTTTGCACGAGGTTCGACGAGGTCGCTTGCAGCAGAGCATGGGTCGGCTTGGCCAGCGCCGGCGCTGCGCGGCCAGCCGATACCCCGATACACATCAACAAGGCGAATCGTACAATCTTCCTAAACATCGCATCTCTCCGACGAAAACCTACCTTTCCGACATTAGGTGATGTTTAATTGAATCATTCGGCTGCTCATCGGCGAATCAACGGGATGCGCAGGGATGAGCGCCGGAATTTGTCTCGGGCGCCGGGGTTCGCGCTTGCATGTAGATGCGCCGGCGGCGTCCAAATCGCAGTCCGCGTCAGACTCAGCACTTGAAAGATTGCTCAGGGCGGCTTGCTTGATCTCCATAAGAGCGAGCTTGCGACTCTGGATCACCTCAGGTGGAGCGCTTGTTTAGAACTTTGCCGATCATCCTCATCTACGCCCTCGGCGTTTTGGCCGTCGGCGTGTGGCGCGACCTGGCCTTCGCCGGCCGTACCGATCTGTTGCGAGACATACTCCCCACCGCCATCGTGTTCGTCTTTGGCGCGATCGTCGGGGATGTGGCATTGTCGGTCGAAGAGGCTTGCTTCGTCCGGCGCGGCCTGTGGCCTCGGTCGAAGCCGCTGTTCGTGCTGCGCCTGGCGGCGATGAGCGTCGGATGGATGATGCTCGGCCACCTGCTCACGCCGGCGATCGCCATGCTGGTGCAGATTCCGCGGACCGGCCTGGGCATCGTGCCGACCATACTGCTCGGCCTGGAGTTCGAGCTGCGCCAGGCCCTCTTGCCGGCCTTGGTGGTGGGCACGGGGGTGGGGGCGACCGTCGGCCTGATGCTTCTTCGTCGCGCATCCCGGCTCGCGCAGATGCGCAAATAGGGGCGGCCCTGCCTGTCCATCCTCGCTTCTGACCGGCAACCGTCACCTGCGTCGCAAATCCGTACAATGAGCGCGATGCTCACGCCACGCGTCTTGCTCGTGATCTACAACCCGATCATCGAATCGGAAGGCAGCCGTCGCCTTAATCAAGTGCTTGGTTGGAACGATCCGGATGAGCTGTGTGCACAATACATCGCCGACGTGCAGGAGGCCAGTCACGGCTACGTACACTATCAGATCGTCGAGCGCACCGAGCTGGATGAGTATCCGATCAAGCAGGACGGCTTTCGTTACGACGACGCGAGCTACCTGCGCGCCTGGCGTGCGCGCGCCGGCTTTCACCACCCTGACACGGCCGATTACCCGGCACTGCTGGCACGGGCCGGTTTCGTGCACCGGCTGGCGGCCGGACAAGTGGATGAGCTGTGGATCATGGCCTTCCCGTATGCCGGCCTGTACGAATCGTGCATGGGCGGACGCGGCGCAATCTGGTGCAACGGTCCGGTCATTCCCGGCGCGCAAGAGGTGACGCGCCGCTTCGTAGTGATGGGGTTCAACTACGAGCGCGGGGTGGGCGAGATGCTGGAGAATCTCGGCCACCGTGCCGAGAGCATCATGGAGCACGTCTTCGCCGACGTGCCCGATCGCGAGCCAGACGACCAGGCGAGAGGCTCGACGGCCGGAGGCCGGTCATGGTGGGATCGGCTGCTCGGCGCCGTTGGTCTTCGTCGGCGGTCGAGGGGCGCCCGGTGGTCGGCGACCGTTGATCTCGGCGGCAACCTGTGGCGTCAGTTCATCCGCTACGACCGGTCTCACCCCGGCATGGCGGCATGTGGCAATGTGCACTTTGCGCCGAGCAGCGAGGCTGATTACGACTGGGGCAACCGCCGGCGGGTGCTGAGCAACGCCGACGACTGGTTGAACTACCCAAACTTCACCGGGCAGATACGCGAAGTGCGCTGTGAGGAATGGGGCGGCGGCGACATACGCCTGCATCACCTTTGGTGGATGAAGCGCTTCCCGCACGTGGAAGGGGTGACGCCGACCGGCAAGCTGAACAACTGGTGGCGCTACGTGGTCGGGCTGGAGTTCTAAGCCGTTCAGCGCAGCCGGCCCTCTAGCGCATCCAGCCGTTCGCGGTACTCAGGCGTGTCGAAGTTCGTCACCGTCATCAACAGCGCATCCTCGCGGTTGTCCTGGTAATAAGCCTTGCGCCGTCCCACTTCCTCGAAGCCATACTTGCGATACAGGTTCTGGGCGACGCCATTGCTCACGCGCACCTCCAGCGTGACGGTGATGGCGTGGCGCCTTTGCGCTTCGCGCAGCAGGTTGACCAGGATGCGTTCGCCGACGCCTCGTCCGCGCCAGCCGGGATGCGTGGCGATGGTCGCGATATGCGCTTCGTCCACCTGCATCCACATGCCGGCGAATCCCACCACCAGAGGTTGTGCGGGCGCGGGATGGCTGTGCAAGCCGAGGCGAACGGCCAGCCTATGCCAGGGCGAATGAGGAACCGACGAGGTTTGGATTGACTCGTAGGCGCGGGCGACGACGAAGTAAGCGTTGGGGTTCTCGGTCAACTCATAGTGATAGGCGCGCTCCGGCCACGGTCGCGGGAAGGACGCGCGCTCGATGGCCATGACGGCCGGAATGTCGTCCAGGGACATCGGGGTGACGACGATGGACACAACCCGTTCGGGTGCGTTTTGCGCCTCGAGCGGACTGAGAACGACTTGACTGCTCATATCGTCCCTTTCGTCTTTGGTGCTGATGGCCGGTTCGATCACGTCTCAGGAGGATAGAGGGCCGTCAGTGTCATCACATCATCCACTTCGCCACGCTCCCAGCGAGCCATCCCCAATTCTGCCAGAAATCCCGCCCGCCGCAGATTCAAAGCAGCCGGCGCCACTTTCACCTTCGGCTTCAACATCGCGATCAAGGGCGGCGCGAGGTCGCCGCATACGTACAGCGGTGGCTCGACTTTTTGCGCCAGCGCCTCCCAGCTCCAGATCTGCCATTCGCCGGCGACCGCCGGCGCATCGGCACGCCATTCGTAGGGGCAGGCCGCCACGCGGCTGCGCCCTGCCTCCAACAGCGCCAGCATCGGCATGGATTGGGGCGGTTGTGCGTGCGCGATGATGTCGAAAGCTACCACGCCGATCATCGGCAGGGCGCGCGCGACGGCGATACCCTTGCCGATGGCCAGGCCGCAGCGCACGCCGGTGAACGATCCCGGCCCGATGGCCACCGCGATACATCCCAGGTCCCGCGGCTCGATATGGCACGTCTGCATCAGGTCGCGGATGCGCGCGGCGACGGTGGCCGTCTCATGGCGCTGCGCTTCCCATGTCATTTCGGCCCGCAGCGTTGTGTCGTCGCGCAGCGCCAGGCTGGCGCGTCGGGTGCACGTGTCGAGGGCGAGCAAGACGGAAGCAGCCACGGTTACACCCCGAACGCGCTCTTCCTGAACGCGAGCAGCACCTGCCAGGTTTGTGCGTCCTGCGTGGAGAGGGTCAATTGGCGGCGCGTGTCGCTCACCGGCTCGAACTTGACGCGGATCGCGTCGTGGGGGATCAGGCCGGCTGCCCGCTCCGGCCATTCGATCACGCATACGCTGTGCTCATCCTCCAGGATCTCCCCCAATCCCAGGCTGGCCAGGTCGTTCTCGTTTTCGACGCGATACAGGTCAACGTGATACAGCGTAGCGTCGTCCTGTCGGCGGTGATGCTCCTGCACCAACGTGAAGGTCGGGCTGCGCAGGGGCTGCTCCGCTCCCCAGCCAGCGCCGACGCCGCGCGCAAAGCTGGTCTTGCCGGCGCCGAGCGGCCCCTGCAGCGTCACGACGGCGTGCCGCGGCAACAAGGCACCCAGGCGCATCCCCAGCCGGTGCGTTTGTTCTTCGCTATGGCTGGTACACTCGATGGAGAACGGCTCCAGGACGGGCATGCGCGTTGTCGGATTTCTGCTGTGCTCGATGCCAGGATTATAGAGGGCGCAGCAACCGATTGACCCTTCGCCGGCAGAGGACCTTTCCACTCCTCAACCGCCGACACCGCGCACACCATCAGCGGTTGCGCTGGTAGAAGAATCCCCCAGCGGCCAACGCCAGGGTGAGCACAGTGCCGACGCCATCGCCCAGCGGGATGAGCGTGCCCACCCCCTTCACGATCAGGCCGGCCCCGACCAGCGCGGTCAAAATGACGATGCCGAGGTTGTAGAAGCGAGCCATCAAGCCGAAACTGACAAATGCCCCGACGAGGGCGATGATCCAGGCGGCTAACCCCGAAGCGATGCCGAGGGATTGCAACAACCACAGCACAACCGCGGCGCCTGCAACCGCGCCCACGACTTGGATGAACAGTTGCAAACTGCTGCGCGCCAGGATCACCAAAATGGCACCGCCCAATGCCAGAGCTGCGGACAAAATCAAGGTGAGGAGAACCGACGTGCCCGGAAAGAGCTGTTGGGTCAGGACGAAGCCGATGAAGAACCCGGCCGCGGCTCCGAATAAGCGTAGGTTTTTGCCAAACAGCAGCAGTGCGGCACCCAAAGCGATGCTGGCCAGGCCGCCTGTGATACCTTCCATATGGTTGTCTCCTTGTTCAACTGGAACGATGAAACTTTTAAGATCGCCGCGTTGCATTCTATTCCACTCGTCCGCTCGGCATTTTTGCAAACAATACCGGGGTAACATTGGCCAAAGGACTCGCGGAATGGTCGTGCGCGCCTTAGGTTCGAAGGTTGCTTACGCCGCTTCGCGCATTCACAGTACCGGAGGTAATTTCCACACCATGAAGCAAACCACATTCCTCAGGGGGCTTGCCTGCGCGGCGCTCATCCCGGCGCTCATCACCGGCACAGCCGGAGGGCCGGCCGTTGCACAATCGCTGGCGCCACCACTGCCCCGTGAGGCGCTGGCCAACGCAACTTATCCACTCGATGTTGCACCAGGCGGCCGCGTTCAGCTCAAGGACGGCAAGTTTGAAGACGCGCAGGTAACTGCTCAGCCATAGCGGCGAGTTGAGGCAAAATATACCCCATGATACCGACCCGCGAAGAGATCTGGCAGGCA
>JAIMBB010000012.1 GCA_023511655.1 Anaerolineae bacterium
CCTGAACTGGAAAACACCTCATCAGGTATTTATGCAATCATACAGCCGCGTTGCACTTCGAGATTGAATCCACCTTCTCCTTGACGGTCGGAAAAATCATCCATGCGCAGCACGCACACCGACTGATCGTCGGTGAGGCGGGCCATCGCGTTGCCCAGCACGTAGGCGATGAGCTGGGGATGTTGGCGGCAAAGGCCGGGAAAGGTTTTCTCGTCCCAGCCCCGCCGGATGCCATCACTGGTGGAAACGAGCAGGGCACCCGCCCCCACGGCCACCTCCGTGGGGCGGGGCGTCTTGTGTTCACGCCCCAGCACGCCGGGGGCGAAGGAAAAATGCTGCACTTCGCCCTCCTGGCAGAGGTGGGCGCTCATATCGCCCACCCCGAGCATGGTGAGGCTTTGATGTCTGGCGTTGAGCTCGCAGGCAATCCCCACCGCGCCCCGGGTGGTCACGCGCAGGTGGCGGTCCACCCGGGCGACAAGGCCGTCGAGGGTTTCGGCTTCCGCCAGGTAACGGTCGAGATGGGCGGTGGCCTGGGCCGCATCCTTGCCGTGGCCGAGACCGTCCAGGTGGAAAAGGCGCAGCCGGTCCGGGCGCAGCTCCAGGTAGATGTGATCGCCATTGTGCCGGTCGTTGGCCAGGGAGCGGACGAACAGCCCCACCTGGCCGAGGGTAGGCGGCAGCGGCTCCGGCTCGAAGCGGCACCACACCAGCGTGCCCTGCCAGGGATGGACACTCCCTGTCCTGGGCTGGGAAAAGATGCCGAAGCGGTCGCTCAAGCGTTGCATGCTGCCCAACCCCTTGCCCAGGGTGCCGACGGTGGAAAAGCCGTCCCGCTGGGCACTCACCGGATCATGGATCCCCGGACCGTAATCGAAGGAGACCAGGTCTAGCACATTGCCCGGCTGCTGCCAAATCTGCACCACGCCCTTGGCGCCTGCGTGCTTGATGAGATTGGTGACCATTTCGGAGGCCACCAGGAGCATGTTCTGCCGCCGGGATTCAGGAAAACCCAGCCGCCGGGCCACGGTCTGCAGGCGGGAGCGCAGCAGAATCCCTGCGCTTTCGCTCACAAGCGCCTCCGAGAAGAGGAGCCGGCACAGCGTCGAGTCGAGGGCCACCGCCGCCGTCATGTCGCCACCTCCTCGAGAGTGTGTTCGCTGTAACGGATGCTGCCGTCGGGCAGACAGGTATCGACGACGATGCGGCCGCGGCCGCGGTGCTTGGCCTCATAGAGGGCCCGGTCGGCCCGTTCGATGAAATCGGTGAGGTTCCCGGGGCAGGGCTCCTCTTTAGAGATGGCGGCAATCCCCACGCTGATGCGCCCGCTCATGTCCTGCAGCAACTGCAGGACACGCTTAAGCGCAATGTCCTTGCCGCAGCGGTAGAGGATGGCGAACTCGTCGCCGCCGAAGCGGAAGGCGAAATCGGTGCCGGAACGGATGACCGCAGTCATGGCCTGGGCCATTTTGCAGAGGTACGCATCGCCATACTGGTGGCCATGCTGGTCGTTGATCTCCTTGAAGCGATCCAGGTCGCACAGCACCAGGGTGA
Source organism: Anaerolineae bacterium (assembly GCA_023511655.1). Taxonomy (GTDB): domain Bacteria; phylum Chloroflexota; class Anaerolineae; order J036; family Brachytrichaceae; genus JAAFGM01. Next base: position 1,555 of record JAIMBB010000012.1, read on the forward strand.
GCGGCTGGTTCCGGGTGCGCGCCTCGAGGAACGCCTGGGCGATGCGCGCATCGTAGGCGCGGCGGTTGTAGAGGCCCGTGAGGGGATCGGTTTCCGCCATGCGCTGGGTGTCAGCAAGCTCCATCTGTCGCTGCTTAAGGGCCGCCTGCATTTCCGCAAGCTCCCGCTCGGCGCGGGCGCGGGATTCCTCGAGGAAACGGGCCATTTCCGCATTGCGGCGCAACAGCAGGGCAGGATCCTCGATTTCCGTGGAGCGCTGGAAGTGCTGGCGCAGGGCGGAGATCGCAGCGGTATCCGGCTGCCGCTCGAGACGGACGAGGGTTTCACTGTCCCGGCCATTCCAGGTGACCTTAAGCTCGCCCTGATCCACGAGGAGGCTCGCCGGCAGGGGGTAGCCGGTGCCCGCGCCCGCCTGCCGCAGCCGGTCCGCCAGACGGATGACGACGGGCGTGACGGCAAAGACGTTGCCGCCGAGGCGCGACACCGCGGTCTGCACAAACCCGATAAAATTCTGCAAGTCCGGCTCGATCGCCAGATTCTGCCGTAACAACTCGGTTGCCATGCCCGGTGAATCGGTGGTTTGACACACGTCTATATCGGGATTGCCGCGCCATTCTTGAGGGGTTTGTCCGGAATCCCGCGCAAAAAAAGGGGAAATCGTGCAGCACGAACTGGAAAGCTTTCTCGAGGAGAAACGCTCCGCCTACCTCTACCGGCTGGTCTCCGACGCGGAAGCCGGCACACCGCGGCAGCTTCTGTTTCTGGAACTCGCCCGGGCCGCCGATGAACAGGCCGAGCTGTGGGCGGCGGAGATGCGCAAGGCCGGCCTCACCCCCCCGGCCGCCTACACGCCGGACCTGCGGACCCGCCTCGTCGGCTGGCTGACGAAAAAACTCGGCCCGCGGCGCCTGCGGCCGGTGCTGGCGGCGATGAAGGTGCGGGGCATGTCCCTCTACACCAAGGCACCGGTGGGTCATGCCATGCCCACCGACGTCTCCCAGGTGGGCCGCCGCCACCGCAGCGTGGGAGCCGGCAACAACCTGCGTGCCGCCGTCTTCGGCGTCAACGATGGGCTGGTCTCCAACGCAAGCCTCATCCTGGGTATGGCCGGCGCCACCCTGGGCAGCCCCGCCGATAACGGCGTGGTGGTCCTCTCCGGCATCGCCGGGCTGCTGGCCGGTGCCTTTTCCATGGCTGCTGGCGAGTATGTGAGCGTTCGCTCACAGCGGGAGATGTACGAGTACCAGATCGGTCTGGAACGCGCCGAGCTGGAACAATATCCGGAAGAGGAGGCCGCGGAGCTCGCCCTCATCTTCGAACACAAGGGCATGAGCCGGGAGGAGGCCAAGGCCTTCAGCGCCCGCCTGATCGCGGACCCCGACCGCGCCCTGGACACCCTGGCGCGGGAAGAGCTGGGGCTCGACCCCGATGATCTGGCCTCCCCCTGGGGGGCGGCGGTGTTTTCCTTCCTGTCCTTCGCTGCTGGCGCGGCGCTGCCCCTTCTGCCCTTCCTCCTCCTGGAGGCGGCCCGCGCCCTGCCACTGGCCGTGGGGCTCACCGGCCTTGCCCTCTTCGGCGTGGGGGCACTGCTCACCCTCTTCACCGGCCGCAATGCCTGGCTGGGAGGTCTGCGCATGCTGGCCATCGGCGGTGCGGCGGCCGCCGCCACCTATCTCATCGGCCGCGCCCTCGGCGTGACCCTGGCCTAAAGCCTCTTCAGAGGGTGACGAGTTCCGTGTAGCCGAAGCCGCGGGTATAGTCGAGAAGGGAAATCACCACCGGCCTCACGCGCACGAAGGCGATGGCCGGATCGGTGGGGGGGAAGTCGGCCATCTCCGCAAAGCGGGCGGCAAGCACCTCCCAGGCATGGGTCCGCGCCCTGCCGCGCAGGATGCGGGCATGCCCGCCCAGGTTGAGGCCGCGGATTTTGCTGAGGTCCCGGTATTCCCGGTTGATGGCCGCCGCCACCTTGTCGCATTGGCGGAGGTTGCGGATTTTCTGGCTTTTGCTGTCACAGGAGAAATACAGCGTGAAGCCTTCGTGGGCATAACCCACGGTGGTCACCTGGGGAAAACCATCGGGCCGCACCGTGGCCAGCGCCATGTAACGGTGCCGGGAGAGCTCCCGGAGGATGAATTTCTCCTGCGCCGCATCCATCAACACTGCTCCCAGGGCAGGCCCTCGAAGCGCCAGCCATTGAGCTTGCCCCGCTGGTGCTCCGCGTTGAGATCGCCTTCAAAGCCGTGCTCCACGTTGTACACCTTGGTGAACCCCGCCTCCTCCAGGGCCTTGCCCGCCTCCCGGGAGCGGTTGCCGCTGCGGCAAATGAGCACCACCGGGCGGTCCACCGAAGTGGCCCGCTTGACATGGGCGACGAACTCCGGGTTGCGCTCCCAGTTGGGGCCATCCACCCAGGGGATGAGGAGCGCTCCCTTGGGATGCCCTACGAACAGGTATTCCCATTCGCTGCGCACGTCGATGAACACCGCCTCCGGATGGGTGCGCAGGAATTCGTAGGCTTCCTTGGGCTTCAGGTGCTTCATGCCTCCAGTATAGGGGGAAATGGGGCCGCAGGCCGACCCTTTGTCTGGGAGCGTACCCAGGCCCAGGCCACGGCCCGGGGTTTGTCGTGGCGCCCGCGGCTTCCCCCTTTGCCGCCGCGCCTTTCGCCCCGGAAAAGATGCGCACTGTGTTAGTATTGCCGGTTTTTCACGCACTTTCCCATGGCCGCCGATCGCATCCTTCGTCTCCAAGCGCTCCTTGCCGAGCGCATCCTGCTGCTGGACGGCGCCATGGGCACCATGATCCAGGCCCACCGCCTCAGCGAGGCGGATTACCGGGGCGAGCGTTTCCGTGATTGGCCGCGGGATCTCAAGGGCAACAACGACCTTCTGGTGCTCACCCGGCCGGAGATCATCCGCGGCATCCACGCCGCCTATCTGGAAGCCGGCGCCGACATCATCGAGACCAACACCTTCAACGCCACCGCCGTCTCCATGGCCGACTATGGGATGGAGGGACTGGTACACGAGATCAACGTGGCGGCGGCACGGCTGGCGCGAGAGGTGGCGGACGAATACGAAGCCCGCGATCCCGCCAAGCCCCGTTTCGTCGCCGGCGTGCTGGGGCCCACCAACCGCACGGCCACCCTCTCCCCCGATGTCAACGACCCGGGCTATCGCAACATCACCTTCGATGATCTGGTCGCCGCCTATGGGGAAGCCGTGGCGGGACTCGTCGAAGGGGGCGTGGATTTGATCCTCATCGAAACCATCTTCGACACCCTCAACGCCAAGGCGGCGGTATTCGCGGTCCAAGCCTATTTCGACCGCATCGGGCGGCGGCTGCCCATCATGATCTCCGGCACCATTACCGACGAGTCGGGGCGCACCCTCACCGGCCAGACAGTGGAGGCCTTCCTGAACAGTCTGCGCCATGCGGAGCCCTTGTCCATCGGCTTCAACTGCGCCCTAGGCGCGGACAAGCTGCGGCCCCACGTGGAGGAGCTTGCCCACAAGGCGGAGATGTTCGTCAGTGCCCACCCCAACGCGGGCCTGCCCAACCCCCTGTCGGAGACGGGCTATGACGAGACGCCGGAACACCTGGCGAAGGAAATCCGCGCCTGGGCCGAGGATGGCATCCTCAACATCGTCGGCGGCTGCTGCGGCACTACCCCCGCCCACATCCGCGCCGTGGCGGAAGCCATCCGCGGCCTGCCGCCACGGCGCATTCCCAAGGTGCCGCCCATGCTGCGCCTGTCGGGTCTGGAGGCCCTCAACATCGGCGAGGGTTCCCTCTTCGTCAACATCGGCGAGCGCACCAATGTTACGGGCTCGCGTCTGTTCGCCCGCCTCATCCTCAATGGCGAATACGACAAGGCGCTGGACGTGGCCCGGCAGCAGGTGGAAAACGGCGCCCAGATCATCGACGTCAACATGGACGAGGCCATGCTGGACTCGGAGGCGGCGATGGTGCGTTTCCTCAACCTGGTGGCCGCCGAGCCGGACATCGCCCGCGTGCCGGTGATGATCGATTCCTCCAAGTGGAGCGTGATCGAGGCGGGCCTCAAGTGCATCCAGGGCAAGGGCATCGTCAATTCGATCTCGCTCAAGGAGGGCGAGGCCGAGTTCAAGCGCCAGGCCAAGCTGATCCGCCGCTACGGCGCCGCCACCGTGGTGATGGCCTTCGACGAGCAGGGCCAGGCCGACACCTACGCGCGCAAGACCGAGATCTGCAAGCGCAGCTACGACGTGCTGGTGAACGAGGTGGGATTCCCGCCCGAGGACATCATCTTCGATCCGAACATCTTCGCGGTGGCCACCGGTATCGAGGAGCACAACAACTACGCGGTGGACTTCATCCGCGCCACCCGATGGATCAAAGAGAACCTGCCCGGCGCAAAAGTGAGTGGCGGGGTGAGCAACATCTCTTTTAGCTTCCGCGGCAACAACCGCGTGCGCGAAGCCATGCACAGCGCATTTCTCTATCACGCCATCCGCGCTGGACTGGACATGGGCATCGTCAACGCCGGCCAGCTCATGGTCTACGACGATATCCCCGCCGACTTGTTGGAGCGCGTAGAGGACGTGTTGCTCAACCGCCGCCCCGACGCCACCGAACGGCTGATCGCCTTCGCACAGGCGATCAAGCAGTCCGCAGCTGGCGACGGGCTAGCATCGGCGACCACCGGCGCCCAATCCCAGCTCGCCTGGCGCGAGGAATCGGTCGAGAAGCGCCTGGAGCACGCCCTGGTGCACGGCATCGCCGACTACATCGAAACCGATGTGCTGGAAGCGCTGAGGCAGTATGGCAGGCCGCTGGCGGTGATTGAGGGGCCGCTGATGGCCGGCATGAACGTCGTCGGCGACCTGTTCGGCGCAGGCAAGATGTTCTTGCCGCAGGTGGTGAAGAGCGCGCGCGTGATGAAGAAGGCCGTAGCCGTGCTGGAGCCCTACATCCAGGCCGAGCGTGAGTCGGCGCCGGATGCCGTGCAGCAGGCAAAAGCCAAGATCGTCATTGCCACCGTCAAGGGCGACGTGCACGATATCGGCAAGAACATCGTCAGCGTGGTGCTGGGCTGCAACAACTATCAGGTGCACGACCTGGGCGTGATGGTGCCGGCCGAGAAAATCTTGAAGACGGCCCGCGAGGTCGGCGCCGACCTGATCGGCTTGAGTGGGCTGATCACGCCATCGTTGGACGAGATGGTGCACGTGGCGCGCGAAATGGAACGCGAAGGGTTCGACGTGCCGCTGCTGATCGGCGGCGCGACCACCAGCAAAGCGCACACCGCCTTGAAGATCGCCCCGGCTTACTCGAGCCCGGTTGTGCACGTGCTGGATGCCAGCCGCGCCGTCGGCGTGGTCGGCGCGCTGGTCAGCGAAGACCTGCGCGAGCGCTTCGTCCGCAACAATGCCGAAGAGCAGCAGAGGCTGCGCGAGCAATTCGCCGGCAAAGCCGACCGCAGGCCGCTGCTTCCGCTGGAAGAGGCCCGCCGGCGCCGCTTCCGCTGGACGCCCGATGCGCATGACTTTGCCAGCGAGCCGGCCTTCATCGGCGTGCACGTGATCGAGCCGGCCCACATGCCGCTGCGCGAGCTGGTCAATTACATTGATTGGACGCCGTTCTTCCGAACCTGGGAGCTGGCCGGCCACTTCCCTGAAATCCTCGACGATCCCGTGGTGGGCGAGCAGGCCCGCAAGCTATACGGCGATGCCCGGGCCCTGTTGAAGCGGCTGGTGCAGGCCGACCTGAACCTGCGCGCGGCTGCGCATCGCCCAGGCGCGGACAAAGCCAACCTGCGCGAGGCGACCACCCTGCAAGCGCGAGCGGTCTACGGTCTGTTCCCTGCCAACAGCGTCGGCGACGACATCGAGGTCTACGCCGACGAGTCGCGGACAAAGGTGCTGACCACCTTTCACACGCTGCGGCAGCAACACGACAAATCCAGGTCGGACGGGGCGAGCGCAGACGGCATTTTCGACCACAACCTGGCTTTGGCCGACTTCGTTGCGCCGAAGGAAAGCGGCATCGTGGATTACATTGGCGCCTTTGCCGTCAGCATTCACGGCGCTAGGGAGATGGCCGAGGCGTTCAAGATGGCCGGCGACGACTACAACGCCATTCTCGTCGAAGCGCTGGCCGACCGGCTGGCCGAAGCATTCGCCGAGCGATTGCACAAGCAGGCCCGCGACGACATGGGCTACGGCCTGAGTGAGCACTTGACCAATGAGGACCTGATCGCCGAGAGATATCGCGGCATCCGGCCGGCGCCGGGTTATCCGGCCTGCCCTGACCACACCGAAAAGAGACTGATCTGGGAGCTGTTGCGGGTCGAGCAGAACACCGGCGCGACGTTGACCGAGAGCTGTGCCATGTTGCCGGCCAGCAGTGTAAGCGGCTGGTACCTCTTTCATCCCCAGGCACGCTACTTCGGCCTGGGCAAGATCGGCCGCGACCAGGTCGAGGACTACGCAGAGCGCAAGGGCATGAGCGTCGAAGATGTGGAGCGATGGCTGAGGCCCAACCTGGGGTATTAGCCCATGGACGAACAGACGATCGGTGAGGCCTATGCCAGGCTACAGCAAGCGCGGACGGCGTTGTGGCGCGCAGCCGAGCAGGCCATCCAGGCTCGCCTGACATTGGAGAAGGAGCGCGCTGCGCGGCTGATGACCGGCGAGATCGCCGGCAAGAATGAAGCCGAACGCGAAGCCCGGGCGCGCGAGTTGCTCACTTCGCTCTACGAAGCGGTTGAGGTAGCGGAGGCCGACGAACGTCGCGCCCGGCTGGATTATGATCTGGCCAGGCTGGAGGTCGAACGCATCGAAGCGTTGCTGCGGTGGCTGTCGAAGGGCTGAGCCGGTCTGGCTTTGCGCCGGAGCTCACCGGTCGAGCGTCTGCACGATGCGCGTGGCATTGCCGGCCGCGTCAATCGCCGTGACGACAACCGACGCGGCATCCCAGGGCACGTCTCCCTCAAAGCTAAAGAAGCCGTCGGCTCCGGGCGTCACCCGCACATCATTCACCCACACCTGGGCGCCGATTTCCGTCTGACCGGCGACTAGAACTTTGTTGCCATCGCGCAGCGCGCGGGTGACTGCCAACATCGGCGCCTGGCGATCAATTGCGATTTCCACCGGCTGCGAAGGGGCACTCGCCCGACCGTCGGGAGCGGCCTGGCTGAAACGCAGCACGATCGATCCCTCGATCGCCGGCAAGGTGCCTTCGACCACCCCATCGGCGTCGGCGATGTAGCGGGCGAACTGCCTGCCGGAGAGCGCCTCTTCCACGATCAACGTGGCGCGCGGCAAGATGCGCGCGCTGAATGGCACGTGCGGCGAGTTGCTGATCACGCGATCTTTGGCATAGGTGCGGAAGGTGACGCGCGGCACCTGCAGTTCGACCTTGAGGGGGGCGCCTGCCCTGAGGCGCACTTGTTCGCCGACAGAAACATTAGCTACTGCACCTGCGTCATTGGTGACGGTGACCCTTCCTTCGTCCACGAATGCGCTCACGCTCAAGTCGCTCTCGACGCGGACGCGAAAGCGCGTGCCCTGCGCTGTGATCGAACCCGCAGTCGTCTCGATGCGCAGCTCGTCGGCATCGCCATTGGAATGCGCTATGAAGGCAGCGACCTCACCGTGCAGGAGCGCCAGGCCGTTGCGATCGAACAGCATGCGAAGTCGCGACCCGGGCATGGCCGTGGCCTGCCAGCCGTTGGCAAAGGTAAGGGTGACCGGCGTGATGGCGAGCACTTCGTCGCCGTGGTGTAGCGTGTGGTCCTGCCAGGTCTCCGGCGGCCGCGCCACGCTCCAGGTCAGGCCCGTCGGGGCGCGACGCATCTCGCCGATCACGGCTCGGCCGTTTAGATAGGCATCGGTCGGAGCGCGCACGCCACCAACGAGGAGATAGGCCACGCAAGCGGATAAGCAGGCAACCAACAGGCCGGACAGCGCAAGCGCAGGTGGCGACAATCGCGCGATGGCCCGTCTGACTTCGGCATGTCGTCGCATGCGGCGCAACTGCGCCGCCCGCAGCCGAGCCGCTTCCGCCAGCAGCGCGGCGAGCACCATCGCCTGCCGCGCTGCGCTGAGTGTGAGCGCGCGGCGCGCCGACTCAGCCAGCGCGTGTTCCGTGAATTGCGGGCTGCTCCATCGGCTACGCGGAGTTTGACAGAAGGTCATGGTCGGACGTCCAATTCGATCAGTCGCTCTCTCAGCGCGGCGCGGCCTTTGGTAATCAACAACTCTGCTTTGCGGCGACTCACGTTCATGGTAGCTGCTACATCGTCAACGCGCAGGCCGTTCACGTAGCGCAACGTCAAGGCCTGACGCTGGTCAGGGGGCAGCGAGGCGAGTGCCTGGCGGACAAGTGCAATGTCCTGTTCGTCAACGACATCTTCCTCGACGTCGGCCGAGGCAGTCCCCACGAACGATACTTCGTCGCTCGACATGTTCTCGATGGCTTCTTCGCGCTTATTCATCACCTGACGCCGGCGCAACGCGTCAACGGCTTTGTAGTGCGCAATGCGCAGCACCCACGTGGTCAAACTGGAATCCCCTCGGTAGTCCTTGAGCGACCTCAGAGCACCGATGAACGTTTCTTGAACGACATCCGCCAGATCTTCTTCGGTGATGTCGGGCACGGTGTGGACGATATAGCGAGACACAGCCGGCTCGTACTCGACGAAGAATTGCTCCACGGCGTCTGAGTCATTATTGATCAGCCGTTGGATCAGATCTTCCGTGCGCTTAGCATCTTTGCTGGAATTGTCGTCCCGCATCGGTGAGTCCGCACCGCAAATAATTAATTGAGCCTTTAAATGTTACTCGAGCGCAATTTATTGCGGCTAAGAGAGGTTTGCTGGTGATGTGGCTTTGTGATCGTCTCAGCAAGCTAGATGCAGATTTAACCTAACGACGCGACTATCTCAGCGAGCGAGGCCGTATGGACATCGTTGACGCGACTGCCCGAGGGTGTGTGTAGTGAGAAGAGCGAGTCGTCTTGCGCCCACACGAGCGGTTGGCTGGCGTTGAAAAAGTTTCGAGCGATGCATGGCTTCGATTGATGATAGGAGCTGTCCACAAATGTTCAATCAGGCACTCTATCTCACGAGTGAGGCGCACGTAGATGAAACAATCTTGAACTTGTTACGAACTCACTGTGCTGAAGTTCATGTCGTATCTGCCGTTGCGCAAGCGACTGCCCTGATTTTCCCCTCGACTCTGCTGTCGAGCAGCAATTCCAGGCTACTAATTGTAGCAGACGTGGCCGCCGGCGGGCTGGCCTTGGCCGAGTATGTGGCGGGCATACTCAACCGCGATGCGCAGCTCGAAGAGCAGCCGACCGCTTCATCTTCGCCTGTCAGGATCGTTTTGATTGACGAAGCGGGTGATGTAAACGCCGCGCGCAAGGCGCTCCGCCTGGGCGTGGATGAGTATCTGCTGGCCAGCGATTCGATGGAGGCGCGCCTGAACACCATTCGTGCGCTGATTGTCGAAACAGACCCACACGAGGCGGGCGATCCCTCCTATGAATCTAATTCAGCGATGCAGTCGGCCGGAGAAGACGACGCACACGCCCTTTACGCCCCAGATGGCCTGGCATATTCGCTCGGCTCGGGTGCCCTGGACAACGTGCGTCTGAGCCAGATCGAGGCAGCCATCATCAACTGCCTGAGCGCCCACACCGGCCTGCCCTTGTCGGCGCGCGCAATCGTTAACCAGGTGATGGGCCGCGATATGGATGAGGACAAAGCGGCCAGCCTGATCCGTCCCCACATTTCCCGCCTGCGATCGAAGGTAGAACCAATGCCGCAAATGCCCCAACGCCTGCTGACCGTGCGCGGCAAAGGTTACATGTTCGTGTGTTGAGAGTTCGCCCTCAACAATCCATTCATGATCCACGAGCCGTAGGGGAGAACACCCTGCCTGCCTGCGCTTGGTTGATCGGGGCGGTTTTTGCATTCAGCACGCTTGCGCCGGCCGGGCTACTGTGCGGATGCGCCATCGGAGCGAACCCTCAGGCTGCATCGCGACTCGGAGTCGCACGATCTGTGCCACACGACGGACGATCCTCCGGGATAAACCTGACGACCACGTCGTCTGCCGAGCTGGCAAGCAGATGGGCTGACGGCGGTGCTTTCGTCGGCGCAGGGCTTCAGCCGGATGCCGGAGACGCGACGGCAACGCCGCGCGTCTCGCCGCTCGGCGCGGTATATACAGTGGCGCGCACGCGAACAGCCGAGGGTGACCACCTTGTCGCGGTGTGCGTCGCCAACATCGGTTCTGCCGGCGTCCCGGAAATCAACGTTACCTTCGCGTTGTCGCAGCCTGGCGCTAGGATTGCTTCGTTGCGCGCGCCAGCGGTTCCAACCGAGGTGAGCGAGAATCAGGCACGCGCCATCTTCAGAGATATACTGCCAGGCCAGCAGGTGCAGGTGGAAGCCGTTATCCATTCGGAAAACCCCTTGCATGACGAACAGCCGAAAGTCGCTGTGCCGGAAGCTTATCGGTTAGCGCCGGGCGACCCAGTTCTGGTGTGCATTCCACATGAGGCGTTGTCCGCCCCGAGCGAAGTCGTTTCGGCGCAATTCATCATCGGGGGCGAGGCAGTGAGAGCGGAGGCAGCAGCGGCCGCTTTAAGTCAGCACCGATCATCGTCGAGCGTTCCTGCCGACAGGTCCGCGGCTGGGGGATCGCAGGGGCAAGCAGCGTCCGTTACTTTTTCGGCGATAGCGCTGACGACCATCCTCGAATTGTCGGCCATATTGGCACTCGCGTCGCTGACCCTGGTCATCGCCTACCTCGCTCACAAACGATTCCGGAGAAGTCGAGGCTGAGGGGCCGGCACGCGGGCTTCGCCCGGCTTGATTTATTGGCAACGGTCTGACTTGAAACGTGGCGCATCCCTGGCGATCGTCTGCATCGCCATCAAGCGCGTTCATGCGGGTTGCACAGCCGGGCGTGTTCGGCCAGGGCGAACCGGTCGGTCATGCCGGCGATGTAATCGCACACCACGCGGCTCAGCGGCGCGCTCTCCAAACGTTGGCGCGCTCCTTCGGATAACAGACTCGGCTCTTGTACATACGCCTCGAACAAATCGCCAACGACGCGCTCGGCCTTCTCGGCCATGCGCAAAACGCGCGGATGGAAATACACCCGCTCGTACAGGAAACTCTTCAACTCCTGATTCATCTGCTCTGTTTCAGGCGGATAGCCGATGAGCAGCTCCGGCCATCGGCGCACGTCATCCGCTATGGCTGCTCCGGCGCGCTGCTTCAGCATAGCCTGAATGCGGCGCGTGCTCTCCGAAAGTAGATCGGTGACGACAGCGTTGATCAACCGGCGGATGACGCGATGTCGCTTCACGTCGGTCAGCTGTTCGTTGCTGCTCACCCCGGCCGCCTCGCTCGCGCGTCGCCACCATGCCAGGTGCTTCACCTCTTGCTCCTTGACCAGACCTGCGCGCAAGCCGTCGTCAAGGTCGTGCGCGTTGTAGGCTAGCTCGTCCACAAAAGCCGCAATCTGCGCTTCGAGTGTGCCGTGTAGCTCCGGCCAGTAATCGAGTGGTGCGGATTGGCCGGAAGCCTCGACGTTGTGTTTGAGGATGCCTTCGCGGAATTCGTGGGTGAGGTTGAGTCCGGGGAAGTCGGGATAGCGGCGTTCCAGCTCGGTGATGATGCGAAAGCTCTGCCGGTTGTGGTTGAAGCCACCCTCCGCTGCCATCCGCGCGTTGAGGGCACGCTCGCCAGAGTGGCCGAACGGCGGGTGGCCGAGGTCATGTGCCAGACAAATGCCTTCGACCAGATCTTCATTCGCGCCGAGCGCGCGGGCGACGGTTCGCCCGATCTGTGCCACCTCCAGGGTGTGCGTGATGCGAGTGCGGTAATAGTCGCCCTCGGTCACCACGAACACCTGGGTCTTGCCTTGTAAGCGACGGAAGGCCGTAGTGTGCAGCACACGTTCTCGGTCGCGCTGGAACGCGGTGCGATAAGGCGCTTCCGGCTCAGGATACTGCCGGCCGCGCGACTCCGCGCTCTTCATGGCGTAGGGCGCGAGCGTCAAAAACTCAAGACGCTCGAGCTCTTCGCGTGTTCGCATCATGCGGTTGTAGCACAGGATGAATCAATCCTGTGCTACACCGAGCGATACTCGCCTTCGACCACGCCCTCGTCGCTTTTGCCGCCCGAAGGCGCAGCGCCGTCGGTGCCCGGCCGAGAGGCATAGGCACTCTGGCCGATCCGCGACATGGTGGCTTGCAGCGCATCGCTGGCCCGCTTGATGCGATTGATGTCGTCGGTCTTCAACGCATCGCGCAGGTCGTTCATCTTGCCTTCGGCCTCGGCGCGGTCGGCGCCGCTCACCTTGTCGCCCAAGTCACGGAGCGCCTTCTCGGCCTGATAGAGGGCCTGGTCGCCGGTGTTGCGCGCGTCGGCCAGTTCCTTGCGGCGGGCGTCGGCTGCGGCGTTGCGTTGGGCCTCCTCAATCATGCGCTCGATGTCCTGCTTGCTCAGGTTGGTGCTGGCCGTAATGCTGATGCGCTGTTCGCGGCCGGTCGCCTTGTCCTTGGCGCTGACGTTGAGGATGCCGTTGGCGTCAATGTCGAACGTCACTTCGATCTGCGGCATGCCGCGCGGCGCGGGCGGGATGCCCTCCAGCCGGAACTGACCCAGCAGCATATTGTCGGCCGCCATCGGGCGTTCACCCTGGAACACCCGAATGTCCACCGCGCTCTGGTTGTCCTCCGCCGTGCTGAAGATTTCGCTCTTGCGCACGGGGATGGTGGTGTTGCGCGGGATCAGTGGCGTCATCACACCACCTAGCGTCTCAACACCAAGCGTAAGCGGTGTGACGTCGAGCAGGAGCACATCTTTCACGTCGCCTGCCAGCACGCCGGCCTGCACGGCTGCACCGACAGCCACGACTTCGTCGGGGTTGACGCTCTTGTTCGGCTCTTTGCCGCCGGTCATCTCCTTCACCAGCGCCTGCACCATGGGCATGCGGGTCGCGCCGCCCACCAGCACTACTTCATCAATGTCGCCCACCTTCAAGCCGGCATCCTTCAAGGCTTGCTCGACCGGACCGCGCAGTCGTCGCACCAGTTGTTCGCTGAGCTGCTCGAACTTGGCGCGGGTGAGCTTCATCAGCAGGTGTTTCGGACCGGTTTGGTCTGCCGTGATGTAAGGCAGGTTGATCTCTGTCTCCATCATCGAAGACAGCTCGATCTTGGCCTTCTCGGCAGCCTCCTTGAGCCGCTGCAGCGCCTGGCGGTCGGTGCGCAGGTCAATGCCCTGCTCCTTCTTGAACTCGGAGATCATCCAGTCCATGATCACCGCGTCCCAGTCATCGCCGCCCAGGTGCGTATCGCCGCTGGTCGCCTTCACTTCCACCACGCCATCGCCGACTTCCAGAATGGAAACGTCGAAGGTGCCACCGCCCAGGTCGAAGACCAGGATGGTCTCGTCCTTCTTCTTGTCCAGGCCATAAGCCAGCGCCGCTGCGGTCGGCTCGTTGATGATCCTGAGGACTTCCAGGCCGGCGATCTGGCCGGCATCTTTGGTGGCCTGGCGCTGGGCGTCATTGAAATAAGCGGGCACGGTGATGACGGCCTTGGTCACCGGCTCGCCCAGGTAAGCCTCGGCGTCGGCCTTCAGCTTGGCCAGCACCATCGCGCTGATCTCCTGCGGCGTGTAGGTCTTATTGGTGTTGGGGATCTTCACCTGCGCATCGCCCTTGGGGCCCTGCACCACCTGATAGGGGACGCGCCTGCGCTCGCCCTCGACTTCGTCGAAGCGTCGCCCGATGAACCGCTTGATCGAGAACACCGTGTTTTCGGGATTGACTACCGCCTGTCGCTTGGCAGCCTGGCCGACGATGCGCTCGCCATCCTTTTTGAAAGCGACTACCGACGGCACCAGGTTGCCGCCCTCGGCCGTGGGGATCACGGTCGGGCTGCCACCCTCCAATACCGCTACCACGCTGTTGGTAGTGCCAAGGTCAATGCCAACGATTTTTGTCATTTTGTCCTTCCTCCACACATGCGCTCGTGCAATGACTGCGCGAAAGTTCCTCCGCTCAAAGACGCCCTACACCTTACGCGCAGGGCGTTAGAGATATAACGGCGCGATGTTAGCGTTGTGTTAGCGCTCGATCGCGGGTCAATGCAACAAGGCCGCGACGAACGAGAAAGTTCAGTGTGACAGGATTTGGGACAGGAAGAGCTTGGTCCGGTCTTCCCGGGGATCACCGAAGATTTGCTCAGGCGTCCCGCTTTCTACGATCGTCCCCTGGTCGAAGAAATACATGGTGTCGGCCACCGCGCGGGCAAAGCCCATCTCGTGGGTGACCACCATCATGGTCATGCCGCTGTCGGCCAGCTCGATCATTACATCGAGCACCTCTTTGATCATCTCCGGGTCGAGCGCGCTGGTGGGTTCGTCGAACAGCATGATCTTGGGCTGCATGGCCAGCGCGCGGGCGATTGCCACGCGCTGTTGCTGGCCGCCGGAGAGCTGGCCGGGGTACTTGCGGGCCTGCTCGGGGATGCCCACACGCTTGAGCAACTGCATACCGATCTCCTCGGCCTGCTCGCGCGACCATCTGCGCACCCAGATGGGGGCCAGCGTGATGTTGTCCATCACGGTCAGGTGGGGGAAGAGGTTGAACTGCTGGAACACCATGCCTGTCTCAATGCGGATGCGTTCGATGTCGCGCACGTCGTGGGTGAGCCGGATGCCATCCACGATGATCTCGCCGCGTTGGTGCTCTTCCAGCCGATTGATAGTGCGGATGAAGGTGGACTTGCCGGAGCCGGATGGGCCGAAGATCACCACCACCTCGCCCTTGCGCACTTCCATATTGATCCCCCGCAAGGCGTGATAGTGGCCATACCACTTGTGCACGTCGCGGCAGATGATGATCGGCTCGTTCGTCCTGTCTTGCTCGCTCATACCTCCCTCACCGTGAATCATGTGGAGCAAAAGATCTTTCGCCTCTAAGCACGTCCGGTGCTAAGTCGCCTCTCCAAACTCCACGCCGCCTCCGTTTTGGGTTGGGCGGGGCTTCTCTAAGCACGTCCGGTGCTAAGTCGCCTCTCCAAACGTTGGCTGAAGGCCGACATCAGGTAGCAGAACAGGCCATAGATCAGCGCAACGAATAAGTACACCTCGGCCTGCAAGCCAAGGAAGTCCGGTTGCGCCAGCACAGCCTTGGCGATGCCCATCAGTTCCAGCAAGCCCACGATCACCACCAGCGAGGTATCTTTGAACAATGCGATGAACTGGCCGACCAGGATGGGGATGATGGCCTTGAGCGCCTGCGGCAGGATGATGAGCAGCATCATCTTCCAGGTGTTCAGGCCCAGGGCGCGGGCGGCTTCGTATTGCCCACGCGGGATGGCCTGCAAGCCACCGCGCACGTTTTCGGCCAGGTAGGCTGCGCTGAACAGGACGATGCCGGCCATCGCCCGCACCACCCGGTCAATTGTCACGCCGGGCAAGAAGAGCGGCAGCATGAGCTGGGCCATGAACAGCACAGTGATGAGTGGCACCCCGCGCACCACCTCGATATAGATCACGGAGAGCGACCGGACAATGGGCAGGCTGGATTGTCGGCCCAGCGCCAGCAACACGCCCAGTGGGAAGGAGAACACGATCCCCACCACGGTCAACAGCAACGTCAGCAACAGGCCGCCCCACAGGTTGGTGGGCACCAGTGGCAATGGGCTGTCCGCGCCGCCGAAGCCGCTGATCAGCACGATGACCAGCGGGAAGTAAACGACCCAGGCGATGATGGCGATGCGCTGCAGACGGACGCCGCGCCAAAAGCTGAGCGCGAAGCCAATCAGCCCGGCGGCGCCGGTGATCAACAGCGGGACGCGCGCTTCCTCTTGCGCAATCAACGCCAAGGCGAAGGGTAGAACACCCAGAGCGATTGCGCCGGCGCGCTGGCCACGTCCCCAGATGCCCCATGAAAGGCCGATCAGCAGCGCCAGCAAAACGACGCACGCCCAGGCGCGCCAGGTCGTCGCTGCCGGATACTGCCCGACCAGGAACAGGCGCAGGTTGGCGCCGATCACTTCCCAGCGCGCCTGGGTGAGCGCCCACTCAGCCATGCCGCGCGCGACCAGGATGATGACGGCGGCAAAGATCACCGTCAGCAGCGCGTTGTACCAGGTGCTGAACAGGTTCTTGCGCAACCAGCCGAGAACGGTGTAGCGTTCCGTGGGCGGGGGCAATACTCCCGCTGGCGGGGCAAGTGAAGAGGTGCTCGTGCTCGTCGTCATCGCTCCACCAATCGCACGCGGCGGTTATACCAGTTCATCGCCACCGAAGTCAGCAGACTGACTGAAAGATAGACGGCCATGACGATGGCGATCATCTCCACCGCCCGGCCGGTTTGGTTGATGATCGTGCCGGATATGGCGAACAGATCAGGATAGCCGATGGCCACCGCCAGCGACGAGTTCTTGGTTAGGTTGAGGTACTGGCTGGTGAGTGGCGGGACGATGACGCGCAGGGCCTGCGGGAACACCACCAGTTGCAACGTGCGCCGGCCGCTCAGCCCCAACGCGCGGGCCGCCTCCACCTGTCCCTTCGGCACGGCCTGGATTCCGGCGCGCACGATCTCGCCGATGAAAGCGGCCGTGTAGATCACCAGGCCGAGCAGCAGCGCCATGAACTCTGGCGTCAGCACTAGCCCGCCCTTGAAGTTGAACGCAGCGATCTCCGGGGTGGTGACTTGCAATGGCGGTTGCGGCAGGACCAGCCAACCAATGCCGGCGATGCCCAACAGGACGAACAGCGTCGGCAGCACGATGGGCTTGGGTCGGCCGCTACGTTCTTGCCAAAGGCGCAGCCCGGTCGCTGCCAGGATGGCCAGCCCGACGGCGGCAATCAGGATGTAGAGATAGATCGGCCAGGTCTCCGTCGGCTCGCCCCATGGGATCGCCACCCCGCGATTGCTGAGGTAGAGCGGCCCCAGGCTGATGGCCTGACGCGCGCGCGGCAGTTTGAGGAAGAAAGCCGTGTAGATGAAGATGAGCAAAACCAGCAGCGGCACGTTGCGCATCAACTCGATGAACAGCCAGGCCAGGCGGTTCACCAGCCAGTTGCCGGACAGTCGCGCGATGCCGACCACGATGCCCAGCAGGGTGGCCAGGATGATGCCCAGGACGCTCACCAGTAGGGTGTTGAGCAACCCAACCAGCAACGCGCGCGAGAACGTGTCTGTGTTGGCGTAGCGGATGAGGGATTCGCCGATGTCGAAGCCGGCGGCGTTCTCCAGAAAGCCAAACCCCAGCGCGATGCCCTGGCGCGCCAGCGAGTCTGCCATGTTGCGGAAGGCCAGGAACAGCAGTCCGGCGACGATAGCCAGCACGATGAATTGCGCCGCGAACTGGATGAACCGGTCATCGCGCCAGAACGCGCGGTTGGGCCGGGGGGGCGATGTGGCAGGCGGAAGCGGAACGTTCGCCATAGTGTGGCCGGAGTTATAGCCAGTTTCCTACGAAGCCGCAACAGAAAACCGATGCGGTGAGGACTGCCTGCAACGAAAGAGCCAGGCTTCTTTTAAGAAGCCTGGCTTCTGTGCCTTTGGTCGTTGTGGGCTTCCGACTACCGGAACGGTGGCGCGTAGAGTAGCCCGCCGTTGGTATACAGGCTGTTGATACCGCGCGGGATGGCGGTCTTGGTGTTGGGGCCGAGGTTACGGTCGTAGATCTCGCCGTAGTTGCCGACCGCCTTGATCACGTTCGCCGCCCAATCCTTGCTCAAGCCGAGCTTGGCGCCGAGATCCACCTTCTCATCGGCCCCCAGCAAGCGCTTGACTTCCGGGCGGGTGTCGCTGGCGATCACGCTGTCCACGTTTTCGGAGGTGATGCCGAACTCCTCGGCGGCGAAGGTGGCAAACACCGTCCACTGCACGATGTCGAACCACTGGTCGTCGCCATGGCGCACCATCGGGCCGAGTGGCTCTTTGGACAGGGTGACATCCAGAATGACATGGTTCTCGGGGTCGGGCAACACCGAGCGGCGCGAGACCAGGCCGGACTTGTCGGTGGTCACCGCGTCGCAGCGCCCTTCGGCGTAGGCGCCGAAGGTACCGTTGGCGTCCTCAAACACCGCCGGTGTGTACTGGATGTTGCGGGCAGCCATTTGATCGGCCAGGTTCAGCTCGGTGGTGGTGCCCTTTTGCACGCAGATCGTCGCGCCGTCCAGGTCCTCCAGCTTGGTGATGTTGGCATCCTTGGGCACCATGATGCCCTGGCCATCGTAGAAGGTGGTGGCGACGAAATTGCTGCCGTTGTCGGTGTCGCGCGTCAGCGTCCAGGTGGTGTTGCGGATGAGCACGTCAATCTCACCGCTCTGCAAGGCCGCAAAGCGCTGCTCGGCCGTCAGCGGGCGATACTCGATCTTGTTCACGTCGTTGAAGATGGCTGCGGCCAGGGCTTTGCAGTAGTCAATGTCGAAGCCGCTGAACGCGCCGGCCGAATCTACAAAGCCGAAGCCGGGAACCTGGCTGTTGACGCCGCAGATCAGCTTGTCGCGCGCTTTGATGGCCTTGAGCGTTTCGCCGAAGCCCGATGGAGCTGCAGGTGCAGCCGGGGCGGGGGTGGATGTGGGCGCGGCCGCTGCGGCGTCGGCCGGCGCAGCTACCGTTACCTCGACGATGCGCGTGACCTCCACTTCGCGCGTAACTTCCACCGGCGCAGCCGGAGCTGCTGGGGCGGCTGCGGGGACTTGGGTACAAGCGATGAGTGCTAGGGGAATCGCGACGAGCAAACCGAGCGCCTTTCGTGACCTTGTCATGTGTCCTTTCCTCCTTCGCGTGAATGAACCCGATGGCTTGATGGAAAGCCGCTTTTGCCAGGCGATTATACGGGCGATCGGATGACGAGCGTGGGCAGGGTGCGTTCACGGTTGGGGGCAAGGACGCATCCTCCCGCAGGCTCGCAGCCCGCGGGAGGATAAGGGCACGGTTGGGGCATTGCCCCCTCACTTCTCCCGTGTGCGGGGGGAGGGCTGCTCTCTTCTCATTCCCCGGCAAGCGGGGGACGCTCCCTACGGTCCCCCCACGCGGGGGACGTTTTAGTTGGCGCGCTTCCAGGTTGCCTCTATTGGTGAACGCACCCGAACCCGCAGGCCTCCAGCCGGGTCGTTATAATTGAAGTGGGTCCTAAGCATGTCCGATACATTTGTGTTTGCAGCGAAGCTGGGTGACGTCAGGGAAGGGGAGATCACCGCAGTGATCATTGACGAAACGCCCATTGCGCTCACCAAGCTCAACGGCCAGGTGCGTGCCTTTGGTGACGTGTGCACCCATGACGACGGGCCGCTGGCCGAGGGCCACATCGAAGACCATTGCGTGGTTTGCCCGCGGCACGGCGCTCGTTTCGACTTGTTCACGGGCAAGCCAACCTTCCCGGCGGTGACCAAAATTCCGATCTACGAGACAAGAATCGAAGGAGACGAAATAAAGGTAAAAATTGAAAATTGAGAATTGAAAAGGGTAAACCTGACGGCTCTTGTTCACCCCTTCAATTCTCAATTTTCAATTCTCAATTCTCAATTCAATAGCAGCCTTCGGGGCAGGGTGAAATTCCCGATCGGTGGTATAGCCCACGAGCGCGTTGAGAGGCGCGCATGATCCGGTGCAACTCCGGGGCCGACAGTGATAGTCTGGATGTAAAGAAGGCGAATGCAACGAGCAGCGCAGCGCTCTGCGTCGCTTGCCAATTCGGCGATCAACCATCGTCATCGCACGTGCGTCATCACACGCGAAATGACTGATGACTGAAGGTTTCATCGAGTGATTCGGCATGGGCGCGGCGCGAGCGCCTGTATACGAGCGCGCGTAGGTGAACAGCCCCGAAGACTGCCAGGTTCAAGGGGCTGTTTACATGTCTACATTAAGTAGTAGCGAAGCGCTTGAAGCCAAACAGCGAGGACAGCGGGTGAAGGCAACCCCGGCCTCCACGCCGCGCCGCGCGACGGCCGCCCGGCTGGTGCCTTTGCTCGGCCTGTTCATCTTCGTCATGGTCTGGCACTTGCTTTCGCTGCGCTACCCCCCTTTCATCTTGCCAGGTCCTGCCAGCGTGGCCCGGCGCTTTGCCGAGAAGGTGGCCGACGGTTCGTTGATCGTCCATGCCCTCACCACGCTATCCGAAGCGATCCCCGGCCTGATCCTGGGCACACTGGCCGCATTCGCGCTGGGCCTTCCGATCGCTAAATCGCGTCTGGCCGATCGGCTGCTCTCGCCGTTCATCATCGCTTCGCAAGGCGTCCCGTTTGTCGCCGTCGCGCCGCTGCTATTCATCTGGTTCGGCAGCGGCCTGACGACGAAGATCCTGGTGTGCGCCTTGATCGTGTTCTTCCCCATCGTCATCAACGTCATCGCCGGCCTGCGCAGCGTGCCGCCCGTGCTGCGTGACCTGTTTCGCTCGCTCAATGCCACGCCGGCCGAGACTTTCTTCAAGCTGGAGCTGCCGGCAGCTTTGCCCTTCATCTTCGCCGGCTTGCGTGTGGGCGGCACGCTCTCGATGGTCGGCGCCATCGCCGGCGAGTTTTTGAGCGCTGACCGCGGCCTGGGGTTCATGATCAACCTGGGCAACGGCCTGTATGACACGTCGCTCGTCATCGCCGGCGTGCTCACCATCGTGATGATTGCCCTGGGTATCTACGGCACCGTTCGCCTGGCCGAGCGCGCGCTGCGTGTGGAGCGCTGGGCGACGTGACGAAAGTTTGTTGTTGAGAGGGATTCAAATGAACAGACTCAAATTGTTGTTGAACGTCTTCTTTCTCGTTGCATTAAGCGCTTGTGCTGTGCAAGCGCCCCCGCCTCGGGCGAGCAGCCCAGGCCCATCGTTGACCAAGATCAGGTTGCCGATGAGCTACATCCCCAACGTGCAATTTGCGCCGTTCTACGTCGCCGTCGAGCGCGGCTACTTCGCCGAGGCCGGCATCGAAATCGAGTTCGATTACAAATTCGAGACGGACGGCGTAAAGCTGGTGGCCGCCGGCGAATTGCCGTTCGCCGTAGTCAGCGGCGAGCAGGTGGTGCTGGCGCGTTCGCAGGGGCTGCCGATCAAATACTTCGTGCAGTGGTATCGCCGGTTTCCAATTGCCATCTTCAGCCTACAGACCACCGGCATCGTCGAGCCGGAGGACTTGAAGGGGAAGACGGTGGGCGTGCCGGGCTTCTTCGGCGCGACCTACGTCGGCTGGCGTGCCTTCCTCGACGCCAACGGCCTGAGCGAAGGCGACCTCCGGCTGGAAGAGATCGGGTTCACCCAGGCTGCTGCGGTGCAGCAGGGCAAGGTGGATGCCGCCGTGGGCTACATCGTCAACGAGCCGATCGTGCTCGAAGAAAACGGCTTTCCTGTCAACGTCTTCCGGGTGAGCGATCAGGTGGACATGGTGGCCAACGGGTTGATCACCAACGAGAAGACGATCCAGGAGAGCCCGAAACTGGTGCGGGGCATGGCGCGCGCGCTGCTCCGTGGCATCGCCGACACCATCGCCGATCCCGATGCCGCCATGCAAATCTCAACCAGATTCGTCGAAGGGCTAAAAGCCGATGATCCCATCCAGAAGAAAGTCCTGCTGGCCACCATCGAGCTGATGAAAGGGGAGCAACTCGGCGCTTCCTCGGCTCAGGCGTGGGAGAACACGCAGAATACCTTGTTGGCGATGGGCCAGATCCAAAAGAAGATGGACGTAAACGAATTCTTCACCAACGCTTTCGTGCCTTAGGGTAGGCTGACATATCCGAAGCCGTTCCGGACGCTGCCTGCACGAAACCGGGCGTCCGGAACGGTGAGGTTTTGCATGCTCGTCGCCGATCACATTTCCCACACCTACGCCACCGGCGTTGAGGCGTTGCGCGACTTTTCGCTACGCGTGCCGCGCGGCCAGTTCGTCACCATCGTCGGACCCAGCGGATGCGGCAAGAGCACGCTGCTGCGCGTGCTGGCTGGCCTGATTCGGCCGAGCGCGGGCGAAGTGTGGCTGGACGACGAGCGCATTACGCAACCCTCGCCGCGTATTGGGTTGATGTTTCAGGATGCTGCCCTGCTGCCCTGGCGCACCGTCGAGCAGAACATCCGGCTGCCGCTTGAGCTGGGCGATAGAGCCGCTATCGCGTCGAGGCTTGGCTCGCTTCCTGAATCAGCGCGCGACGGCCAATTTGCGATTGATGACCTCATCCAGCTCGTCGGCCTGTCGGGCTTCGAGCAGGCCTATCCGCGCGAACTGAGCGGCGGCATGGCCCAGCGCGTCTCGCTGGCCCGCGCGCTCATCACCCGCCCGCCTGTGCTCCTCTTGGACGAGCCGTTCGGCGCACTCGACGCGATGACGCGCGAGAGCCTGACTGCTTCTGTAGAAAGCATCTTGCGCACGACCAGGACGACGGCTGTGATGGTCACTCACAGCATCACCGAGGCAGTGTTCCTGGCCGACCAGATCGTGGTGTGCTCGCCCCGGCCGGGGCGCGTGATGGGGACAGTCCAGGTGGGCTTGCCGCGGCCGCGCACCTGGGCCATGGAAAGCTGGCCGGAGTTTGGTGCGTTGGTTGGGCGGGTGCGCGCGCTGCTGGCGCATCCCGGCCACCCGGCTACGTCCTGATTGCCGACTCGACAGGCAGCCTATCAAAGCATCTCTTGCTTCTCGCGGGTGCGCAGAAAGCCGGGCAGCATGGAAGCCGCTTTCTGGATGCCGGGCTGCGCTAATGCGATCAGCGCGCTCTCCAGGTGATCGGGCTCGATGCGGCGGATGAGCCGCCCGTTGTGAGCGATGCTGATCGAGCCGCGCTCCTCCGAGACGATGACGGCGATGGCGTCCGTGCCTTCGGTCACGCCGATGCCGGCGCGATGGCGCAGGCCGATGCGCGCATCGTTCAGCGTCGAAGTAGTCAGCGGCAACACGCACCCGGCAGCCGCGACGCGCCCATGGCGGATGATGACCCCGCCGTCGTGCAGCGGCGTATGCGGGTCGAAGATGGTGAGCAGGATCTCCGGCGTCAACTCGGCATCCAATGGCACGCCGGTATCAATCAAATCTTGCAGGCCAGTGTCGCGCTCGATCACGATGAGCGCGCCATGGCGGCGAGAAGCCAGACGCTGCGCCGCATCGCTGATCTTGCGCACCATCACCTCCAGATCGGTTTTGCGCGCCGTCACCAGCATTTCGTTGAAGCGCCCCAATCGCTCCAGCGCACGCCGCAGCTCGGGCTGAAAGATCACCGGGATGGCGACGAGCAGCGCCGGCAGCGCCGTGCGCATGATCAGGCTGAACGTCGGTAACTGGGCCGCGCCGCCTAGCAACGCGCTGACTGCCCCCAGCACCAGCAACCCGCGCAACAAAGGCACGGCCTGTGTGGCCCGCACGAGCAGCAGGATCCCAAAAAAGACCAGCGATACCAGCGCGATGTCAATGATGGCCAGCCAGTTCAATCGCTGGATCACCCAGATCAAGTCATTCATGGCGCAGATGTGTCGGCGACGTAGACAACGAATACAGCGAAGCTGCGTAGCCGCGGGTGACCGATAATCAAAGCAAACGGATGATCGTCTTGCGCGGCTTGCGTTTCGACTGCCCAGCGGATTGTAGCGCAGCATGCATCCGACAGACCATACGCTCCCTGCCCGCCTGATATGCGCCGCATTGCTGAAAGTGCCCCTTTCCTCGCAATCGCCCTCCTGATTGCGCTTTCCGCCCTGGCGCCGATCGCCGAGCGGGCACGCGCGCAACTGTGGCAGGGCTATGCCGGCTACGCCAGCCCTTTCCTCAACGAATGGCCGACCGGCACGGCGCGCCCGCCGCTTTCGCAGCGCGTGGTGGTGGTATTGGTGCATGGCTTGCGGCTGGTCGAATCGCGCCAGATGCCGACCTTGAACGCCTGGCGTCAACGCGGCGCCGATGTCACGATCGAGGCGAAGCCGCCCACCTATCGCCTCCCGGCTACCTTCACCTGGCTCTCCGGCGCCTGGCCGGAGACGCACGGTGTGACGACGAACGATGCCCCGCCGCCCTCCCGGCCGGATACGCTCCTGCGAGCGATTCAGTCCAGCGGTTGGGCGGTTGCTTTCATCGGGTCCGATCGCCTCTACGACGAGTTGGGCATCGCTGCGCAGCGCGTGGAGTTGGTGGACGACCTCGAACCCGCCCAGCGCGATCAGCAAGCGGTCGAGCTTGTGCGCGAGCTGCTGCGTGACCCGGCCGGGCAAGCCCAATTTGTGCTGGTGGAGATTAGCTTGCTGGAGGAGGTTGCCCGCAGCGACCCAGATTCATACAGCGCTGCCGTCGCCGCAACCGACTTTCGCTTGCAGGCCATCGGCGAGGCGCTGAACCTGGGGGCGGGTACCCTGGTGGTGCTATCCGACCGCGGGCTGACGCGCGACGGACGCGACGGCGGCGGCGAAGCCGAGGTGGCTCGCACGCCGCTGGTCATGGCCGGCGCCGGCATCCTCGCCGGCACCCAGGCGGTCGCGCCTGCCACATCCATCGCGCCGACGTTAGCCGCGCTGGCAGGCGCGCCGATCCCGATTCATGCGCAAGGTGGGCCGATCTTCGCCGTGCTGGCCCCCGAATCGTCATTGCCGTTAGCGTCGGCGCGGCAGTTGACTGCTTTCTACGAACAATGGATCTCGACGCTCGGCCAGCCGCGCTTCGCCGCCGAGCTGCTGCGCCGTTACGAAGACCGTATGGCTGCCGGAGATGAGGTGGCTTACGCGACCTGGTTGGCCGAGCTGAATCGCTCGGTCGCCGCGGCTGCCGGTGCACGTCTCACCGCTGAACGCGCGGCGCGCCTGCCTTTTACCCTGGGCGTCTGCCTGCTGTTGCTCATCATCGCTGGCCTGTTGCTGAACGCGCGGGTGGCAGCGCCGCTGATCGGCGCGTTGGCTTACCTCGGCGCGTGGCTAGTGCTCTTCTTCGCGGTGCGCCAGAGCATGCTCTCGCTCTCGCTCTTCCCGGATAGCGACCCGATGCCGACCTTCGCCGAGTGGGAGCGCCTGTCGGCGATGCTCATGCTGGCCGTGTGCGCCATCGTTGCTCTTACCACCGCCAGGCAGGAGAGCGTGTTCGATGCTGTCGCCACCGTGCTGAGTGCGCTGGGGCTGGTCGTCGTTGTGCAGCTCATCGCCTTTATGGTGTTCTACTGGCAATGGGGCGATGCCTTCACCTGGACGTTGCCGGATTCGCCGATGCTGGTCGCTGCGCTGCTGGCTTTAACGCAGGTTGCCGCGCTCACGGTGCCGGTGGCGCCGGCGCTGCCCGATCTGCCGGTGGCGTTGCTGGCTGCCATCGCCGGCGCGTTGATTTACGCTGCAGTGCGCCGGCCGGCCTGATGACCTGCCGGTTCGCCGTCCACGCGCGCGCCGAATTCGCCATCGGCCACCATCACCTTCAACACATCGCCCGTCGTCACATCGCTGACCGAGCGAACCACCTGGCCATCGGCGCGGCGGACGATGGCATAGCCGCGCGCAAGCGTGGCCGCCGGCCCCACACTCTCCAGCCGGGTGCGCAGCCCATCGAACCGCAGCCGCGCCAGCGACAGCAGGTGAGCCTGGGCCGAAGCCAGCCGCGCCCGCAGATCGCTCAGCCTTTCGCGTCGGCGGGCCAGCTGGTTGGCCGGGTTGAGCAGGCGCAGCGCCCGCTGCAGCGCGTTCAACTGCACCCGCGCGTCAGCGAGGTGCGCCTTCATCAGATCGCTCATCGTCACGCTCAAGCCGTCTATCTGTAAGCGTAGTTCGTTGATGTCGGGCGTGATGATCTCCGCTGCCGCCGAAGGGGTGGGCGCGCGCACGTCGGCGGCGAAGTCGGTCAGGGTGTAATCAATTTCGTGCCCCACGCCGCTCACTACGGGCGCGCGCGAGGCAGCGACGGCGCGCACCACGCGCTCATCGTTGAATGCCCAAAGCTCCTCCAGGCTGCCGCCCCCGCGCGCCACCAGGATGACATCGCAAACGTCGAGGGCGTTGAGCCGCTGGATGGCGCGCACGATTTGTTCCGGCGCTTCTTCGCCTTGAACCAACGTCGGCGAGAGCAACACCTCGACGAGCGGATAGCGCCGGCGCAACACGTTCAAGATGTCTTGCAGCGCTGCGCCGCTGGGAGAGGTGACCACGCCCAGCACGCGCGGGAAGGGCGGCAGCCGGCGTTTGCGTGCTGCATCGAACAATCCTTCGGCCTGGAGCCTGAGCTTGAGCCGCTCGAACTCGGCGTTCAAGTCGCCGATCCCTCGGCCTACCAATGCTTCGACGTAGAGTTGATAGGCGCCATCGCGTTCGTAGACCCCAATGCGCCCGCGGGCGATCACGGCGTCGCCGTTTTGTGGTAAGCGGGCCAGGCGCGCTGCATAGCTGCGCCACATCACGCACCGAAGCTGCGAAGCCTCGTCTTTCAGGGTGAAGTAGAGATGGCCGGACGCCGGGCGCGACAGGTTGCTGATCTCGCCGGCCACGCGCACGTCGGCCAATGCGTCGTCGCTCTCCAGCACGTCCTTGATGCGCGCCGTCACCTCCGAGACGCTCCACGGTTCATCGGGCTGGAGGATGGATTGAAAGCCGTACTGCATGGCTCAGGGCAGAGGAATGGTAACGCGGTCTTCGTAACGCTCGTCGAGCGGCGGCAGGATCAGCCGGTTCACGCTGTTGTATACCACTACGCTGCCGCGCAGCGCGCCCCGATAGTCGCCCAGGTCGAAGGGGTGGCGATCCATCACCTGCGCATCGCGGATCCACTTGAGCGTGGGGATGGCGCCCAGGGCCGGCACGCCGTCGTGAGTGCGATACAGGCCATCGCCTTCGATGCGCATCGAGATGATGTAGTCGTTCACCAGCGGCCGCGCAGCCAGCCAGTGCAGGTCTACCTTGAGCGATGGGTTCGTGCGGTGGGCGTTCGAGCTGACCAGCACCACTTGGTTGGCGAACGGGATGTAGCGCTGGCCGGCGCGATAATCGGGCAGGCCTTGGCTGGTCGTGGCTACTTGTATGCCATGCGTCGGTGCAATGTCGAACGCCAGCGAGAGGTATTGTGGCCGCGCCGGCTCGGTCGCCGCGCTCAGCAGCCTGGCCGGGGCGAGCGGGCGGCCGGCGGCATCCGTCAACCCCACCTCGATCGCCGACCGACCGAGCCGCCAGTGCGTCCACACGCGCAGTCGTCCGGGCAGGCCGGCGTCGTAGTCGGCGCCGATGAGCTGCGGCTGCTGCGGCATCTGGCCCCATGCGTCGCCGAGCGGGTGCTGCGTGGCCGGTGGCCATGTCGCGGGCGTGACGTGGAGCGTGCCCACGGCAGCGAAGTCCGCCCCGTCTGGAGTGCGATATTGCACGAAGCCCGACCCGGTGGCGCGGTAAGCGCCAACGAGCACCGGGTATGCGCCGGGTGACAAATCGAGCGGGACGCCCAACACAACGCGCCGGCCGTGGTAATCGCCCGGGGATGCATTGGGCGCCAGGCGCACATCGGCATTTGCCGCCAGCCGGCCGTCCGGCCGCAAAATGCGCACGGTGATGGAATCGCCCGGCAGCGCCGCCGCGGGCGAATACCAGCCGATGTCCATCTCGACGGCCTGGCCGACTTCCACCGTTCGGCCATCAGCGCCCAACGGCCCGACCACGCGGATGCGCTCGTCAAACAGGACGCTTTGCGCGGCCTCGGGCGGCTGAAAGCGCTCGGCTACCTGCCAAACTGGCCGGCTGCTGAGCGGCAGGGCGCGCAAGCCACGGGCAGCCAGCTCATCGGCGAACAACGAGGTGACGAAAGTGGGCTGCGCACGGGCGCTTTGCCCGGCGCGTTCGGCGAATGTCCGGGCATAGGGCTGCGCGCCGCGCGGGAAGACGTAGCTCACCGTCACGTCTCGGCGCAGGGCTTCCACTTCCTGCAAGGCCCACATCGGCGTGGCCTGGTGCCATTGCGCCAGGATGGCGCCCCCTGGCGGCACGGTGCGCAGGGCGGCTTCTGCCGACGCCCGCGCGCTGCGGTCGCCGGCCAGGTAAGCGAAACTGGGCCAGCGTTGTGCGCCATCGCGCCAGGCGAGCGCGAGCGCAAGCAGCAGCGCCGCCGAAGACGCCAGGGGCAAGATGCGCCACAGGCGCCATCGCCCGCCGTGCGCTTGTCTTGCGGCGATGGATCCGAGGCCGGCGCCCAACACGACGCACAGGATCACCCAACATGGCATGGCGTATTCCACCGTCTGCGGCGCGCGATAGGTGAGGGTGATGAACAGGTGCATGGCCCACGCCGTCAACCAGGCGGCCCCCAGGGCGGGCCGCTGCCAGATTAACGCGGCTGCGGCGATGGCCATGAGAACCAGCATCGGCGCGCTGAACTGAAAGGTCAGCAGCGTGGGCAACAGCGCCAGTCGGTCGGCCAGTAAAGCCGGCGCGGCAAAGGCCAGCATGTCGCCGGCGAACCCCCGCGCAAAGATGTGGGACAGCAAGCCCTCCGGCGTGGTGAGGTTACCCGGCGCAAAACGCGCGCCCGCCGCATCGCGGATCGGCAAATATAGCCATACCAGTTGTGTCATCACAAGGGCGATCGCTGCGCCCAACGCCGCGCGCCGGATAGCGGGCCGATCCGACTGCCAGGCGGCGACGAGCACGTATCCGCCGAGCGCGATGCCGATGAAAACCAGCGATATGTGATGTCCTATCCCCAGGCCGAAAGCCGCTGCGAACAACACCAGCGTCGAGGCGCGCCCGGTGGCGTGGGCGCGCGCCGAGGCGTACAGCATCAGCGCCGCAAAAAGCGCCGTCAGGCTGCGGATGTTGGTCGTGGTCGCCTGCGCCCAGAAGGTGGTGCTGGTGCCGAGGGCCAGGGCAGCTGCGAGGCCAGCCAGCAGCGCAACCGCGCGTTCGCGCGTTCGACCGTTTGCGTGCTTCAACAGGAGTGCTTTCACAACCGTCATGCTCACCAGCGCTAGCGTTGCCGCCGAGGCCACCACGGACAGGAACGACACACGGGCGTAGGGCGAACCGATTGGTATTTGTGCAAATAGCCAGCCGAGCATTGTGAACAAGGGGTAGCCCGGCGGATGAGGGATGCCGAGGGTGATGGCCGCAATCTGAAATTCGCCGCTGTCGGCCGGCTGTACATCGCCGTTGAGGGTGAGCGTATAAAGCGCAATTGCGACGGCAAAAAGCGTCACATGCGCAACGAAATTGAGAATTGAGAATTGAGAATTGAGAAAGAAATTCCAACTCCCGACTCTCAACCGCTCACTTCCGATTTCGTTGCTCATAAACCCGCCTGAATACGGCCAGCGTCTCAACGGCGGTGCGTTCCCAGGTGAACTGAGCGGCGCGCAGCAGCGCGCGCTGGCGCAGCCGTTCGTGCAGGTCGTCTTCGATGCACGCTGCAATGAGCGCGCCGGCCATGCGCCGCGCGTCTTTCGGCTCGACCAGCATGCCGGCGTTGCCGACCACCTCGCTGATGCTGGCTGCGTTGCTGCCCACCACCGGCACACCACAGGCCATCGCCTCCAGCGGCGGCAGACCGAAGCCTTCGTAGGTGGATGGGAAGAGAAAGCAGCGCGCCCCGGCGTAGAGCGCCGGCTTGTCCTCCTCGGCCACGCGGCCGATGAAGCGCACCACGTCGCTTATCTCCAGTCGCTCGGCCATCTCTGCCAGCGAGAGGCGTTCGCCGCCGTCGGTGAGCACCGGCGTGGATGGCTCGCCGCTGATGACCAGCGGGTATTCTTCGCCGATGGATTCGCCGCACCAAACGTAAACCTGCATCAGCGTCTCGATGTTCTTGCGGGCGTCGAAACCACCCAGATACAGCACGTAGCTGTCGGGTAGGCTATAGCGCTCGCGCGCGCGCATCACGTCCTCGTCCGGCACGTTGGGGGTGAAGCGCGGCTCCACTGCCAGCGGCACTACCGTCACGCGGGCCGCGTCTACGTCCAGATACTTGAGGATGTCCGCTTTGCTGAACTCCGAATCGGTGAGCAGAGCTGTTGCGTTGGTTGACGAGGCGCGCACCAGGCTAGCGTAGGCGCGCTGCAACGGCCCGCCGCGGTAGGCCGGCAAGGTGATCGGGATCACGTCGTGGATCGTCACGACGACCGGCACCTCGCTGCGCAAAGGCGGCGCCCAATACGGCACGAAGGCAATGTCGGCGTTCATGCGCCGGGCGGCCCTGGGGAATTCGACCTGCTCGAATTGCAGCTTGGCCCAATCGCCACGTCGGCGCGGCGACACGCATTCGACCTGCACCTCCGGTGCGACCACCTTGAGCGCGGCTAACAACTGGGCGGCGTATTGCCCGCTGCCCGTCGTCTGCGTCTCAGGCGAATCGAGGAACCAGGCGTTGACGGCAATTTTCATGACTGAGGGCTACAATCCCCTACCGATTATGCCTGATTCACCCTCCCTCGACACCGCGCCGCTACGGCGCCTGACCATCGGCCGGCTGATTCGCAGTGCGCGCGAAGCCGCCGGGCGCTCCCAGAAAGACTGCGCCCGCTTCGTGGGCATTTCGGTAAAGCGCCTGGCAGCCTATGAGGAGGGCGAGCGTGAGCCTGATTTCATCGAGCTCGAGGCGCTCGCTCACTTCCTGAACGTGCCGATTCAGGCCTTGATCTACGAAGAGGAAGCCAAACGCCTCCCGCAGGTGCGGGTGAACAATCTGCCGGCGCTGATGCAGCTCCGCGCGCGCGTGGTGGGCGCCCGGCTGAAGCAGGCTCGGATGGAGAAGGGCGAGTCCCTGAAAGAGGCCGCTCAGGCCATCGGGCTGACCGGCGGGCAGTTGAACAGCTACGAACTCGGTCGCCGGCCGATGCCGATCACGCTGCTTGAGAAGGCCATGGCGCACTTCGGCCTGCGCGTGGAACAATTGCTCGACCTGGGCATCGGCCCCATCGGCGAAGCGCAGTTGCGCCTGGAGCAACACGCTCGCTTCGACAGGCTTCCCGAAGAGGTGCGCGCCTTCGTAACCGATCCGGCCTCGCTGTCCTACTTGCAACTGGCCATGCACCTGAGCAAGATGCCAGCCGGCGACCTGCGCGGTATGGCCAAGGCCCTGCGACAGATCACCGAAGACGAATAGGGCCGATTGCCGCGCGCCCCAGCCGGCGCATCGTTCATTCGCGCAGGGATCGCCCGACGCAGAGATCCGATCGTCGCGCCCGGCTCACTTCAACATCTCATCGGGCATCATCCGGCCGTCGGCCACGGCGCGGCGATACGCATTCGAGCTTCACGTCTGGCGCAACCGCGCTCAGCGCGGAGATCAGGTTACGAGCGTACTGGCCGCTGCCAGTCGTCTGTTCGTGAGCCGAATCGAGGAACCAGGCGTTACATACATGCCAGGCAGAACAATCCACCCGGTGATCAAGATGGAGCTTTACGAGCTTGTCCTTGAGATGAAGTTGCTCGAATGCCGTTTGACGCTCTACGAAGAGAAATACGGCGTCCTGAGCGAAGACTTTTACACGGCGCTCCTGGCAGGCGCACTTGAGCAATACGATGAGTTCGATGAAACGCGCACGGATTTCAGTCGCTGGAAAGGCATTTACGAAACATGGCGTCGGCGCAAATTCCCGCGCCTGGCATCAGTTTTGAGCGACCCAACTTGAGTTTCGTGCTTGACGAAATCGAAGCACTGCTTATTCTGGATAGCGATGCATGATCCTCGGTTGTCCGACCGGCTGGCTGCCGCTCGGCGCAGTCGCTTCGTCGGTCGAGAAGCTGAACTGACGCTGTTCCGCTCGGCGCTTCAAACGGACGAGCCACCCTTCGCCGTGTTGCACATTCACGGCCCAAGCGGCGTGGGCAAGACCACACTGCTGCGCCAGTTCGAGAGCGTGGCAGCCGAACATGGCCGCTGCATCGTCCGCCTCGATGCGCGCAACATCGAGCCATCCCCACCTGGATTTCTTCACGCGCTGCACGAGGCGATAGGCGCAGCGACAGGGCGGCAAATCGACGCGCCGTCGGCCCACATACCGGATTGGCCGGTCAACGCCGTGCTCATGCTTGACACGTACGAGCGGTTGGCGCCGCTGGATGCGTGGTTGCGCGAAACGTTCCTGCCGCAACTGCCAGCGCGCAGTCTGGTCGTGATCGCTGGACGCAACGTGCCTGCTTCGGCGTGGCGCACCGACATTGATTGGGCCGATCTCACGCGCATCGTGTCGTTGCGCAATCTGCGCCCCGACGAGAGCAAGACCTATCTGACCGTTCGCGGCGTTCCGGATGATCAGCACGTCAGCGTATTGGCCGTCACGCATGGACACCCACTGGCTTTGTCGCTCGTCGCTGATGTGCTCAATCAGAACCGTGAGCTGGCTGCCTTGGATTCTCGCCACGCTGTGGACATGGTGCGCGTCTTGCTGGAGCGCTTCGTGCAGAATGCGCCCGACGCGCAACATCGGCGCGCTCTGGAAGTGTGCGCCGTGGCTTGGGCGACCACCGAGTCGTTGTTGGCTGATGTGCTGCGCGTAGAGGATGCACACGATCTGTTCGAATGGTTGCGCGGGCTTTCCTTCATCGAACAAGGCTTGCACGGGTTGTTTCCCCACGATCTGGCGCGCGAGGTGCTGGAAGTGGACCTGCGCTGGCGCAACCCCGACAGCTTCCGGCAGTTGCGCCAGCGCATCGCGGACCACCTGCGCGCCAGGGTGACAAAGGCGCGCGGATTGGAGGGGCAACGCATTCTGCTCGACTGGCTGTACGCCGGCCGGGACAGCCCGTTCGTCAG
Source organism: Anaerolineae bacterium (assembly GCA_023511655.1). Classification (GTDB taxonomy): domain Bacteria; phylum Chloroflexota; class Anaerolineae; order J036; family Brachytrichaceae; genus JAAFGM01. The sequence goes on from JAIMBB010000012.1 coordinate 34,256, forward strand.
ACCTTTCTTCGATTGGACAGCGATGGACGTTGCCTACGCCCAACCCGCTCAACCAGATGACGCGTCGGACATCGTGGACATGGTTCGGAAGCACGAGGGAACCGCATCGGCGCACATCGCAGAGCATTGGCTGCGCCGACAGCTTCACGCCTTCCTCGTCTTTCGCAACATCGAGGGCGAACGCGTCGGCTTCGTCGCCAACATCGCCTTGCACGAAGCGACGCCGGACGACCTGGCTGCCGACCCGGCTGCCTCGGCGGCGCTTGAATTTGCCAAACGCTACGGCCCGCCTCGAGAGGATGAAGAAATTTACTATCTCCGCTTGTGGATGGGTCGTGACACGTACCAGGCGATCACCTTCGCCATCAACCTGACCTGCGTGAACACCATCCTCCTGTGGATGGCGCGCCCCAACCTGGCATGGAGCTTCATCGCTATGGCCGATCCCGAATTCTGGACGCCGCACTTTTCTGAAGTGAACATCCCTCGCTCGCCCGAAGCAGATTTCGAGGTAGGCGGGCGTCGCTATGGCGTCTTTGCCCACGACTGGCGGATCGAGCCGATGTCCACTTGGCTGACCGGTCAACCCATCGTGCCGATGACGTTCTCGCAGCCTGAGCAAGCCAAGCTCTCATCGCCGGTGCTCGTGCTGTCTCAACCGGAGTTTGAGGACGCCGTGCGTCACGCGCTGCGCAACTACACCCGCCCGGACATGTTGGCGGGTAATCCGCTCTTGCGCTCGCGCCTCGCACTGGAAGCTGCTGAGCAGGAGACAACTGGCGCGCGAGCGACGCCCGTGACGCTTCAGGCCTTGCTTCGTGATGCGGCTGCGACGCTCATTGGGAACCCAAAGGATGAGAAGCTTCATCGCGCCGTATGGCACACCTACTTCGAGCCAGCGGCCACGCAGGAACGCGCCGCTGAACTTCTCGATCTGCCCTTCAACACCTATCGCTACCATCTGAGCAAGGGCATCGAGCGCATCACCGCGTGGTTGTGGCAGCGTGAATTGCACGGCGTCGCGCGTTGACCAGCCAGGCCCATCCCCCGAAGGGTTACCTGATGTGAATCAAGGCTCACCTGGCAACCTTCGGGAGGATTCTCCAAACCGAGACCACACATCTTCAGCACAGATTCGGCACTTTCCTGGCTGGAAAGGTTCGCTGCCGAACGCTACCCTCGCATCCAAGATCGGCAAGTGCGTTTGAAACGCGCTTCTTGTGATAGCCGCGAATGCATTCGCGGACTCGAGGAGGCAAACCATGTACGACGTAATCATCGTTGGCGCACGATGTGCGGGCGCGGCCACTGCTCTGTTGTTGGCTCGACGGGGCTATCGGGTGCTGCTGGTGGACAAAGCCGCCTTTCCAAGCGACACCATTTCTGGCCACCTCATCCTGCATCCCGGCACGCGCAAACTGGCTGAATGGGGCGTGCTGGACAAAGTGCTGGCGACCGGTTGCCCGCCGATCAACGTGGTCGCACAGGAATTTGGCGACTTCATGCTGAGCGGTGAAGTGCGCACGGAAGATGGCGTTCCGGCATGTGTCGGCCCGCGCCGTACGGTGCTCGACAAACTCTTGGTAGATGAGGCCATCGCTGCCGGGGCGACGTTACGGGAAGGCTTCACGTTGACCGAACTGCTCAGCGACGGCGAATGCGTCGCCGGCATTCGCGGCCATACCCACAACGGCGCAGTCGTGACAGAAGGCGCTCGCATCGTTGTCGGTGCGGACGGTAAGCATTCCAAGGTTGCTCAACTCGTCGGAGCGACGTCCTATCGAGAGGTGGGCTCGCTGACGTGCTGGTACATCACCTACTAAGAGGACCTGCCGGTCGCAGGACTCGAGTTACACTGGCGACCAGGTCGCGCCGTGTTTGCGTTCCCCACGAACGACGGTCTGACGTTGACCGCCATCGCCTGGCCGCATGACGAGTTTCACCGCTTTCGCAGCGATATCGAAGGCAATTACTTCGACACGCTGCGCATGATGCCCTCGCTGGCGGAGCGTCTTCCCGCAGCGCGACGAGCCGAACGGTTTACGGGCATGGCCGACGTGCCGAACTTCTTTCGCCAGCCGTTCGGGCCCGGCTGGGCGCTGGTGGGCGACGCCGGCCACCACAAAGACCCGTTGCTCGCGCGAGGCATCAGCGACGCCTTCTGCGACGCCGATCTGCTCGCCGCGGCCGTAGACGATGGGTTGAGCGGGCAGCGACCGATGCTTGAAGCACTGGCCCGATATGAGCAACTTCGCAACGAGCGAGCGATGCCCGACAACGAACTCAACTTGGCAATGGCTCACTTGATAGGCTGGGATTCGCCCGACGTGCTCCGCCTGCGCGCCGCGCTGCGAAACAACCCAACCCAAGCGAGTCGCTTCTTCGCTGCCAACATGAAAGTCATTCCGCACGAGGCATTCTTCAACCCCGATAACCTTCAGCGCGTCATTGCGCAGGCGGGGATGCGGCAGGAACAGTTGGCAACTATGCTGGACTAATGCTCATTTCAGCATCTCATCCGGCGCCATTCGCCCTTCTGCCACTGCTCGCTTGAAGATTGTGATCGTCTCCGCAACCGCCTCGACGAACGGCTTGCGCGGCACGCCGCCCAGCGGCGCCAGCAGCCTCTCCAGCGGTGCGCCGTCCATGGATTCGGGGAAGGGCAGAGGTTTGTCGTCGAACGTTACTTTGCCGCGCATGGCCGGCGCGACGCCCTCGATGGCGCTCACCACGTCGCGCATGCTCAGCACCACGCCCGGCGTGTTGTAGACCTCCGCGCCCTCGAACGGCACGGCCGCGCAGGCGATGAACGTCTTGGCCGTGTCGTCGGCGTACTCGTAATCGGCGCGGCCTCCGTAGGGGATGTGATAGGGCTGGCCCACGGCAGCCGCGAACATGGCTTTGGTCGGCGCCGAGGTCAGGCCCTGATCGCGCCCCGGCCCGAACACGACATACGGCCGCAGGCCGATCGAAGAGAGCTTGTTCTCCTTCCAATACACCCGCGCCGTGCCCTCGTTGGCCAGCTTGTACACGCCATACAGCGTCGCGGGATGGCCGACGGCATCGTGTTGCACCGGTTCGCCTGGTCTGGCGTCGTCCACGTCGTAGACTGCGGCGCTGCTGGCATAGACGATGCGCTGTGTCTTGCCTTCGCGTCGCCGGGCCGCCTCGAACACGTTGACCGTGCCGACCACGTTGACCTGCGCGCCCAGCACCGGGTTGGCGCGGCAGAACGGCACCTGCAAGCCGGCCAGATGGATCACGTGGGTGACCTCATGGTCGTTCATCACCTTTTGCACTTGCGAGAAATCGGTAATATCGCCGCGCACGAACGTCACGCGGGAGAGTTCGTCCGGCGTCATGATCAGGCGCAGCCGGCGCGTGTCTTCGCCGAGGTCGAAGACCACGGTGCGCCTGTCCGCTTGCACCAGGTTGCGCACCGTCCACGCGCCGATGCAGCCCAACGCGCCGGTGACGAGGAAGGTTGGATCAGCCATAGGTTGCAGGGAAGTATCGCAGATCGGCGCGCTTTTGTCGTGGTAATAACCCTCCCACAGGTTTTCTGCTGGATGCCACGAATTGGCGAGCAACCTGCGGGAGGTTTTTACCCGCGCTACGCAGTGTGCCGTGCAGTGCGCCGCACCGCCGCGGTACACTGGGCGACCATGCCGTCCGATCTCATCGTGCTTTCGCACTATCAGGCCGTGCCGCTCCTGCAGGCCAGGCGAGATGGGCGACGCGTGGCGCGCACATCGCTCGACCTCAACCGCTCGGCCTGCGAGGTCGCGCTGGATGCGGAGGGCATCGTCCTGCCCGGCGGCGAGCGGCTGGCCTGGTCGGTCGTCGAAGCGGTCGCCGCCTCGCAGAACGGTTGCTATCGCATCCGCGACGGATCGGCCGAGAAGATTCAAACTTACTCCGAAGTCACCGGCCGGCACTACAGCCTGTACCCCACGGCCGGCGCGCCGACCTTGCTCGTCTCCGGCCTGCCGATGCACCGCATCAAGGACACCGATCCGCATCGCGATACGCTCGCCAAGGTCAAAGCGGCGTCGCTCGCACGCGGGCGCGTGCTGGACACGTGCACGGGCCTGGGCTACACCGCCATCCAGGCGGCCAGGCTCGCCGACGAAGTGATCACCATCGAGCTGGATCCGGCTACGCAAGAGGTTGCGCGGCTGAACCCGTGGTCGCAGGCGCTGTTCGATGACCCCAAGATCAGGCGGATCATCGGCGATAGCTACGACGAAGTGGCGCGCTTCGACGACGCCGCTTTCTCCCGCATCATCCACGACCCGCCCACCTTCGCGCTGGCCGGCGATTTGTATTCCGCCGACTTCTACGCCGAGCTGCACCGCGTGCTCCGGCCCGGCGGCCGGCTCTTTCACTACATCGGCGATTTGAACAGCGCCTCCGGCGGTCGCGTGTGGCCTGGGGTCGCCGAGCGACTGCGACGGGCCGGCTTCCAGCGCGTGACGCCCAGGCCGGAGGCATTCGGGCTGGTGGCGCAAAGATGAGGGAACGACGGTGTCCCATTTGCGGAGTGGCGCGTCTGCGTAAGCTCAGCCTCGCGCTCCTGCGCCTCAGCGTGGTTGGCTGGCTGTGCCTGATGCTCGGCCGGTCGGGCTTCGTCTTTGCCCAGACCGCTGCCGCGCTGCAACCCCCGCCGGCCTCGGATGCCCTCATCCACGCAGGCGTCCTGATCGCGCTGATGTTCGTGGTCGGCGGATTCGCTTTCGGCCCGCTCGTGCTTGCTTCGCGCGCGGTCGAGCCGCTGCGCATCGCGTCGGCGTCGGTGCGCCGTCGGGCGCTGTGGGTCGGCCTGATCTGCGCGGCCATCGTATTCGCCCTGGCCTTCGTCGGACACGCGGCCCGCCCGGATGCGGCGAGCGCGCTCACCGGCCGCAGCGGCCTGATGTTCGTCGCCCGCATCGCCTTGCTCGTCGCCCTGGCCATCCTGCTGCGGCGCAACCGGCACGAGTCGCCCTTCGTCCTGCTGCCGTGCGCCGCGCTGCTGCTCACGCAGAGCCTGCTCAGCCGCAGCGCGGGCGAGCCGGAATGGGTGCTGCCCACGCTGGCCGACTGGGTGCACACGCTCGGCGCGGCCATCTGGCTCGGCGGCGTAGCCATGCTGGCGCTGATCACGCCGCGCGCGCTCGCAGACCGAGCGTACCCGGCGCTGGGCGGGGCGATCCATCGCTTTTCACCGCTGGCCATGGCCTGCGTGCTGGTCGTTGCGCTGACTGGCATCATGCAGAGCGCGAGCCTGGTCGGCAGCTTCGATGCGCTGGTCAACACGGCCTACGGCCGCGCCCTGCTGGTCAAGCTGGCTTTGTTCGCCGTGCTGATCGGCTTCGGGGCGTTTCACCAGTACGTCATCAGCCCGCGCCTGAACGCCTGGCGCGCCAGCGTGAGCGACCTGTCCGAAGCCGCGCGTCGCTTTCGAGTGAGCATCCTGGTCGAAGCCGGCGTGAGCGTGCTCATCCTGTTCGCCGCCGGCGCGATGACGGCGCTGCCGCCGGCGCGCGATTTCGTCGCCGGCGATGCGGCGAGCCGGACGGTCATCCAAATACAACGCGCCGATGATTGACGCTCGCGCCGGGCGCAAGCGCGATGGCCGGCCGGAGCTACGAGCTTAACTGCCGATCTTCTCGTGCAGCCCGGCCACGCGCGCGGCATCTTGCTCGGCGGCGGGATGGCCGATCTTGCGCAAGTAGTCCACGCTCACCTGCATCAGTTCCGCTGCATGCGCCACTGCCTTGTTTCTCATACTATGAGCCCCAGGTTCCAGCTTGCGTTGGCTTCGCCTTGTCAGTTGCCGATCTCGCGGGCGGCCGACAGGTGCGCCTCCAGCCAGCAGATGCGCTCGCACGGGTGAAAGCGCAGATCGCCGCGATCTGTTGCTGGCAGTGAGCAGCGAGTCCAGACTGTTTGGCTACCCGTGGCGCTACCCGTTCGTGGTCTTCGAGCGCGGTCCGCGGTGCAATGACCTGGCGCCGGTCTGGCGCCAGAACGGCCAAGCGTTGATCGGAGGGAAACGGTGGGGCCAGGTGTGGGGAGCGGCGGCCATTGAGCACCAGGCCGCAGAGATAGAGCGCGGTGGCGAGCAGTTCAATTTTGCGTCGCTGGCCTTGGCCCTGGAGATCGGGGCCGTCACTCGGCCAGACAACGCCACCTATCTGCGCGAGGCATTCGGCGAACGGCCGGGGTTGCTGCAGGCTGCCGACCGCTTCGACGAGGCCGGGCAGGCGTATGCGGCAGCGCAAGGGGCAGTCGCCGGCGGTGTCGCCACCCGGGCCGCCGCCCGCCGCGTGGCGGACCACTTGCGCCGCGCGGCTGCGGCGGAGTGCGCAGCCGGACAGCAGTTCCTGGCGCAGATCGCCGGTCCTACGGCCGGCCGGCGGGCTTACGTATCCGGCACCGCCCGCGGGTGATCGCGTGACGTGCGCGGCCTGTCCTGGCGGCCTGTCCTGGTGGACAATGATCGTCTGGCGATGCTGAAGCGCCGGAAACACTGCTACGGCGTCAACGCCCAGATGGTTGCAGTTCATGACTTGCGCCTCGCGCGCCACGCGCCAGCAGGAACATTCTCACGACAAACGTCAGCACGCCCAGCGCGATGGAGATGAACAGGAACAGCATCACATCCGGCAGAAGGGCGAAGATCAGGCCATAGTCGCCCAACGCCCGGCCGGTCAGCGCGAGGATCAGCGCAGGCAGCAGCAGAAAGATCGCCAACGGTATCAGCAGGGTGAGCAGACCAGGGACAACCGCGATGCGCGACCTTTCGCGCGCCTTCTTCGCCCATGCGCGTGCCAGGGACAGGCGGCGCAGGTCGTTGATGCTGCTGATTACGACTACAGCCAGGATAATCAACCCGAGGATGCCTGCGCTCAGCCTGCTGGATGGCTGATTCCCGCGCAGAATAGCCGCTACCCCGTAACGGATTTCCGGAAAGCTGGTGAAGGCGGAGAGCAGATGCTGCCGGTTATACAGCAACGCGAAAGCAACACCTTCTCCTGGCAGAATCATCATATCGGCATGGAACGTTGGCACATCGCCGCCGTGTTCGTAGATGGGCGTGCCGTCGCTCAACTGACGCGTGAACCAACCCATCCCATAATCACTCTCAGGCGCCTGCGGTGGGCTGAGCAACAAGTCTCGTGACGTCTTGCTCAAGATAGCAGGCTGGCTCTGTAAGAACAGGCCCAGGAACGCGGCCATGTCACGCCCGCTGGCGATGATGCCGCCGGATGGTGCGGCAACGCTCTGAGGCGGATAAGCCACCGGGAAGCCAAAGGGCAGGATATGCCCCTGGGTCAGCCGCTCAACCGTCGCCGGCGCGGGGGTATGCGCCAGCGCGTCCGGCATTCCCAGCACATCGAACAGGTTGGCGCGCATATAGTCGGCGTAGCTTTTACCGGTGACGACCTCGATCAGGTAGCCGAGTACATCATAGTTCGAGTTGAAGTAAGCAAAAGCCGCCCCTGGTTCTGCTGTGTGTCGCGCCGACGCTAGCCCCGCAACCAGGGCGGCTAGGTCGGTTTCGTCATCATCCCTGGCGTAACCATGATCGGAAAGCCCACTGGTATGGTTGAGCAGGTGACGCACGGTAATGCGGCCGGCCTGTTCGGCATCGCGCGTGGTGAAGGTTGGGATATAGGTTTGCACGGGCGCATCAAGGTTAACCAGCCCTGCATCCACCAACTGCATCACGGCGACAGCGGTCATCGCTTTGGAGAGCGACCCGATGTAGAAGCGCGTCTGGGGCGTAATGCCCTCGCCGTGGGTGCGGATATCCACATTGCCTTCAGCGTCCACCCGAACAAAGGTTAGCCCTGGCACGCGCTGGCTTGCGACTTGAGATTGAAGATACTCGTCCAGCGCATCCCTGGCAGGTTGAGCGTTGGCCGGCGGCGTGATACCCATCAGCAGGGCAACAAGCGCTGTGAAACACAATAGCGCGAGCGAATGGTTCATAAACCCATCCTTTCGATTCACCTATGCGCCAGCGGTCGAAACTTTGTGTCGCGCCGCACGCCGTAAAATGAAGATCACCCACACAATCACTACCCCGCTGATGATCGCGCTGCCTGCGCCTTCTGCGACCGGCGAGGCACTTACGAAGTCGAAGAGTCCGTGCCACAACGCCACCAAAAGGATGCTGTGTCCACTGCCCCGGTATATCCACGAGAGCAAAATCGAGCCCATGGTGATGCTGATGATGTAGCCGACGAAGCCGCCCACGCCCAGCGCAATGAAGTTCTCCTTATAGAAGAAGTAAGGCAGGTGCCACAGCCCCCAAAGCACGCCGATGATCGCCGCCGCCCGCAGCCACCCGCCGGGCGCCATGCGGTGGAAGGCGAAGCCGCGCCAGCCGATTTCCTCGCCGAAGCCATAGGTGGCGATCCACAGCGCCAGCGCCGCCGGCACGCCGATGTTCCCCAGATAATCGACCTCGCCGAATAATGCCGGTCCCGGCAAGGCGCCGTTGCTCAGCGTGTAGACGACGACCGCGGCAAGTCCTAATGCCAGCGGGGTCCCCAGCCCAATCAGCCACCAACGCCCGCCGACATCAGCGCGGACAATGCGTCGCCACAGGTCCGCCAACCCTGCCTGTCCACCGACGATGGCGGTCACGACGAACGCGGCAATCGCGGGTCCAAACGCGCTGATGTAATGCAGACCCTTCGGCACGCTGACCGCGCCGTGATAACCCGCGACCATCAAGCCGCCGACCGTCCACGAGAAGGCATAGGCGACGATGAAAAATGCCGGGACAGGGTAACGGCTGATCAGGCTGGGCTGGCGTATGATTGATGGCGTTGTCATGATTGTGCCTTTCCTTCCCGCACCAGGTGCTTCCCGCCGTAGCGCCACAACACCAGCGCCAACACACCGATGAGGATAAAGCTGTTGTATGTGAAAATCTCAGAAGGCATGACCAAGATACGGCTGGTCAGGTTGATTGAGAAATGCAGGAGGATGATCGCCAGCACGCTGCGGGCATTGTTGTTGTATACCCAGGTGAACAGCACCGAGTAGATGACGACAACGTACAGGTAGCCCGCCAGAAACACCGGATCAGTCCCGTTTTCATTGAGGAACGAACCGACGACCGCTAACAAGGGCAGATGCCACGCCCACCAGATGACGCCCAAAATCACGCTGGATGCCAACGCGCTGTACCGCGCCTGCAACCAGTCCAGCGCGTAATCGCGCCAGCCCAATTCTTCCGAGAAAGGCCCGAAGATGAACACAAAGACGACCGTCGTCACCAGCACGCCGGGGTTGCGTAGCATCTCCGCTAGCGGCGATGCATCCAGTTCGGTGCCGGTGAGCAGAAAGGTCAGCAGCACCGTTGCTGGATACAGGAACAGAATCGGCAAAAACCAGATTGTGCCAATGCGACGCAGGTCAAACACGCGCCGCCAGTAATCGCGGGTGAATGCCTGATCGTTAGTGCGATAGACCATGATGATGCCGGCAATTGCCGGACCGAAACCGCCCAACACCGCCACAATGCCCACTTCCAGATCGGTGAAAATATTGCGCCCCGTCAACGCGACGAAGAACCAGCACGTCCAGGAGATGCCAAAGGCGATGGCGATAAACCGCCAGGGGAATCTATCTGTCAATTGCTGTGGTGTGGAGACAGGTGGGCTCATGTGATATTATTATGGATAATATAGGACTATACATATATTATATGAATCACATATAATCGACTAATGTCATTTGGCACCCGCGCACCATGACAAACGTCACTATTCGGAGAAACGATCATGTCCCTTTCACATGCCATCCTCGGACTACTTACCGTTATGCCGATGACAGGTTACGAACTTAAGACGCAGGCGTTCGACACCACCGTCGCGCACTTCTGGCAGGCGGATCAATCGCAGATCTATCGCACCTTGAGCAAAATGGAAGAAGACGGCTTAGTGACTTATGAGCTGGAAGTGCAGGCGGATCGGCCGAATCGCAAGGTGTACCGTCTCACCGCAGCAGGGTGGGCGGAGCTGGAGCGCTGGCTACGCACAGAGCAGCCGCTGCCGACGAACCGAGAGCCGTTTCTAGTGCAGCTCTTCTTCGGCTGGAGGCTGACGAACGAGACGCTGCTGGAGTTGGTGGCTGGCCAGCGGGCGGCGCATGCGGAGCGGCTAGCTACCTACGAGCGGATTCCCATGCCACCGTTGGGGGACCCATCCCTGGACCGGATGCGCACGCTGTGGCGACTGACGCTGGAGCTGGGCATCGCCATCGAACGGACGTATCTAGATTGGTTAGACCGATGCGCTGCGGTTATTGCTGACCTGCCAGAGGCTGATAATGAACAGGATCCACAACTTTGAGTGGCGCTGACTGGTGGTGGCGCTGCTGCTAAGCGTCGGCGTGGTGCCGTTGATCGCCATCTCGAAGTAACTTTTGTGGAACTGCACTGTGCTCTGCAAACGCGACTATAGCGACGGGACTCGTTTGAACTGGACGAGTAACTGCTCAGCCATAGCGGCGAGTTGAGGCAAAATATACCCCATGATACCGACCCGCGAAGAGATCTGGCAGGCA
>JAIMBB010000118.1 GCA_023511655.1 Anaerolineae bacterium
CGCCTGGGTTGCCTGCGGCGCCGATGGTTGAGCCGGCGCTGCGCACGCAACGAGCAAGAAACCGATAATTGTGCTTGCTGCTATCCGTTTGGTCGTCCTGGACATGGTCATGTTCTCCTCCGAATTTGTGTCGAACGCTTAATTTGTGCTGAAACAAGCGAACGAAAGATCAGAAACTTGGGGTCCATCAGATCGAGCCTGCGTCTATCTCTGTCCCTTCGCCTTCACCTCCTCATTTCATCAGCCGTGCGCTGATCGTTTTCGTCCCGTGCGGGCTCGCGAAGCGCAACACTTGCGAAGCGCAACACTTGCGAAGCGCAACACTTGCGAAGCGGAGCGACGTCATTCGCCTTTGATGCCTCCTAAGGTGATGCCGCGTATGAAGTAGCGTTGCAGCAAAAGAAAGGCGATGGCCACTGGGCCAATGGCGATGACGGCCATGGCCATGCGGGTCGTCTGCAGCGGCGGCTGGGTGGAAGCCAGCATGGCCGAGGCGCTTGTGTTGGAACTCAGGAACTCGGCGTTGCGCAGGATGGCAAACAACAGGTACTGCAATGGGTAGAGCTTCGGTTCGTCTATGTACAGCAGCGCCAGCCACCAATCGTTCCAGAACATCAAGATACAAAACAAGCCAATTGTGGCCAACGCCGGGGTCGACAACGGCATGATGATGTGCCGATAAATCTGCCATTCGTTCGCCCCGTCTATCTTGGCCGACTCGACGAATTCTTTTGGCAACGTCAGAAAGTAGGTGCGCAGCAGAAATACGAACCATGGCACCACCAGGTAGGGCAGGATCAACACCGGCAGGGTATTGCGCAGCTTCAGATACTGCGTGATCAGGATGTAGGTCGGCACCAGCCCACCGTTGAACAACATGGTGAAGAACACGAAGAAGGCCATCGGCCGCCGCCAGGTGAAGTCGTGTCGGAAGAGCACGTAGGCCAACAACGACATGACGATCAACCCCAGCACGGTGCCGATAAGGGTGACGATGGTCGTGACACCATAGGCGCGTAGAATCTGGCTGGGGTCGAGCAGAACGTAGTTGTAGGCGTCCAGGCTGAACTGCGATGGCCAGAGTCCAAACCCGTTCTTGGTCAGCGCGATTTCGTCGGTAAAAGACGCGGAGACCACGACCAACAGCGGAACCAAGAACAACACCGTGATGGACAACATCACCGCATGCAGGATGAGCTGCGCTTTGTTGCGCGACAACTGGCTGAGCGGGCGATGTGTCCTGGTCGGAAATGCGGCTGCCATAGATGCACTCCTGGGCGATTCGGAACGTCGAGAGTATGGGCCTGATCGGTCGCGTGCCGTGCGCGTCTAGAACAAAGCTCGGTCCGGATCTATGCGTTTCACCATCCAGTTCGATACCAGAATCAACACGAAACCGACCACAGACTGATACAGCCCGGCTGCCGCGGCCATGCCGATATCGGCGTTTACGCGCAGCGCTCGGTAGAGGTAGGTGTCAATGACGTCGGTCGTGGGATATAACAGGCTGTTGTCGCGAGTGACGTAGTAAAACAGCCCGAAATCAGCATAGAAGATGCGCCCAATGGCCAGCAACGTCAGGATGATCATCACCGGCACCAGGTGTGGTAACGTGATATAGCGGATTTGTTGTAGCTTATTGGCGCCGTCAAGCATGGCCGCCTCGTAGTATTCTGGGTTGATGTCCAACATGGCGGCCAGATAGATGATGCTTCCGTACCCAACGCTCTTCCAGATATGGGCCAGTGTCAAGATCAACGGCCAATATTGCGGCGAGCTAAACCAGGCCACCGGCTCTAAGCCGACCGATTGCAGTGCGCGATTGACCAGGCCGTTGTCCGAGTTCAACAAGGCAAACGAAAAGTAGCCGACGATGACCCATGAGATGAAGTAGGGGAAGAAAACGACAGTCTGATACGCACGCGCGGCGATCTTTAGCCGGACTTCGTTCAGCAACAACGCCAGACCAACCGATGCGATCAGCCCGGCGAGGATGAACAACCCGTTCAGCACCAGCGTATTGGTCGTGATGCGAGCCAGCACCGGCGATCGCAGGAGGAATTCGAAGTTCTTGAACCCCACCCACGGGCTATCAAAGATGCCCAGGCTCGCCCGAAAGTCCTTGAAGGCGATAATAATGCCGACCATCGGCAAGTAGCTGAATACCAACAACAGCAACGCTCCCGGCGATGCCATCACCAGAAAGGGCATGTTGTGGCGCAGCGACTGTGCGAGCCTTTGCAACCTGCCGGCCTGGACAGTGCGACCCACTGGCCGATGCGCGTTGGGCACGTCCGTCAGACGAATCATATGAACTTTATACTCACCTCTCTGTCCCGTTTAGATGGCAAACCAGCCAAAACTGGGCCAAAAACAGGACATCTCGCGCCACCGGGGCACCTGCGATTGATGATTTTGCTTACATAAGATAATTCAATGGCAGATACGATACATTCAGATGTAGCGCGATCATCCTGGTCGTCGGAACTGCGCCAAATCCTGCTTCAACTGCAGCAGGAGGTGTTGCTATGGACGTTGCCGGGACTATTTGCATTCGGCATGTGCGTCGCGGCCCTGTCCACTCGGCTGCCCACAATGGACCGTGGGCTGGTGTTGGCGCTCACCACTTTTGGCCTAGTCGCCGGCATCGGAGCGTTACGCCGGCGCCATGATCGGGCCGCAATCATCATTCTGGTGGCCAGCGCGTTGGTAGTGAATTGGCTCGCCGTCGTCTGGGTCGAAATCGTTTTGATGCTGGCCTTGTTGCCCTTATCGGTCGGCCTTGCTATGCTCATGTGGGGTGGGGCAAGCGGGTGGATCGTCGCTGGCGCTTGCTCGCTGGCGATTGCGATTTTGCCCCAGACGGTGCTGCCCGCCACAACCGAGCTGCGCGTGGTGTCGGTCGTCGGCATATGGGGCACAGTCGGCATGGTGTGGCTGGTGTTGCAACCTTTGCTCACCACCGTGCGTTGGGCCTGGGAAGGCTATGCGCGCGAGCATGCCCTGCTCAGGGGAATGCAAGACGCTCAGTTGCGGCTGACGCAGACGCTTGAGGATCTCAAAAGCGCTAATATCCAGCTCACGCGACTCAATCAGCTCGCCGATGGGTTGCGCCGAACCGCCGAAGAGGCGCTGCGAGCCAAGGAGCAATTTGTCGCCAACGTCAGCCACGAGTTGCGCACGCCGCTCAACATGATCATCGGCTTCAGCGAGATGATCCTCGGTTCGCCCCATGTCTATGGCGGCCCAATTCCCAGCGCTTTGTTGGCCGATCTGTCTGTTATTCTGCGCAACAGCCGACACTTGTCCGATCTGATTGACGACGTGCTTGATCTCAGCCAGATCGAAGCCGGGCGGATGGCGCTGGTGAAGGAACGCGTAAATTTGAGAGAGATTGTGGAATCGGCCACCGTCGCCGTCCGACCCTTGTTTGCATCCAAAGGACTATCGCTGGACGTGCACATGCCCAATGACCTGCCGACCCTGTTCTGCGACCGGACGCGCATCCGCGAAGTGTTGCTCAATCTGTTGAGCAACGCGGGTCGGTTTACCGAGCGGGGTGGCGTAGTCGTCAGCGTTAAGCGCGACGAAGATACGGGCGACGTCGTCGTGAGCGTTTCGGATACCGGCCCCGGTATCTCTGACCAGGACAAAGGCAGAGTGTTCCAACCCTTCCAACAACTCGATAGCTCGATCCGTCGGCGGTATGGCGGCAGCGGACTGGGCTTGACGATTAGCAAGAGCTTCATCGAGTTGCACGGTGGGCGAATGTGGTTCGAGAGCGAGCCGGGTCGCGGAACGACTTTTTTCTTCAGCCTGCCGGTGGATCTGCCTCCGCCTGCTCAGGACAGCGTGACGCGCTGGCTGAATCCAGACTGGCCGAATCTCGAACGCACGCATCCATCGCTTGCGCCGTTGCCGGTCGTCAATCCTCGCTGGGTGGTTGTTGATCCTGGTAGCGGTGCATTGCAGCGTTTGTTGCAGCGCTATCTCGGCGATGTAGAGGTGGTAGCGGTGCAAGATATCCAGGCAGCGATTAAGGAACTGGCTCGTGTTCCCTCACAGATGTTGATCATCAACAGCATGGTGATGGATGAGTGGTTGCTGCGATTGTCTGCTGATCCAGGGCTATCCTACGGCGTGCCGGTAGTTGTCTGCTCGATCCCGGACCACACCGACGCTGCCTATGATCTGGGCGTATCCGAATATCTGGTTAAGCCCGTGGATCAGCGCAAACTGTTGACCGCCGTCGAGCAGGTGTTGCATCAACGTGCCGCCGTCAACCCCGCCGATCATGCCGGACCGTCGCCTACTCTCCTGATCGTAGACGACGAGCCAGATGCCCGACGGCTGTTCTGGCGCATGTTATCGAGTGCTCCGCACAGCTATCGTGTGTTGACCGCTGCCGATGGGCAACACGCCCTCGAGATCATGCGCGTGCAGCGGCCAGACGTCATCCTGTTGGATTTGGTGATGCCCAACATGAACGGCTTTCAATTCCTGGCGATGAAGAACGCCGACCCCGATCTTCGCACGATTCCGGTGCTCATCATCTCTGCGCGCGATCCTGCCGGGCAGGTCATCCTCAGTAATGGCATCGGCGTCACACGCCCTGGCGGTTTGTCTCTGAGCCAGCTTTTGGCGTGCTTGCAGAGCCTGTCTCGGGTTTTGTCGCCTCTGCCTGTGTCTGACGATCGAGTTCCCATAGCAAACGCTCGCGGCTAATCGGTTTCCGGATGAATCCGGCTGCGCCCAGCGTCAGCGCCAAGGCTTCCTGGGGCAGGATCGTGCAGACGATGACCGGGATATGGCGCGTAGCCGGATTCTCGCGCAGCCGCCCTAACACCTCCCAGCCATCCATCTCCGGCAGCATCACATCCAGGATGATGGCATGCGGACGAACTCGCTCGGCCAGCGGCAGTGCCTGTGCGGGGTCCCGCGTGCCGATCAGGCGATACCGGCTGTCGGATAGGTATCGCTCGAGGAGGTGCAACGAATCGGCATTGTCGTCAATGGCAAGTACCGGCTGTTGTTCGGCGACCGGCAGCACCAGAATCGCCGGCTGTGCTGCATCGCTCGAATGCCCGTATTCCAAATGTCCACCCGATATCGTCGCCAGTCGTGCTGCCAGGGATAGTCCTTCTTCGTCTTGTCCGGCGGGCAGCGCGACTGGTTGAATCTTGATCCAAACGTGGGACGCCGTGTGACCACACGCGATGTGCATCTCTCGCTCGTTGCTCGAGCGCATGGCTGCAAGCATTAGATTCAGCACGATTTGTCGAACCGATACGGCCGGAGCCAATGCGCGCGGCATGTGGGCGGGTATGTCGCAGTGCACCACAACGCTCGCTGCATCCATCATCGGCTGCATCGTTTGGATGGCCGAACGCACTACGTCATCCACGGCGATTTGCTGGTTGGGAAAGAAGCGCTCCGCCCACTTCAATTCGCTGGTCACGCCGGTGGGCTGCTCTGCTGTTGAACCTGTGCCATCCTCTTCTCCATCGTCGGCGTCTTCCTGCGGTGCGAGGGGTGAGCTGTCCACATCCGCCAGGTCGTCCTCCAAGGCGAGGCCGTGTTGCTCGATCAGCCAGTCGGCCAGTGTGTGGAGCGCCAGTTGTTCCTGGCGACGCAACTGCCGAATGCTCAAACCCAGGTTGACGGCGACGCTCTGTTGGTCGAATTGCTCGACATAGCGATGGTACAGCACCCGGTAGGTGCGCCAGGCGTCGGATTGAGGAGACAACCCCGGCGCCGGTTTGAGTGCTTCGATGGCATCCTCAAGCATCCGACGCAGCGTGGAGACACCGGCTGGCCCGTTCAACCCAAACATCGGCAACAGCGCGCTTCTGCGCAACTCGATGGCATCGTAGAGGTGGTGCAGCGCCCGGCGCAGGGCGCCGATGAACGCTCGGCGGCCTGGGTTTTGGGTCGAATCGTTGATCTTGTTGAGACTCATACGAGCACTCGCTGTCGGCTGGACGGCTTGTCCGGCCCAATCACGAAGGGGCGCTTCAGTAAGTTGTCAGGTGATATGGCCGGATGAACTCGCTCACAGATCGAGAGAGATTATAAGGGCCGGCCATGTCCCCGTTTGGTGCGAAGTGGATCGTTACCACTAAAATTCCTGCATGTCTGCATCTCAATCGGAATCCTCCGCGGAGTTCTCGTTGCCCTCCGATGCTGCGCGCATCATCCTGGGCGCCCTCCAACACATTGCCTCGTCCGCAACGACGGAAGAGGGAGCCTCCCCTGAAGAACAACAGCCGGACGACGAACTGGCAGCCGACAAGGACCTGGCCGCGCGACTGAGCACCTTCTGCACCGATCTCACCCAGCTTGCCCTGGACGGCAAGCTCAGCGCAGCTTATGGCCGCGAGAAGGAGGTGAGTGAGGTACTGCGCGCGTTGGCCTCGCCGGGGGCGCTCTTCCCCATGCTGGCGGGTGGGCCGCGCGGCGGCAAGACCACCATCGCCCACCAGGTCGCCCGTTGCATCGCCTACAACGAATGCCCTGAGTCGCTCAAGGGCATGCGCGTATACGAGACGACCCCCGGTCGTCTGTTGAACGGCCTGGGCGGAATGCGGCGATGGATGCACGCGTTGAGCGGCCTGCTCACCTCGCTCGCCCAGGCCAAAGTGGTGCTCTTCCTGCGCGATTTTCACACCGCGCTCGGCCTGGGCACGGCCAGATTCCAGGAAACCGGCCCCGACCTGGCGTTCATGCTGAGCGACCTGCTACAGAGCGTTCACCCGCGTTTGCTGCTGGAGGCGCGCAGCCGGGGCCTGGAGAGGATGTTTAACACCCTGCCCGCGGCGCGCAATCTGTTTGCCCCCATCAAGGTGGGTTCGATGGCGCGCGAGGAGGCCCTGACCGTCATCCGGCGCGCAGCGGAGGACTTGGAGATCGTGCATGAGATCGCCATCACAACCGATGCGTGCGAAGAAGCGATCGAGCTGGCCACCCGTTTTCTGGTCAACGAGTCGTTGCCCGGCTCCGCCCTCGACATTTTGAAAGATGCCTTGACCACCACCGACGCGGGTGAGGGAGGCGCAAAGATGCTCACCCGCGACGGCCTGCGCAGCCGCTTCATCCGGAGCACCGGCCTGCCGGAATTCTTGATCAACGACGACGCTCCCTACGACGAAGAAGCTGCCCGCCGCTTCCTCACTCAACGCGTATTCGGCCAGGAAGTAGCCGTCGAAGCGGTGCTGCGCATGATCGCCCTGGTGCGCGCCCGCCTGAACAACCCGCAGCGCCCCATGGGCGTATTCCTCTTCCTCGGCCCCACCGGCGTGGGCAAGACCGAGCTGGTCAAGGCGCTGGCGCACTTTCTGTTCGGCGATCCTGGACGCATCGTCCGCTTCAACATGGCCGACTTCAACAACGAATGGACCTCGGTGGATCGCATGTTTGGCGACCCACATGCCGATACCGAGCCGGCACGCCTGGGTGCACTCACCATGCGCATGGCGCAACAGACGTTCGCCGTGTTGTTGCTGGACGAATTCGAAAAGGCCATCCCGGATATGTACCAGCGTTTCTTGCAGTTGTTCGACGAAGGCATCCTCATCAATGGGCAGGGCGAAGAGCTTAACCTCCGCAATACCGTGATCGTGCTCACGTCGAACCTGGGTGCCCAATTGCTCAATCCCCCCATTGGCTTCCGCGTCAAAGACCCCGTCGAAGAGGTCGAACATGCCGTGATGCGCGAGAGCGAAGCCTACTTCCGTCCCGAATTCATCAACCGCCTCGACGCGGTGTGCTTCTTCAAACCCCTGTCGCGCAACGTCATCCGCCAGATCGCGCAACGCGAGGTGGCCGACGTGCTCGCGCGCGAAGGCATCGTGCGGCGCGGCCTGCGCGTTAGCGTGGATGATTCGGTCATTGACCTGCTGGCGGAGCGCGGCTACGACCTGCGCTTCGGCGCGCGCTACCTCAAGCGGCAAATCGAACGCAGCATCACCTATCCGCTGGCGCGCCAGATCGCTCGCAAGCGCCTGCCCGATGGAGCGACGATTCGGCTGGTCGCGCGTGGTGCGGCTCGGCAGGGCAACGGCGAGATTGCCGTGTGGGTGGTGAACGAAGGCGATAGGGGAGAGGAGGCGACGGCGGCGGTTGATTCGCAGCCTCCGCTGCCCCATTCTCAAGCTCTCTCCGCCAAGGAGCTGCGCGCCAAGCTCGATGCGCTTGGCGGGCGCGTCGAGCGCATGTTCGATCAGCACCGCATCGCCGAACTCAAGGCGCGGGTGTCGGACATGATCGAACGCATCGGCCAGCCCGATTTTTGGCAACACCCTCAGGAGGCAACGGCGCAGATCGAAGCGATGAACCTGCTTGCGCAGCGCGTGGATCAGGCCGAGAACGTGCGCCGCCTATTCACCCAGTGTGTCGAGGCGTTGGACCGCACGACTGCGGCGCGCGGCAAGGCCGGCGCGAGTGCGCTGGCAGAAACCAATCGCCTGTATGCCGAGCTGGCGCGCGAGTTGCCTCTAGCCGAGACGATGTTATGCCTGCGCACGGATGAAGACCAAGCCGGCGCGTTCGTTACTGTGCGCGCCATCGTCGCAGCGAACGAGGCCCCTGGACTGTCGGCGCAATGGGCGCGCGACCTCGCCCAGATGTATGCCGCGTGGGCCCAATCGCGCAGCTTCTCGGTTGCTTGGATCAACGAAGTAACAGTCGGTGAGGGCGTGCTTGAAGCGACGGTCAACATTGGCGGTTTCGGCGCCTATGCCTTGCTCAAGGGAGAAGCCGGCACCCATCGCCTGGTGCGCCAGTCGCCCGAGCGCAACGGCGAGCGCATCAGCATTTGGGCGCGCGTAGAGGTGTTGCCCGACATGCCGCTTCCCATCCCGCCAGGTGCCTCGGCGCAGCAGGTATCACGCGATATGCGGGTGACCCATCGCCCGCTGCGCGAAGCGGGCGCGCTGACTCCCAGGTTGACGCGACAAACGACCATCGTGCTAGGCCAGGTCGGCGAGGCCCGCGAGCGCACCATCGTCTGGCGGCATGCCCTATCGTCAGACGAGATCGAGGAACATGCTCGGCGCTACGTCCCGCGCTGGTTGAATGCCCGACAGGCGGGACAAGCGGCGGAGCACGCGGACGACGGCGAACCGCTGAAGATGGCCGACCAGGTGCGCATCTACACGCTGTTCAAGCAGGCGGGCGTGAAAGACACCCGCACCGGCGTCACCAGCACGCAGCCGAAGAAGGTGTTGGCCGGCGCCATTGACGAATTTCTCATCGCCTATCTCATGGCCAGCCTGGGTTAGACGTTGATCCCTCGTTCGCGCAGCATTGCCCGCACGGTTTCGGCGTGCGCGGGTTGCACAATTGCCAGCGGCTGCGAGCTACCCTCGATGGCCATGAGGTATGGGCCAACTTCCTGGTCGTTCAGCAGGTTGATCAGCACCTCGTAGCTGGAAAGTTCGAGCAGGGTCACCTGTTGTAGCGTGGCATTGCCAAAGAAGCTACCCCAGGCGCGGATTTTCTGCTCGAGCGCGGCTGGGAGGGGGCCGGCGTGCAGCTCGGCCAGCGTAGTCATCAGTTGGTCGAGCGGCATGCCGGCGCTCATGGCCGCGCGCACGCTGGCAGCAGTGATAGCTCCCCGTTTTTGTCCGTCGTCGCCGGATTTGCCGGCGGAGAGATCGGCGAACTGGGCCAATTTGCCCAGGGCGTAGACGCTCGGCGCGGCTTGGATGAACGTCACTTCGCCTTCGTCGTTCGCCCGCAGCACGCCCTCTGTCGCGGGCTCACCAGCCGGTTGCAGCATGGGCATCCATCCTGCTTCGCGTAGGGCGTGGGCGACCTCGGCGGCGGTGCGTCGTTCGATCATCTTGAAGCCCTTGCCAATGGCTTGTGGCTCGAACGGCGCAAGCGCATCCGTCAGCTCTCGTTCGGCCTCGGCGTCTGCGAATTGCACCACGCAAACGTTGCGGTGGAAGGTGATGCGCCGGTGAGCGGCTTCCCACTCCTCTAGCGAACGCCTCACATTGGCCGCAATCGGCGCTCCCTGATGCGCTTCCAGAAAGGCGATCACGCGCGCGGCGTTCCATCCGCTCTGCTGAGCGCGGTAGAGCGATTCGCGCGTGAGGTGGTAGGCCATGACGCGCTCGCCGCCCTGCGACTCGGCGAAATGGTCGAGGTCGTTCAGCACAGCGTCGCTGATCGGCTCCAGGGCCAGCACGGTGAAGTTCGGTTGCACGATGATCTTGCCGCCGCTCTCGACGAATTGCGGTGGTTCACCGCTACCGATCAACCAGGCACCAGTCGGCGTGAGGCGAAACGCCGCAGGGCGGACATTTTCGCCGCCGGCGCGTTCGTATCCCAGTTCGACCAGGCCCATCCAGTACAGTGGACCGGTCAGCACATTCACGATGAATCCGCCTTCGACCAGGTCCCAGCCTTCTGTCTCGTTTTTAACCGTGAAGCTAAGCCTATAAGGATTGTTCGGCCCGTAGTAGGGCGAGGCGTAAAAGCTGCTTTGTCCGCCGCTGCGGTACCGACGCTCGAACAGGAATGTGTAGTCGTTGCGCTTGACGTGTGCGATGAGATCGGCCGTGGTCACCCACGCGTCAGCTTGCCGGCTCGCCTGGGCCAGAGAGCCGATCGCCCGCAGCAGCGTCAGGCGCGCTTTGGCTGGCACGGGCAATGCGTCAAGCCTCTCGTTCCCTGCGAAGACCTGCAAGGGCAACCGCAACAACTCGTTCCACGCCGCGCTGTCGCGCCAGATCTCGAACGTCCATTTCACCCGTTGGTCCATCGGCATGCCGAGTAGCCGCCCATTGGGATTGACGATCAGTCGCCGGGCGTAGTCGGTGCTGAGCAATTCGTTCATTGCCTGTAGCAGCCGGCGCATGAACCACAGGCGCCCGTTATCGCGCTCGTCGGCCGGCGTATCCCCTGCATTCAGCGCCGCCGTCAACGACTTAAAGGCGCTCTTGTAGATCCAACCCTGCTGCGTCAGCGCGATGCCGTTCAGTTTGCGCACGTATCGCCAGTAGCGGCCCAGGTCGCGCTGAAAGTCGGCGGCGCTGGTGCGGAGAATGGAGAAAGAAGGAGGGGCGTTGGGAAGGGAGGCGTCGGAGGACGCCGTTCCTGCTTCCTCCCTCTTCAGCTTTTCATCCTTCATTTCACCCTCGGCGTGTAGCCCTTGCCCTGCAGTTCTTTGATCAGCACATCCAGATCGCCTTCTTGCAAAACGAACGTGCGCGGCGACAGTTGATAGACCACGTATTTCATCAAGCTGGTGCTGGCGGCCAGCTCCCGAGCAGCGAAGTCGTCCGACAGCTCCAGCACGGTGAGTGACTGATACACGCGGACGCGGCCGTGACGACGCGCGATCAGCTTGAACTGGTCACTGACTGCCCTGGTCAGGGATACCCCGGCGTGTTCGAACTGCCCGGCCAGGTCGGCGAAGCCCACGCCTTCCGACAAAGCGCGCTCGATGCTGGCTGCGGTGAAGATATAGGTGAATGGCGCAGGGCCGCGCTCCGCCGAACGGCGAACCACGCTCACGAGGGCGGCGCGATCGGGAGCCGGCGGCACCCTCAGCGTGTGCTCGTCCAGCCATTCGATCGGTTCGATGGTGCGCGCTGCCGGCGCGGCGACGGCCGGCAGCTTTCCCTCGCGCGCTTCGATCAGCCATTCGCCCACCTCCGTGACTCGGAAGGCGTCCAGGTAACCATCTTCCGCCAGGCGCACTTCGACGGCGCCGAACCAGGCCAGCGAATCGCGGATGATGTGTTCGAGGATCAGGCCGACGCTGGCGCGCCACTCCTCGACGCGCAGCAAGTTCAACCGGGCGCCGCGGGTGGCGGGGGCGAACCACCATTCCATCTTCGAGGCGAACGCCCAGACGCATTCGGGGTAAAAATCGAACAGCTTGGTCTGCAGATCGCGCCAGCTCACCCACCTCTCCGACGGCAAGCCGCGCAGGATGCGCAGGACGTAGCGCCGCAACGCGCACCACTCGGCAGCCAGCAGGTTCGGCGTCAGGTAGCGCGCGCCGAGCGCGCGCATCACGCGAAAGGTGCGCGCGGGCTTCAGCGCGTCCATGGCGCTGCGCACCTCCA
Organism: Anaerolineae bacterium; assembly: GCA_023511655.1. Classification (GTDB taxonomy): domain Bacteria; phylum Chloroflexota; class Anaerolineae; order J036; family Brachytrichaceae; genus JAAFGM01. The sequence continues at coordinate 12,081 of JAIMBB010000118.1, forward strand.
GCCCGTCCATGATCTGTTCGCTCCAGGCCGTCCAGGCGCGCCGGAGCTTCTGTCCATCGCTCAGCACCAGCCACTCTTCGAGCGCGCTGCTGCGGATGCGCACCCGGCGCTCCATCTCCTCCTGGTTTGCGGGCGACTCAATCAATTGCAAAGCGCATGCGATGGCAAACAGAAATTCGATGTGTGGTCCGCTCAGGCCGGTTTGGTTCTCCAGCGTCGCCAGCGATTCCGCCGCGATCGGGCCTAGCATCGGCACGGTGATCCCGGTGTGCGGATCGGGCGCCCAGTTCGGGCGCGACCGCAACACCCGTTCCGCTTCCTCGACATCGTGTTCCCAGTCGCGTAGCCAGATCAGGCGCGTTGCCTGCGCGTGTGGCCTCAGCGGTGGGCGCAGGGTGATGCCGTTGCGCAAGATGGCGTTCAAAAACGTCTCGAAGCTTTCGAGAAAGTTGACGGTGGGCAGGGGGCGCGCGTCGGCCGCGCGTCGTTCGTCCGGTGCTTCGACGTTCCACTGCACGACCGGCGGGCGCGCGCCATTCAGCGGCAGCCACTGGTAGTACACGTCGCGCGATCCGATGGGCAGTAGCGCGCGCGTCGGGAAGAGCAGGGCCCGACGACGCAGTGATTCGATGAGTTCGGTCAGGTGGCGGTCGGCGTCAAGCTGGTATCCGTTGGGCCGTTCGGATGACTTCGCCAACAGGGATGCCGCTATGCTACGCGCGAAAGGCAATTCGTAGTCGCGCGCGGTGAGCAGCCGGCGGGCGAAGTCCTGTTGCTCGGCGGTCAGCCCTTCGAGCAGAGCTTCGGGCGATGCAACTGTTCGAGCAATCCGCTCGTTCAAAGCCGAGACTACTTGTTCGACCAACCCGATGCGCGAGTTGCCTTTGGGTGTTGCACCCAGCCAGCGGGCCAACTCGCGTAGTTGTGCGCTGCTGAACTCGGCTTCGATCACCGGCGACAGCGGGATGGACGCACCACGAAATGGTGTGGCGATGGGCCATGCGCTGGGCGACGGCGGGTTGCTGGATTTCGTGTTCGTCATCATTGCCGAGCCGATGCGCGTCCGCCGAAGCGCTATTCGAGCAAGCCGCCGACCGTGCGGCGCGGCGACGAGGCATCCACAGCGATCACCGCTGGTGTGAAACCGGGCACCTCTTCCTCATACAGGATGTCGTAGTGGTAGCCCTGTTCGGTGAGGAAGAGCTGGCGTTTGGCCGCATACTCCTGATCCAGCGTGTCGCGCGTGACGATGGTGTAGAAGTGCGCCAGCAGGCCGTTTTGCTTCGGTCGCAACACGCGCCCCAGGCGTTGGGCTTCTTCCTGCCGGCTGCCGAACATGCCGCTCACCTGGATCAGCACATTTGCATCCGGCAGGTCAATCGAGAAGTTGCCCACCTTCAACAGCACC
>JAIMBB010000119.1 GCA_023511655.1 Anaerolineae bacterium
GAACTAAACCGACCGCATCCACAACATCAACAAAAACCACAGCAACCTGAGCACGAACAACACGCTGTTGCGCGCCTGCGCCTGCGCGATGGTGAACCGGCCCGCGGCGATCGGGGGGTGACCTTCGGTAGTGATCATTCAGAAGCCTTGATAAATCCACTGCGGCGCACTGTCGGCAGACACGATCACCAACGCGATGATGAGCAGGCACAACAGCAGCGCGATGAGGTTCTCCCGCGAGAAGACGCGTCGGAGCAGCCTGTGCATGGGTCGCATTCTACCCACAATCCATGTGCTGCCTTGGCCGACCTCTTCAGAAGGTTGCCGGTCGAGCCACAGCGCGATAGGTGCGCAGGTCGGGGAAGCGCGCTGCCACCCACAGCGTGAGCAACACTGTGGCGACGCCGCCGCTGACCACGCTGAACGGCACACCGAACACCGCCGCCACCAGCCCGGCCTCCAGCTCGCCGAGCTGCGGCCCGCCGATGAAGAAAATCATGTTCACGCCCACCATGCGGCCACGCAGTGCATCAGGCGTGTGGATCTGACGAATAATGTTGCGGATGACGGTGGAAACAGTATCCGCCGCACCGGTGAGGGCGAAGAAGAAATACGACAGCGCAAAGTGGGTGGTCAGCCCGAACAAAGCGGTGGCGGCGCCAAAGACCAGCACGCTACCGATCAGCACCGCGCCCTGGCGCTGGATTTCCCTGCGCAGCGACGTGACCACGCCGGCGATCACCGAGCCAAGCGCCGAGGCCGTGGAGAGCAGGCCGTAGCCAGCGGCATCGGTGCGCAACAACTCCGCCGCGATGATCGGCAGCATGGTGCGCGCCGATGAGAAGAACGTGGCGAAGAAATCCAGCAGCATGGTGCTGGCGATCATTCGCGAGCTGAACACGAAGCGCAGTCCCTCGCCGATGGCCTCGAGGCTGACGGCGTTGCCCTTGGCTTTTCGCGCGCTATCGCGATGCGTCATCAGCCAGAGCGCGGCAATCACACAGAGAAATGAACCGGCGTTTAGCGCGTAGATGACGCCGACGTTCGTTGCGCCGATCAACACGCCCGCTGCGGCCGGCCCGGCTATGCTGGCGATCTGCATCCCTAGCGTGTTCAGGCTGACGGCGTTGGTAAAGTGTTTGTGAGGGACGATATTGGGTAGAAGCGCCTGACGGGCCGGGTTGCCAAACGCCGTCGCCGCGGTGATGCCTGCCGTGGCCAGATAGATCGGCCACACTTCAGTATTGCCGAACAACGCCAGGGCAGCCAGCGCAGCGGCAAAGGCCATCGAAGCTGCTGACGACCACAGCATTAGCTCGCGACGATCGCGGGCATCAGCCAACGCCCCGCCGATCAACGCGAACGCGACGATGGGCAACACGCGCACCAGACCGAGCAGACCCAGGCCGAATGCATCGGCCGCCAGCGATACCGGCACACCAAACACATTCCACACCCACGCCTGACCGCGCAGTAGGGCGAAGATGTCCCAATTGACTGCCGTCAGTTGCATCTGTGAACCAACGAATGAGGCTACCTGTCCGAGCCAGAGCAGGCGAAAGTCGCGATGTTGCAGCGCAGGAAGTCGTTGAAGCAAAGTTGCACAATTGTAGTAAGCTCCTCTGCGCATTCAAAATCAACGGCCGCTTCGCATCCGGCTTGTCCAGGTAGCGAGCTGAACACAAAGAGGAGGCTTTCGATGGCTAACGAAAGCGCGACGACGTCTGCATCGCCCGTCACCCCGGCGATGAAGCAACACTTCGACGCGTGGGGCTACGTCGTGGTCGAGGGACTGTTGGACGAAAGCACACTTGGTGCAATCGAGGACGATTACGCAGCGGCGCTGGACACATTCGCCGAAGATCAGTTCGCCGCAGGCCAGCTCAGCAGTAGCTATGCTCATCTACCCTTTCGACAACGGCTGATGAAAGTCATCGCCGAAGGTGTGAACTGGTCTCAGCACTTCGATATCTCGCTGCCTCATAGCGTCATCAGACACGATACGCCGATCCACACGAGCGAGGCGGTGTTCAACGTGCTCACCCATCCTCGCCTGCTCGACGCCGTCGAGGCGTTCATCGGCCCGGAGATCCTCTGCAATCCCATCCAGCATGTGCGCATCAAGCCGCCCGAAGATTTGGTGCCGCTGAACCAACGCGGCGGCTTGCTGGTGCGCGTGGGTTGGCATCAAGACCAGGGCGTGGCCCTGCCGGAAGTTGATCAAACAGACATGTTGACCGTCTGGCTGGCGATCACTGACGCGACGGTCGAGAACGGTTGTCTATGCGTAGTGCCTGGCAGCCATCGTGCCGGTCTGTCGCCACATTGCCCGGGCGCAGGACCGGCCGGCGATCTACAAATCCCCAGTCGCTTCGTCGGCGGGCGGGACGGTGCACAGCCAATCGCCGTTCCGGTCAGGCGCGGCGGCGCATTGTTCATGCATCGGCTTACGCAACACGCCTCGCTGAAAAACGTAAGCAGTGACATCCGCTGGAGCTTCGACCTGCGCTATCAGCCCATCGGCCAACCAACCGGCCGGCCGGCCTTTCCCGGCTTCGTCGCCCGCAGCCGGGCACACCCGGAAACAGCCCTGCGCGATTGGCGCACCTGGGCGCAATTGTGGGCCGACGCACGCGAACACCTGGCCGAGCGCGAGCTCACGCCGTTCCACCGCTGGTCGAAGGATAGCAAGGTGTGTGCTTGAGAGCGCCGTTTGAAATTGGAGCAGCTTTCCTGTTATCATCACTATGCCATGTTGGAAGCGCTAACCCCATTGAAAGACAGGCTGGCCGATGCCCAGGCGCGCATCGCCAACCTGCGGGAGCGTCTTTGACATCGTCGCGAAAGAGAAACGCATTCGCGAGATCGAGACGCTGGCCTCGGACACGAGTTTCTGGAACGACACCGCCCGCGCGCAGGCGCTGATGCGCGAAATGGCGACGCTCAAAGCGAGCGTGGACGCCTACGCTCAACTGTCGCGACGCGCCTCGGACGCCGCTGTGATGATGGAGCTGGCCGACGAAAGCGGCGATGAGGCTGCCGTGCACGACGCCGAAAACGAACTGGCCGGGCTGGAAGAGGCGCTCGCGCGCGCCGAGCTGGAGCTGATGTTCTCCGGCAAGCACGATCACGCGGATGCCATCCTCACCATCCAACCCGGCGCCGGCGGCGTGGACGCCCAGGACTGGGCCGAGATGCTGTATCGCATGTATCTGCGTTGGGCCGAGCGGCACAATTTCAAGGTAAGCGAGATTGACTACACGCCTGGCGAAGTCGCCGGCATCAAGAATGTGACGCTGCAGATCTCCGGCGATCGCGCCTACGGCTATCTGCGCAGCGAACGCGGCGTGCACCGGCTGGTGCGGTTGTCGCCGTTCAACGCCGGCAACACCCGCGAGACGTCGTTCGCCCGCGTGGATGTGTACCCCGACATTCAGGACCACGATATCGAAATCGAGATCGCCCCAAACGACCTGGAGATAGACACCTTCCGGTCGCAAGGCGCCGGCGGGCAAAACGTGCAGAAAAACGAAAGCGCCGTGCGCATCCGGCATATCCCGACAGGCATCGTCGTCACCTGCCAGGACCAGCGCAGTCAGATGCAGAACCGCGAGCGCGCCCTGCACATCCTGAAGGTGCGCTTACAGGAACTCGAAGAACGCAAGCGCGAGGCCGAGTTACGCCAGTTGCGCGGCGAGCACGTGGACGCACAGTTCGGCAACCAGATCCGCAGCTACGTGCTGCACCCATACCAACTGGTCAAGGACACGCGCACCAACTACGAGACCAGCCAAACGGCCGAGGTGCTAGACGGTGACCTGGATGCATTCATGGAAGCTTATCTGAGGTCAAGCCGAGAGTAGAGATTGGGACTAGCCGATCTCTACTCTCCACAAAATTCATGAAATTGCTGGCCGTCAGCGACGAGATCGTCCCGTGGATTCACAGCCCGCAGGTCTTGGATCGCTGCCACGACGTGGATCTGGTAGTCAGTTGCGGCGACCTGCCCAACGACTACCTCGAATACATCGCCACCATGCTCGGCAAGCCTTGTTTCTACGTGCACGGCAACCACGACCGGGACGATCAGCGCGGGCCGCAGGGATGGATCAACCTCGATCTGCAACGCTACCGCCTGGGCCAACTGCGGCTGGCCGGACTGGAGGGCAGCCCGCGTTACAAGCCCGGCGCCCCCTTTCAGTACACGCAGAGCGACCAGTGGTTGCGCGCCTTCTGGCTGGCGCGCAAAATGGCCCAAGGTCTGGCTCGCTGGGGACGTGGAGCCGACATCGTGCTCAGCCACGCCCCATTGCGCGGCATCCACGACGGCAGCGATCCGGCACACATCGGCTTCGACGCCTTCAACTGGCTGGTCAAATCGTTCAAGCCACGCCTGTGGCTGCACGGCCATCAGCACCGCCAATACTCGCCGATGCAGGCGCGCGAAACGCAACTCGGCGAAACGCTCATCGTCAACGTGCACCCTTACCGCATCCTGGAAATGCCGACTTGAGGCCGAGGTCTGCCATGACACAAGCCGCCCGCACTTTCTCCCGGCGCGTCACGCGCGTCGTCAGCCTCGACTACTTGTTGCACCTGCCGCCGGCGTATTCGCGCCGGGAGCGCCTTCCGCTCATCCTGTTCTTGCATGGCTCTGGCGAACGCGGCTCGGACGTGCATCAGGTAAAGAGACATGGCATCCCCCGGGTAGTCGAACGCTGGCCCGATTTCCCTTTCATCGTTATCTCGCCTCAGTGTCCCGAACATTCCACGTGGACTATGCAGGCCGACACGCTCTTGCTGCTGCTAGACGACGCGATGAAGCGATATGCTGTAGACCCGTCGCGCGTGTATCTGACCGGCCTGAGCATGGGCGGCTACGGGACATGGTATCTCGGCAGCGAACACCCTGAACGGTTCGCCGCGATCGCCCCGGTTTGCGGAGGGTTCAACGGCTTGCTTGGCTATCCCGATCGGGTGTGCCAACTGCGTTACACGCCGGTGTGGGCCTTTCACGGCGCCAAGGACAAGATTGTGCCGCCGAGCGAGTCGCGGATCCTGGTGCGCCACTTGCGACGCTGCGGCGGCAACGTCCGATTGACGATTTATCCAGACGCCGGCCACGATTGCTGGACGCGCACCTACGACAACCCCAAACTCTACGACTGGCTGTCGAAGCAGCACCGCTGATCTACGCGCGTCGCCGGCCGGCAAGCGCGCGAGACGCCTTTGCATAGTCCCCATGTGTGCGCGCCTCGGCCACCAGCGCGCCGGCGAACCATGCCAGGTTGGTGAGTAACAGCATTGCCCCGCCCGGCGCGCCACCGATCGCGCACCAAAGCGCGGCCAGCGTGCACAACACCACCGAGCTGGTCATCCCTGCGCCGAACATCATCGCCTGCGCTACGGGCGATGCCGCATGTAATGATGCTTTGTCGGCATGCACAGCGAAAAACGGCAGTCGCGCGAAGACCTGGCGCAGGCCAGGCGGATATGCCCAGGCATGCGTGGAGCCGCCGATGGTGTAGTGCGTAAAGGTGATGCCCAACAGGCGCCCGACCAGCCAGTGCGCCGAAGCGTGTGCGCTGAAATAGATCAGCAAATAGCCGCCGACCATCGCTGCAAGCCGCAACCACGCCGCCGGGTCGCCCGTGCTCGCCGCCAGCAGGCCGATCCCGCCGAGCAACATCACACCCTGCGCGGCATTGCCGGCAGCGATGCTCAACCGCGCGCGTTCGATCCGCTTCACCACCCCACCGTGCATGAGCCGTTGATCGTACCCGCGGTTCAATCAGCCCGCAGGCCATCGGTAGCTCGCCGGCACCAGGCGCATGGCCAACCAGCGCTTGAGCGGCGAATAGTGCTTGCGATAGTAACGTTGCCGGCTACGCCACTTCAGGCGTTCGGCCCGTTCGCTGACCTGTCCACTGCTCGCACCGCCGTAATGCGTTACCACGGCCTGCGGCACGCACCAGATCTCCCAGCCGGCTTTGCGCATGCGCATCGCCCAATCCACCTCTTCGGCATACATCTCGAACCCCTCGTCAAACGGCCCCACCTGTCGGATGGCCTCGACGCGCGCGAACATGGCGGCACCGAGCGGATGCCCGACTCGGAAGGGCAAGCCTTCGTATCTTGCCGGGTCATAGCGCCCATCCAACCGCGTGTTGCGAAAGCGCCACAAAAGCAGCTGTGTCTCGAGCGCAAGCTGCACCAGGCCGGGCATGGCAAAGGCACCGTGCTGCAGGCTACCGTCGGGATTCAGCAGCTTCGGCCCGCACAGCCCACAGCGCGGATGCGAGCGCATGAAATCGAGCAACGCGCGCATCGCACCGCGATGAATGATCGTATCGGGGTTTAGCAGCCAGACGAATTGGAGATCGGCGGTCGGCTCGGCCTCCAACCGGCCCAACACCAGGTTGTTGCCTTTAACATAGCCGATGTTCTCGTCGCAGGTGATCAGCTCGACGGATGGGAACTCGGCGCGCACCATGGGCGGCGTGCCGTCGGACGAGGCGCTATCCACGACGATGATCCGCGCGTCGGGCGCCGCATCAGCCAAGTCAAGCTGCAACGAATGCAGGCACGCGCGCAGCAAGTCGCGCACATTCCACGAGACGATTACTACAGCCAGCATGTTGGCCAGGACTCGCTTCGCTCAGGTGACGCACCACCTCGCAGCACCAGGCGCCATGAGCACTTCGTTCGGGCATCACGGCTCGACCAGCGTGACCAGGATAGGCGTGACGCGGCTGTTGATCGGCGCGATCTCGACCTGTTCCTGAATGAGCGCCCCCCAAATGCGGAAGGGATTGCGCACCGGCACGCGGCTGAGCACGATGCAACCGCGCACCACCACTTGCTTGTCCGGTGGCAGGTAATACAGCTTCACGCCGTCGCGTTCGACGATGTCCAGCTGGTCGAGCGTGCCTACGCCCCAACGCCAGGGATGATCCTCGCCGGTGTTGGTCTCAAAGTCCACCCCCACCCGCCAGACCCCCGGCTCCTCGGGGAAGCCCTTGGTGTAGCGATTGGTCTCCATCGTGTAGCAGTCGTCTGGGTCGAACGGGCCGGCCGTGCGGATGGGCGTGTTGCCGACGTTGCGAATGGTGGTGGTGAAGTACAGCGTGTCGCCCAGCTTCATCGTCACTTCTGGCGTGGCGCCCACCCGCGACCACTGGAAGCCCTGGCCGGTGTTCGGCTGGATGACGATTTCGGCCATCGGCCGACCGCTGTCTTTGATGGTGAGCGGCGCAGTGACGACGTCGCGCTGGCCGATCAGGTCTTCGACCTCGGCGACGATGACATACTGCCCGTCGGGAGGCGGATCGGCGCCCAGGTCAATGCCGCCGTCGTAGTCGTAAAAGTAACGCCCGGCCGGCAACACCTCATCCACCGGCAAACGTTGCAGCAAGCCTTCCTGCCGCGGCACGTCGTAGCGGAAGTTGTCCGGCCCGACCACATATACGCGCAGCTTCGCCGGCTGCGCGATGAACACGTTGATGTAGACATGGTCATCAATCGCATCGCGATTGGGCGTGATCACGTTCGTGGAGACGGTGAACTCCTCGATGCGAGGGAAGGCGACATCCGCGCCGGTGATGGTGAGCGTGCCGGTATGCACCGCTCGTCGGCCGTCCTGTGCGACGGCCTCCACCGTCCAGATGTATTCACCTTCAGGCAGCAGCCGGCCGTTTTCACCGATGCCGTTGAAGAGATACTCGTAGGGGCGGGGAATGGCCGGCCGCTCGACGTCGCGGCGCACGTCGTAGCGCCGGCCCTGGCCGTCGGTCAGGTAGATAGAAACTCGGGCCGGCACATTGACCCTGTAGCTGATGCGGGCCAGATCGTCGGTGCCGTCGGCGTTCGGGCTGATCACGTTCGGCGCAACGGTCACCTCGCTGAGGGGCGACGCGCCGAGAGCACAAGCTGTGAGTGCGACCATGAGGGCGAACGACGCCCACACACGTCGAGTCATCGCAGCGAGTATAACAGTCGTGCTCACGCGATCGGTCGCCCGCCGGTCGCCCGCCATGCAGCGAACGCACGGCGATTCGACAATCAGCGAGGAGGAATTCACAACTCATGTCGGGCCGAAAAGCCATCAAAGTGATCATCATCACGCTGCTGACGACGACGCTGCTGTTCACGGCCTGCGGCGCGGCCACTCCCATCTACACCCACGCTACGATGACCGTGCGCTACGTGCGGTAGAAGGCAGCTTCTGTGGGGCGCTGTTGCAGGCCATAAGCGCCCGACGCGTTCCGAGCGCGCTCCGAGCGCGCTGGGCCTACGCGCCGGTCCGATGCACCCTTCCGGCGAAACGCCTCCGGTCTTCCACTGTGGCGACGACGTATAATCGCGCCTATACGACCCAAAGCGACGAGCGGAACATGCGCGGCGCAGCGCAGTTCGCAGCGAGCCATCGTCAGGTGCGAGTGATGGCAACCAGCGGCGCAGGCGCACCCTCCGCGAGCGTTGACCGAGCAAGCAAGGTCAACCGGGTTCGCCCGTTAGCGCGACAAGAGATGGAGTATTCAGAGACCGGGAAGCCGAGCAATCTCTAAAACTCCAAGCTGGGTGGAACCGCGAGACGATGCGCCTCTCGCCCCATGCGCGGGCTAGAGGCGCTTTTTCGTCGCTCGACACACGCGGCAGCGAACTCGGATCCAGGAGTGAAGAATGACATGTCACAGATGACGAACTCCCCAGCGGAGGAAATGATTTCATACGGCAAGGGCAAGCGCATGCCCCTAGCGCTCTACAAGGTGCGCCACTCGCTGGCTCACGTGATGGCCCAGGCGGTCACCGAACTTTTCCCCGACGCCAAGCCGACCATCGGCCCGCCGGTGGAGAACGGCTTCTACTACGACTTCTCTGTGCCCAGAGCATTCACGCCGGAGGACCTGGCGCGCATTGAGGCGCGCATGCGCGAGATCGTGAAGAAGCACGTGGACTTCGTGCGGCACGAAGTGAGCGAAGCCGAAGCGCGCGCGTTGTTCAAAGACAATCCGTTCAAGCTGGAGCTGATTGACGGGCTGGTGCGCGGCGCGGCCGACGACATGGGCGAACAAGTCTCCCCAGCCGGCTCCCCGCTCCCAGCGGATGGCTCGCGGGCCGGACAGGGAGCGGCGGGCGTGATCACCATCTACACTCAGGACACCTTCACCGACCTGTGCCGTGGGCCGCACGTCAGCAACACGCGCGAGATCAACCCCGACGCCTTCGCGTTGGCCCAGAGTAGCGGCGCCTATTGGCGCGGCGACGAGAAAAACCCGATGCTGCAGCGCATCTACGGCCTGGCTTTCCATACCCCCGAAGAACTGCAGCATTATCTGCACATGCAGGAAGAGGCTCGCCGGCGCGATCATCGCAAGCTGGGCACCGAGCTGGAGATCTTCCTGTTCGACGAAGAAGTCGGCCCTGGCCTGCCGCTGTGGCAACCCAACGGCGGCATCATCATCGAACAGCTTGAGGCGCTGGCCAAGAAGATGGAGGAAGAAGCCGGCTACGAGCGCGTGAAGACGCCCCACGTGACCAAGGAAGAACTCTTCCTGCGCAGCGGTCACCTGCCTTATTACGCCGAGAGCATGTATCCGCCGATGACGCTGGAGGATGGTCAGAAGTATTACCTGAAGCCGATGAACTGCCCGTTCCACCACAAGATCTATGCCGCCAAGCCGCGCAGTTACCGCGACCTGCCGCTGCGGCTGGCGGAATACGGGACGTGCTATCGCTACGAACAAAGCGGCGAGCTATTCGGCCTGATGCGCGTGCGCTCGATGCAGATGAACGACGCACACATCTACTGCACCGAGGAACAGTTTGAGAGCGAGTTCCTCGGCGTGGTCAACTTGTATCTGAAATATTTCAAGATCTTCGGCGTGGACAAATACGTCATGCGCCTGAGCCTGCACGCCGACGCCGGCCTGGGCAAGAAATATGTGGACAACAAGCCGCTCTGGTTGAAGACCGAGGATATGGTGCGACGCGCCATGCGCGATGGCAACGTGCCGTTTTACGAGGCAGAGGACGAGGCCGCGTTCTACGGCCCAAAGATTGATGTGCAAATTTACAGCGCCATCGGCCGTGAGTTTACCCTGGCGACCAATCAGGTGGACTTCGCCGTGCCGCCGCGCTTCAACCTGACCTACGTGGATCGGGACGGCCAGGAGAAGACGCCTCTGTGCCTCCACCGCGCGCCGCTGGGCACACACGAACGCTTTATCGGCTTCCTGATCGAGCATTTCGCCGGCGCCTTCCCCGTGTGGCTCGCGCCGGTGCAAGCGATGCTGATCCCGATCGCCGATCGGCACGTCGAGTACTGCCGCCGAGTGGAGAAGCAATTGCGCACGTGTGGCATCCGCGCGCGCGTGGATGATGGCCCCGACCGCATGCAGAACAAAATCCGCAAGGCGCAGGCGATGAAGATTCCCTACATGCTCGTGGTGGGCGACAAGGAAATGCAGGCCGAGGCAGTCGCCGTCCGCTTGCGCACCGGCGAGGACCTGAGGGCTATGCCGGTCGGCCAATTCGTCGCGCGCGCCCAGGAGCTGATCGAAACATACGCCCTGGCGCTGTGAAAGACGGCCGGCCGTCAGACCATCCGGGGCCGCAAAGTCAATGCGCAACGGGCTTGACGATCCATCGCCGACGCGTATAATTTGGGCTATCAAAAGCAGGCAGTTCGAAGACATAGGCGACTAGGATAACCTGGTCGCCTTAAACTCGTCTCTCGAAACTGCCATTATGCGTGTCAGGTGCATCTGTTTTCGGGTGCGGATGCAAGCCACCCAATCGGGTTGCAAACATTCAAGGATGGTAGATTAATGGTGACGTATCAAAACGGAGCGACGAAGTCATACGCCCGCGCTGCCAATATTCAACTTCTCCCTAAGCTGATCGAAGTGCAGATTCAGTCGTTCAAATTGTTTCAGGACGAGCTGCTGCGCGAGTTGTTCGAAGAAATTTCGCCCATCGAGAGCTTCAACGGCGAAATGGCGATCTACTTCCCCGGCAATTACAAGCAGGCCAAGGAATACGGCCTGACCTACTGGTTCGAGGAGCCGAAGGTCAGCATCGAGGAATGCGTGGAGCGCGATCTGACCTACGGCGCCCCGCTCTATGCCAAAGTGGCGTTGCACAATCGCAAGACCGACGAGCACAAGGTAGACACGATCTACTTCGGCGAATTTCCGTTGATGACGGGGAACGGAACGTTCATCATCAACGGCACCGAGCGCGTGGTGGTGTCGCAGCTCATCCGCTCGCCGGGCGTGTATTTCAGCGCCGACGAAGACCCGAACAGCGGCCGGCCGCTTGGCCAGGCCAAGCTCATCCCGGACCGCGGCGCGTGGATGGAGTTCGAGACGCGCAAGAGCGATTACATCGTCCTGAAGTTCAACCGCAAGCGCACCATCCCGGTCACCATTCTGTTGCGCGCGCTGGCGGCAGTGGACGACGGCATCACCAAGGACATCTTGACCACCGGCACCGACGAAGAGATTCGCGCACTCTTCGCCGACGTGGACAACAACCCTGACCACCAGTTCATCGAGGCTACCTTCAAGCAGGAGCCGGAGTGGGCTTACAAGCCCTCCCGCCCGATCGCGCAAGAAGCGCTGATCGAGTTTTTCAAGCGCGTGCGCCCCGGCGACCCGCCTACGCTGGATAACGCGCGCGAGTTCATGCAGCAGCAACTATTCGATCAGCGCCGCTACGACCTGGAACGGGTCGGCCGCTACAAGCTGAACCAACGTCTGAACGGCGAAGGGGTGATCCCGCGCACGCATCGCACGATCACCAAGCGTGACATCGTCGAGCTGTTGCGTCACATGATCCAGATCAACAACGGCGTGCTGCCGGTAGACGATGTCGATCACCTGGGCAACCGCCGCGTGAAGACCAACGGCGAGCTGATCCAGAACAAGCTGCGCGTCGGCTTGCGCCGAATGGAGCGCATGGTGAAGGAGCGCATGTCCATGCCGGACAACGACTCGCCCTCGCCGGTCAACCTGATTAACATCCGGCCGGTGGTCGCCGCCGTGCGCGAATTCTTCGGTTCGTCGCAGCTCTCGCAGTTCATGGAACAGACCAACCCGCTGAGCGAGCTGACCAGCAAGCGCACGCTGTCGGCGCTTGGCCCGGGCGGCCTGCGCCGCGAGCGCGCCGGCTTCGACGTACGCGACGTGCACCACAGCCACTACGGTCGCATCTGTCCGATCGAGACGCCGGAAGGCCCGAACATCGGCCTGATCGGCCGCCTGGCCACTTACGCTCGCGTGAACGCCTATGGCTTCCTGGAGACGCCTTACCGCAAGGTGAAGAACACCGTCCCCAACACGGCCGCCGAAACCGAAGGCCGCACGCTGCGCGAAGACGTCCTCGACAGCAAAGGCGAGGTGATCGCCGAGGCCGGCACCGTGATTGACCACGAGCTGGCGGTCAGGCTGCAGCGCTACAAGACCATCGAGGAGATTCCCGTCCGACCATACGTGACCAACGAAGCGGTGTACATGTCGGCCGACACGGAAGACAAGTTCACCATCGCCCAGGCCAGCGCTCGTCTGAACGACAAGGGCGAATTTTTGGACAACCGCATTTCGGTGCGGCGTCACCAAAAGTTCATGTTCGCCAACCCGAATCAGGTGGATTACATGGACATCTCGCCCAAGCAGATCGTCGGCATCAGCGCAGCGCTCATTCCGTTTGTCGAACACGACGAAGCATCGCGCGCCTTGATGGGCTCGAACATGCAACGGCAGGCCGTGCCGTTGCTCAAGCCACACGTGCCCCTCGTTGGCACCGGCATGGAAGCACAGGCAGCCATGGATAGCGGCCAGGTGGTGGTTGCCGCCGAGGATGGCGAGGTCGTCAGCGTGACTGGGCGGCAAATCGTGGTGCAGAGCAGCAAGGGCCGCCGCACATACCAGTTGCGCAAATACAACCGCAGCAACCAGAGCACATGCATTGACCAGCACCCCATCGTGGTGAAGGGCCAGCGCATCAAGAAAGGTCAGGTGATCGCCGATTCATCCAGCACCTACCACGGCGAGCTGGCGTTGGGCCAGAACGTCCTGGTTGCCTTCCTGAGCTGGGAAGGCGGCAACTATGAGGACGCCATCCTGGTGAGCGAGCGCCTCGTCCGCGAAGACCTGTTCACCTCAATTCACATCGAGAAATTCGAGACCGAATCGCGTGAGACCAAGCTGGGTCCGGAGGAGATCACGCGCGATATCCCCAACGTCGGCGAAGAGACATTGAAAGACCTGGACGAGAACGGCATCATCCGCATCGGCGCGGAGGTCAACGCGGGCGACATCCTGGTGGGCAAGATCACGCCCAAGGGCGAGACCGAGTTGACGCCCGAGGAAAAGCTGCTGCGGGCGATCTTTGGCGAGAAGGCGCGCGAGGTGAAGGACTCCTCGCTCCGCCTGCCCCACGGCGAGAAGGGCAAGGT
>JAIMBB010000120.1 GCA_023511655.1 Anaerolineae bacterium
TATTTTGGGAATACCGCCTGCGTCTGAGCGTAGATAATCCGTGCGACCTTGACGTGCCGACTCTCACGCAGTTTCACTGCCTTTGCCTTTCTACCTCTCATGACTCCCAATTATGCGATGTTTTCAACTGAGCAATTTCCAATGAATACTTCGTCAATCTGGCTAGATGACAAAGACATTGAAATACTGCGGCTGCTGCAATCGAACGGCCGTCTGACGCACGCGGCGATTGGCAAGGCGGTGGGGCTGACCGGCCCGTCGGTGTATGCGCGGGTGCAACGGCTGGAGCAGGCCGGCGTGATCCGCGGTTACGTTGCTGCGCTCGACCCGGCCAAGATCGGCCAGGGGTTCGTGGCGTTCATCCGCGTCAGCACGTCGGCTGTGCCGGCCCGCAAGGGCGATGATGCGTTCGAGAAGTTCGTGCATCGCGAGCCCTGCATCCTGGAGTGCTATAGCGTGGACGGCGAGGACATTTACCTGCTAAAGGTGCGCACCGACTCGCCGCGCGGCTTGCAGGACCTGCTCAACCGGCTGCGCGCGATCAAAAACGTATCACGCACGGTGACGACGATCGCGCTCGAGGTGGTCAAAGAGGCCGGGCCAACCGGACCGATTGATGGGAAGGCGTTGCGAACGAGCGTCCGGCTAGCAGGAAAGAGCGGTGGCTGAGTTGGGGTGATGGTTCAGCCCGCAAGCAGCGAGTCGAACCCGGCTGGTGAAAACGGAAAGACCCCGCGGTTGATCGCGGGGTCCTCGCGTCCAGCGTTGTTTGCCAGGCTTCACTCCGCCGCCAGGCTCTTGCGCATGGCCGGTGTCTGTGCGGCTTCGCGCTGCGCCTGCTTCGGAGCGAGCGCGCGTACCAGCGTCGCGAACGCGCGCTGTAACGCGTTCGGGCCTTGCGCCGCGGCCTGCGCAAACCGACGCTGCTCTTCCGCCTCCTTCAACATCTCTTCGTACCGCGTCTTCGCATACATGACATCAACGTAGGTGAACATAGACCTACCTCCTATTGCGAACTAGTTGAGCTGAATTCGCTCGCCATGCGTTATAGGCCAGATGCGGCGCGAAAAGTTGATCTTTTCTGTCAGTGCCCTTGTCACTCGCGGCGACAAGTTTGACAAGTTCGGGTGTGTGAGGAGTAGCTGTCTCCTCGGAATCCTTGCGGGTGATCGGATGTGTGCAGGATTTCAATTCATCGCGCCTTCACGCGCCGGCAGTAGAATGCGTCGGGTGAAGTTCCGACCGATGTGATGCGCAATCCCGTTCTCGTCTCAAAGCGATCGCGCTTGCAGCAGCCAAGAGATTGTGAGGCGGAGCGGCGGGGCGAACACCTCCGCATCAAAATTCGGAAATGCGCCGATCGTGGGCAGGACCTGATCCTGTAGTCGACATGACGGAAACACTCTCTCCCGCACCTTTCGCCACCTTTGGCGAGTTCCTGCGCCATTTGCGGCGTCGGGCTCGTCTGACACAGCGCGAACTCGGCGCGGCCGTCGGCTATTCCGAGGCGCACATCGCGCGGCTGGAGAGCAACCAGCGCATGCCCGACCCGGCAGTGGTTCGCGCGCAGTTCGTCGAAGCGCTGCACCTGCAGGACGAGCCGGAGACGGCGGCGCAGTTGATCCGGCTGGCCGAGGCCGCGCGCGAGATGCGCCATGTCCTCAGGGCCAGCCCGCCGCGCGGCGGACCGCCTACCAATCTGCGCACACAACTGACCAGCTTTGTCGGGCGGGCAGAAGAAATCGCCGAGGTGAAGAAGCGGCTTGGCGAGACGCGCCTGCTGACGCTGACCGGCCCGGGCGGCGTGGGCAAAACGCGCCTGGCGGTGCAGGCTGCGTCGGAGATGCTGCCGGCTTTCCCTGGCGGCGTATGGGTTGTGCCGCTGGCTTCCGTTCAGGACGGCGCCCAGGTGCCAAATGCAGTAGCCTCTGCGATCGGCATGTCGTCCGAAGGCCTGGTCACCGTCGAAGCGCTGCGCGACCGGCTGCGCGACGACCGGCCGACGCTGATTGTGTTGGACACGTGCGAACATCTGATCGGCGCTTGCGCCACGCTGGCGGTGCGGTTGGTGCAGATGTGCCCGAACCTGAGCGTGCTCGCCACCAGTCGCGAGCCGTTGAACGTGCCCGGCGAGATGACGTGGCAAGTGCCGCCCATGCGCTGCGAGGAAGCCATGCAGCTTTTCGTCGAGCGCGCCAGGGCTGTCCGCCCCGAGTTCGCCCTCGACAAAGCAGATGAGGCGTTGCTGATCCAAATTTGCCAGCAACTCGATGGGTTGCCGCTGGCCATCGAGCTGGCGGCTGCCCGCCTGCGCGTGCTCTCGCTGGAACAGATCGCCGCGCGGCTGGATGATCGCTTCAGCTTGCTCACCGGCGGCAATCGCCTGGCGCCGCCCAAGCAACAGACGCTGCGCACGATGATGGATTGGAGCTACGACTTGCTCTCCGAGGCCGAGCGAGTGCTGTTGCGCCGACTGTCCATCTTCACCGCCGATTGGACCCTGGAGCTGGCCGAGGCGGTGTGTGCATGGGAACCGGAGCGCGCCGAAGCACAAGAGCAAGGCGACTCCGCCCATTTGCGTCGGGAAGATGTGCTTGATGTGCTCACGCACCTGGTGAACAAATCGCTGGTGATCGTGGACGAGCGCGGGGCGCAGCCACGCTATAGCCTGTCGAACACCATCCGGCAATATGCCCAGGAGAAGCTGGTCGAAGCGGGCGAATTTGACCGGGTGTATCGCCGCTACCTGGAATACTTGCCGTTTGTGGCGCAGCATGAAGAACCACGCGCAGCACCACGCGCGGCGCAGAAACGTCCGCGCAAGCACAAAGCCCGACTCGCGCCGCCGCCGGGCCAGATCGCTTGATCGCCCCTCACACCTGCTTCTCCATCACCAGCCCATCTTCGCCGTCGTGATAGTAGCGTCGGTAGGTGCTTACCCAGCGGTAACCGCAGCGCTGATACAGCCCAATGGCGCGCGTGTTGCTCAGCCGCACCGTCAGCCGGATGCACGACGCGCCGAGTTCGCGTTCTGCCGCGAGCAGCAGCGCCGTGCCGATGCCTCGGCCTTGCGCATCGGGATGCACGCCGATGGTGACGATCCAGCCACAACCTTCTCGGGCGCTGATCTCACCGGCGACGAAGCCGGCGATCCGTCCGGCCACCACGGCCTTCAGGCGCACCATGCGCGGGGTGAGCGCCATGCCCAGCAAAGTCAGTGGGTCGTAGGCATCGCTGCCGAAGGCGGCTCGCTCCACCCGCCAGATAGGCCATAAGTCAAACAGGCTGGCATGTTCGATTGTGAAAGGTTCACTCGCAGCGATGGCGCCCATGGCAAGGGTGTCGTGCATGGCGCATTGCGTATTCCGTGATGCGCGATGCGGAATACGCAACGCGCGCTATGCCGCCAGAAAGTCAATCACATCCATCATGGTAATCACGCCGTTGACGCGGCGCTGTTCGTCCACCAACACGGCGGCCTTGGCCTTTTGCAGGATGTCGCTGAGCGTGTTGAGCGGCGTGCTCTCGTCTACGGTAGCCGCTTCGTGAATCAACGGTTCGATCGTCACTTCATTGAACGACACGTGCGTGTTATCCAGCATGTAGTTCAGAATGTCGCTCTCGCTCACCATGCCTTGCAACTTTCCATCGCCGTTGGTCACCGGCAGTTGCGAGAAATCGTGCTGCTTCATGCGCTTGATCACCACGCTCAACGGCTCGCCCGGGCGAGCCGTGACGACCGGCCGCAGCGGGCTGGCCTGGATGAAGTCGCCGACCGTGCCCTGCGACCAGTCGGTGTTCAAGAAGCCGTTGTCGCGCATCCAGTTGTCGTCGAAAAACTTGGTGAGGTAGCGCGCGCCATTGTCCGGCAGCAACACCACGACCGTGTGCTCGGCGGTCAGGTTGAGCTGGGGGATGGCTTTCAACGCGCCGGCCACCGCTGCGCCG
Organism: Anaerolineae bacterium; assembly: GCA_023511655.1. Taxonomy (GTDB): domain Bacteria; phylum Chloroflexota; class Anaerolineae; order J036; family Brachytrichaceae; genus JAAFGM01. Next base: position 3,949 of record JAIMBB010000120.1, read on the forward strand.
CACGATCCGCCGACGAAGATGCCTTCCTCCCTCACGATGCGCCGCGCCATCAAGAACGACTCGCGGTCGTTCACCTGCACCACCAGGTCGCACACGCTCAGGTCGAGCGTGGAGGGGATGAAATCTTCGCCGATGCCCTCCAGCTTGTAGGTCTTGAGGATTGGGTTTTCGGGCACTTTGCCGTTCTTCCAGGTGTCGAGCAGCAGTGAGCCGGCCACGTCCACGCCGACGATCTTGATGTCCGGCTTGCGTTCGCGCAGATAGCGCGCCACGCCGGTGATGGTGCCGCCAGTGCCCATACCGGCGATGAACGCATCAATTTTGCCGCCGGTCTGCTCCCAGATTTCGGGGCCGGTGGTGGCGTAATGGATGGCCGGGTTGGCCGGGTTGTGATACTGGTTGCCCAGGATCGAGTTGGGCGTCTCGCGCACCAGTCGCTCGGCCACTTTGTAGTAGCTGCGCGGGTCGTCCTTGTCCACCGCCGTCGGCGTGATGACCACCTTGGCGCCGAAAGCGCGCAGGGTGCGGATTTTCTCGTCGCTCATCTTGTCGGGCATGACGAAGATGCACTTGTAGCCCTTCACCGCTGCCGCGATGGCCAAGCCGACGCCGGTGTTGCCGCTGGTGGCCTCAACGATGGTGCCACCCGGTTTCAATTGCCCGCTGCGCTCGGCATCTTCGATGATCGAGATGCCGATGCGATCTTTGACCGAGCCGCCGGGGTTGAAGAACTCGACTTTGGCCAACACATCGGGCGCGACGCTGCGCGTGACTTTGTGCAACCGCACCAGCGGCGTGTGACCCACGGTCTCGAGGATGGAGTCGCAGACGTCGGGATAGGTTTTCGCCATGCCTCCGATTGTAAAACCGCACGGATTCTAAGCTGAGTGCATCACAAATCTTGCGTATTGCCTATTGCACGAGGGCGAGGTTGCGCCACGTGTCCGGCGTGACGCGCGCTTCCCGCGCCGTGACGACTTGAGCGAGTATGATTCTTCGTCTCTTATCGTGGCATCCGTTGAAGAAAGCTTGAACCTCGAAGCCGGCGCGACAACACCAGGCGTCAAAGCACCTGCGTTGCGCCGCCGCGTGTTTGCCCTGGCCTGGCCGGTCATCGCCGAGAACTTCCTCGAAACCCTGCTCGGCATCGTGGATACCTGGCTGGTGGCTCAGCTCGCCATCAGCGTGTTGGCACTGGCCGGGGTAGGCGCGGCCGTGCAGGTGATGCAGTTCCTGCTGGCGGCGCTGGCCGCGCTGTCCATCGGTGCGTCGGTATTGGTGGCACAGGCGGTCGGCGCGCGCGATTTCTCGCGCGCTAGCAACCTGGCCCGCCAATCGTTGATGTGGAGCCTGATCGTGTCCGTCCCACTCGCGACGGTCGGCTTCCTGTTGGCCGCGCCCATCATCGGGCTGTTCGGCATGGACCCGGCTGCTGCCGAGATCGGTGTGAGCTACATGCAGGTGACGATGGGCACGGTGATCGTGCTGATCGGGCTGTTCATCGGCGGCGGCGTGTTGCGCGGCGCGGGCGATTCGCGCACGCCGCTGGTCGTCACCACCATCGCCAACTTGATTAACATCCCGCTGACGTGGGCGTTGATCTTCGGCCATCTGGGGTTGCCTGCGCTCGGGGCTGTCGGCAGCGCGTGGGCCACGTTCATCGCGCGCGCCATCGCGCTGGCGGTGCTGCTAGTTGTGCTGTGGCGTGGGCGCAATGGCATTCGCATCGGAGGACGAGGCGCCTGGCGGCCTAACTTTGCCATCGCCAGAGGGGTGCTATCCATCGGCGTGCCGGCGGCGCTGGAACAAATCCTGGCCAGCGGCGCGTTCTTCGTGCTCACGGTCGTGGTTGGGCAGTTGGGGACGGCGATGCTGGCCGCCAACCGCATCGCCATCAATGCCCTGTCGCTGGCCTTTTTGCCCGGCTTCGGATTCGCGATCGCCGCCACGGCGCTGGTGGGTCAGAGTGTGGGTGCGCGCAAGATCGAAGACGGCGCAGCGGCCACCCGCATTGCCGCGGAGTGGGCGTTGATCTGGATGACGGGCTTCGGGGCGATCCTATTCCTCTTCGCGCCGCAGGTGCTGCGCTTGTTCACGGATGACGCGGCGGTGGTGAGTGCGGGCGTGGATGCGCTGCGGGTGATGGCGTTCAGCATGCCGCCGCTGGCGATTTTGTTCGTGGCGGCCGGCGGTCTGCGCGGCATAGGCAACACCCGCATCCCCCTCGTGATCTTCGGTGGGGGCCTGTGGGCGATCACCGGTGCAGCCGCACTGACCGTGCGCACCATCGGCGGTGGTCTGATCGCGGTGTGGGCCATGTTCGTGATCGGCACGCCGGTCATGGCCTGGCTGATGGTGCGCAGCTTCCGCAGCGCCGTGCGCGATTTCCGATTCTACGAATGACCCACAGCCTGTACACTACACGGCCATGTCTCAATCCAAACGCTTCGCCCTGCTGGCCGAGCGCGACATCAACAAAGAGACGTTCGTCGAAGCATGGCCCGACGCCGGGCTGATCGTGGCCGACGGGCCGAACGATCCGGCGCCGAGCCTGACGGTGGAAAGCAACCGGGTTGCCGAGATGGACGGCAAACTGCGCGCCGACTTCGACGCGATTGACACGTTCATCGCCGATCATTTCCTCGACCTTCGTGCTGCCGGGGAAGCGATGGCCACGTCGTCGTTGCGCCTCGCGCGCATGTTGGTTGACATCAACGTGCCGGCGCGCGAGGTGCGCCGCCTGGCGTTGGGCTGCACGCCGGCCAAGCTGTGCGAGGTCGTGCGGCACATGAACGTGCTGGAGATGATGATGGGGCTGGCCAAGATGCGCGTGCGCAAGACGCCGGCCAACCAGGCCCACGTCACCAACCGGCGCGAGAACCCGGCCTTGCTGGCAGCGGATGCGGCCGAGGCTGCTTTGCGCGGGTTCGCCGAAATCGAAACCACCGTCGGCGTGGCGCGCATGGCCCCGCTCAACGCGCTGTGCGTGCTCATCGGCTCGCAGACCGGGCGCGGCGGCGTGCTCACCCAGTGCGCCATCGAAGAGAGCATGGGCTTGCGGCTGGCGATGAAGGGGTTGACCACCTACGCCGAGACGCTGAGCGTGTATGGCACTGAACGCAGCTTCGTGGACGGCGACGACACACCGTGGAGCAAGGCCTTCCTGGCCAGCGCCTACGCCTCGCGCGGGGTGAAGATCCGCTTTACCAGCGGCACCGGCAGCGAGGCGCTGATGGGCAGCAGCGAGGGCAAGAGCATGCTGTATCTAGAGGCGCGCTGTCTGTGCGTGGTTCGCGGCGCGGGCAGCCAGGGTGTGCAAAACGGCTCGATCTCGTGCATCGCCCTGCCGGAGTCGCTGCCGGGCGGCGTGCGCGCTGTGCTGGCCGAGAACCTGATCGCGGCCATGCTTGGCCTGGAGGTGGCCAGCGGCAACGACGCGCTCGCCAGCCACAGCGCCATCCGCAAGAGCGCCAAGCTGATGCTGCAGTTCATCCCCGGCACCGACTTCATCTTCAGCGGCTACAGCGCCGTGCCGCGCCGCGACAACATGTTCGGCGGCGGCAACTTCGACGCCGAAGACTTCGACGACTACAACGTGTTGCAGCGCGACATGCAGGTGGACGGCGGTCTGCGGCCGGTGACCGAAGGAGAAGCGCTGGCCGTCCGTCGCGAGGCCGCGCGCGCTGCTCAGGCCGTCTACGCCGAACTGGGCTTCCCCGACATCCGCGATGAAGAAGTAGAAGCCGCTGTCGTGGCCCACAGCAGCGAGGACATGCCGCCGCGCGACATCGTTGCCGACCTGGCCGCAGCAGATCGCTTTCTGGCCGGACAGCAAGACGTGCGCGATGTGGTCGCCGCGTTGCGCCGGCGTGGCTTTGCGGGCATCGCCGACAACATCGCAGAAATGCTGCACCAGCGCATGTTGGGTGATTACCTGCAACCTGCAGCAATTTTTGTGAAAGGTTCCGAAGCGCAGGGGGCAGATTCGAGTTCTCAGTCTCTTTCCTCCTCCGGCCTGCGGGTCCTCTCTGCGCTCACCGACCCGAACGACTATGCCGGGCCGGGCACCGGCTATCGCCTGGGCGGCGCGCGTTGGCAGGAAGTCATCAGCCTGCCGCAGGTTCGCTCGCCGCGCGATTTCATCGCCGACCGGATCGGGACGCCGATGCAAAACCTGCATGAGGTCGGCCCGGCCCGGCGGGGCCGCTTCAACGAGGTGATCGTGTGCGTGGGCCCGGCCTTCGGCACGGCGCTGACCCAGACGATCAATGGCCTCGATCACGAAGCGGTGCTCAAAGCCATCTTCACCGGCGTGGCTAAAGAAGGCCTGGTGGCGCGGCTGATCAAGGCCTATCACACGAGCGATTGCGCGCAACTTGGCTTCACGGCGTCGAGCTACAGCGGCAGCGGCATCGGCATCGGCCTGCAGAGTCGCGGCACGACGGTCATCCACAAGCGCGGCATGCCGCGCTTGCACAACCTTGAACTATTCTCGTTCTCGCCCAGCCTGACGCTGGAGACCTTTGAGCAGATCGGGCGCAACGCGGCGAAGTACGCCAAAGGTGAAACGGTCAGGCCTGTGCCGGTGACGGTGGATAACTGGGCGCGCCTGCGGCTGATCGTGAAGACGGCGCTGCTGCATCGCCGCGAAACCGAAGAGGTGCGCGATCGGCCGCCGCAGGAGTTGTTCTTCGACTGGGAGCCGGAGGTGTGAGGCAGGAGGCAAGATGCAAGACGAAAGATTGATCGGCGATTTCCAAATTTCCGCCGACACCTTGCGCCGGCAGGCCGACGCAGCGCGCGAGGCTGGCTTCACCCAACTGGCCGAGAACCTGCGTCGCGCAGCCGAGCTGACTGCCGTGCCGAACGACGAGCTGCTGCGCATCTACGAAGCGCTCCGACCGGGGCGCTCGACCCAAGCCGAGCTGCTCGCCATCGCCGATCGGCTGGAGCGCGACTACCACGCAGCACAAACGGCTGCTTTCGTGCGCGAGGCGGCAGCAGAATACGCGCGGCGCGGTCTGTTCCGGCGGGAGTGACAATTCTGCGGTCGCGACTATGATCGGCCTCATCGAGAAGAGGAGGTCCGTTCGTGATGAAGCCAGCCCGGCAGTTCCTTGGCATCGCGCTCGTCGCTGTCGCCATCCTGATGAGCGCGTGTGGTCCGCAGCCCGCGCCCACGCCGACTGCCCAACCTGCAGTGCCGACCATGCCGGCCAACGACGACCTGGCGCGCGTCCTGGCCACGAAGACGTTGCGCGTCGGCACGTCGGGCGACTATCCACCGTTCGCCTACTATGGTCAAAACTTCCAGCTCGACGGGCTGGATATCGCCCTGATGCGCGAGATCGGCCGCCGCCTGGGCGTGCAGGTGGAATTCAGCGATTTCGCCTTCGAAGGTGTGCTGGACGCCATGCGGCTCGGGCAAGTGGATGCGGCTGCGGCGGCCCTCTCCGTCACCGAGGATCGCCGGCGCGCCGTTGATTTCACCAACTTTTATTACATCAGCCAGGACGGCATCATCGCGCCCGGCGATTCGCCCACCACGGTCATTCGCTCGGCCGAGGACCTGGTCGGCAAAAAGATCGGCGCCCAGCGCGGCACCGTCTACGAGTCCTGGTTGCGCCAGGCACTGGTGAACACCGGGCTGATGGCGCCGAACGAACTGTTCCTCTACGCCCGGCTGGACGACGCGGTGCGCGACCTGAGCAACCGGCGCATTGATTTGCTGGTGGCCGACCTGGGTCCGATGCTGGAGATCGTCAACACGTCGCGCGGCCAATACAAGCTGGTCGGCCAGCGGCTGAACGTGCAGCAGCTCGCCGTGGCGACGCGCAAGGGTTCGACGTTGCTGGGCGCGTTCGACCAGGCGTTAGTGCAGATGCAAACCGACGGCACGCTCAACCGACTGATCGCGCAGTACCTCGGCGTCCCGCCGCAACAGATCACGCCCATACCGACGCCCACCCCCGGCGCGCCTCCCATCATCATCGTCACCGAGCCGGCCCCCGCTTGTATAGACGGCATGGCGTTCGTGGCGGACCTTACCTACGACGATCAGAACATGACCGCTCCGCCCCTCGTGCAGCCCGGCCAGCGGTTTCGCAAAGGTTGGCGGGTGCGCAATTCCGGCACCTGCACCTGGACGACGGCCTATACCTTTAGCTTCGACGGCGGCAACTCGCCGCTGGCGCAAATGGGCGGCCAGATGCAAGTGGTCGGTCAACCCGTCGCACCGGGACAAACGGTGGATTTCTATGTTGATCTGATCGCACCGACCGCGCCGGGGGTCTATCAAGGCTTTTGGCGGATGCGCAACGCCCAGGGCGTGGGATTCGGCGCGCGCGTATACGTCGGCATTCAGGTGCCACAACCCGTCGTCCCCACCCAGACTCCCAGCCCAGGCATTTCTTTCTCGGCCAACCCTACCCAGATCTCGCCCGGTCAGCCGGTGTTGTTCTCCTGGAATGCTCAGGGCGTGCAGGCGGCCTATTTCTACGCTCAGGGGCAACCGTGGGTTCAATATCCGGTAGCGGTGGTTGGTCAGCAAACCGTCTATCCCCACGTAACGACGACCTATGAGCTGCGCGTGGTGAAGTTCGATGGCACGATCGAGATCCGGCAGATCGTCATCCAGGTTGGTCAGTCGCCCGGCGCGCCGACGATTCAAGAGTTCACCTTAGTCCCCGAGAACCAAGTCACGCTCGGCCAGGCTGTCACCATCCGCTGGAATGTGCGCGGGCAGGTGAATCGCGTCCGGCTGCTGCGCAACGACACGGTGATCATGGATGGGGCGCCGGTGGTCGGCACCATGCAAGATTACCCGCAGGTAGGTGGCCAAAACACCTACACATTGGAAGCATACGGCGCCAGTGTCGCTCGCGCCGTGCGCGCCATCAACGTGATCTCGCCTGGGCCATCCGGCCCGACGATTGACGCGTTCACGGTGACGCCGGAGAGCGTCCCGGTCGGCTCGTGTGTGACGATCCGCTGGGCTGCGAGCGGCGACATCGCATCCGTCCGCATCACGCGAAATGGCCAGCCGTTGGTGATTTCCGGCGGGCCAAGCGGCGTGCTGCAGGACTGTCTGCCGGAGCGCGGTTTCTACGGTTACCGGCTGGAAGTGCTGGGTACTGGCGGACAACCCGTGGTGCGGGAGCGCGCAGTGACGGCCTACCGATGATGGCTCCAGCGGTGGCTGTGCACAGCTAGCGCTGGCTGCGCACAGGCGGGGTATGGGCCACTGCGGCGATGCTCTGCGGCGGCCAGTAGATCAGCCAGACGCGGCCGAGGATCTGATCGCGCGAGAACAGACCATAGGCCCGGCTGTCGCTCAGGTCGGCGCGATTGTCGTTGAGCAGAAAATAGCTGTCCTGACCTATGCGATATTGACCGACCGTCGTCGCGCCCAGGTTCAGTCGCTCGCGCGGTTCAAGCAGATACGGCTCCTGAAGCGGTAGCCCGCCCACTGCCACCTGCGCTCCCCTGATGGTGATCGCGTCGCCTGGCAGGCCGATCACCCGGTGCAGTTCTAATCGGGAAGGGTCTATGCGACTGCGCACGGCGACCACGTCGCCTCGGCGAGGAGGGGTCAGCCGATAAGGCAAGCGGCTGACCAACACGCGCTGGCCGGCGCGCAGCGTCGGGCTCATGCCCTCGCTCTCGATGCTGACCGAGGCGAAGAAGAAGTTGTAGACCAGCACGACGATGCCAAGCGCGATCAGGATTTCGAGCAGGCTGCGCCACAGCGGTTTGCCGTGCGACGCCGTCGGCACGACATCGTCGCTTGCCGATGGGCGGCGAATCGTTCGGGAGAGTTGCACGCTGTAGATTGTATAGCGCAGGCCCGAACGACGAACGACCAGCATCCGGATGGCTCGGTGCCGTTGGCTGCGACACACGGCTTCCTTTGGTGGCAAAGCGCATCCCGCGCAAGCGCGCAAGTATGGAGTGAATGGATACAATTGCAGCGTCCGAGCGCCACAGGCGCGATTCAGGAGCATCATGGAAAGAGCAAGCGGCATTCTTCTTCACCCTACATCGTTGCCGGGTCGCTTCGGCATCGGGGAATTTGGCGACGATGCCTATCGCTTCGTTGACGCGTTGGCCGAAATGGGTCAGAAGCTGTGGCAGGTGTTGCCGCTCGGCCCGACCGGCTACGGCGATTCCCCCTACCAGTGCTTCTCGGCTTTCGCCGGCAATCCGTTGTTCATCAGCCTGGAGCACCTGGCGCGTGAGAACGCGCTGACCTGGGATGACCTCAAAGATGCTCCCGCATTTCCGGCCGAGTGGGTCGAGTATGGCGATGTGATTGACTTCAAGCTCGACATGCTGCATCGCTCTTATATCCACTTCATGCAATATGCTTCGACGGATCAGCACGATGCGTTCGAGGCGTTCTGCGCGGCCAACGCCGGCTGGCTGGATGACTACGCGCTGTTCGCCGCGCTGAAGGATGCGCATGGCGGCGAGGCCTGGACTCGCTGGCAGGACGACGTGGCCCGCCGCACGCCCACAGCTATTGCGCGATCGCGGAATCAGCTCGCCGACGAGATCCAAAAGCAGAAGTATTACCAGTTCCAATTCTTCCGCCAGTGGATAGCGCTGAAGCAGTATGCCAACGACCGGGGCGTCAAGATCATCGGCGATATCCCGATCTTCGTGGCCTTCGACAGCGCTGACGTGTGGTCGCATCGCGAGTTGTTCTACCTGGACGAGCGCGGCAACCCGACGGTGGTTGCCGGCGTGCCGCCCGATTACTTCAGCCCAACCGGCCAGCGCTGGGGTAATCCGCTCTATCGCTGGGACACGATGGCCAAGCAGGGTTATGCCTGGTGGATCGAGCGTTGTCGCTCGGCGTTCGCACTGTTCGATTTCGTGCGCATTGATCACTTCCGCGGCTTCGAGTCGTACTGGGAGGTGCCGGCCAGCGAACCCACGGCCGTTAATGGGCGATGGGTGAGAGGGCCGGGCAGGGCACTGTTCCAGGCCCTCAAGGCTGCTTTGGGCGACATGCCCATCATTGCCGAAGACCTGGGCATCATCACGCCGGAAGTGAAAGCGCTGCGCGACGCGTTCAATTTCCCCGGCATGCGCGTGTTGCAGTTCGCCTTCGTGGCCGATACGTCATCGGATTTCCTGCCTCATAACTACGTGCGCAACACGGTGGCCTACGTCGGCACCCACGACAACGACACCACCCGCGGCTGGTTCGACAAGCTCGACCCGGCTGTTCGCCAGCAAGTGCTGGACTACACTGGCACCGACGGCAGTCAGATCACATGGGACTTGATCCGCCTGCTCATGATGTCGGTCGCTGATACCGTGATCGTTACCCTGCAAGATGTGATCGGGTTGGGC
>JAIMBB010000121.1 GCA_023511655.1 Anaerolineae bacterium
GAGAGCCGGGTGAAGGGCTTCATCTACAACGCGCATCGCTAACTACATCTCCATCCAGTCAGGTTTTCAACTGAGCATCGAGAAATCCATATTCCTTCTCGATCGCATTCAAATCCTCCGGATTCCCACGCAAGGCCGGCCGCTGAAAGATCGTCTGCACACGGCCTTTGCCGTCATGATAATAGGCCTCCGCCCACGGAAAGCCGTCTCGCTCACCGTATGCCGTGTAGCCACCCTTCTTCCTGTCCGGCACGAATGTGATAGACCCGTTGATGTGCGGTGCGCTGTCCTCCAGCACGCCGGACAACACCAGGTCATACGACACGTTGATCTCCCCTTTCCGGCCTCGGCTCACCTCGATTTTGTTCTGCGCCGAAGGAGGCGTCCAGTTAATGCTCCCACCGATGTAGTATCCAGTGGGGTTGACCCCGACCGTGTGCTTGGCCTGGTCCACGCTGATCCACACCCATACGCGCGAGGCCTTCGGATCGCTATCTGGGCTGAAGTCGCGTCCGTCGCCGTGAAGGGTGAATGGGGGCGCAGAGATTGTGGGTGGCTTGATGAACAAGGCAAAGCAGATGGCGGGGCCGAAGCCTTTCGGCGGCGCCGGGCAATGCCCGCTGGGGTCGGTGTAGCGCAGCGGGTTGTTGAGAACGTAGCTGTAGCGGTTGAAGCTCTGCGGGTCGTCCGGCCGCGGCACCAGCGGGTCCGCGCTGATGAACCGCCCCAGCAGCGGCGAATACATGCGCGCGTTGTAGTCATACACTGGTCCCAGCACCGGCTAATATGCCTGCCTCGTGAACCGCTTGTCGATCTGCAGTTGGTTCGTATGCAGCCGCGGCTTGCCCAGCCGCGTTTAGCATATCTCGCTGGTCGTGTTGTCCCACGCATCTTTGGTCAGCGATGCACTACCGATGGTTGCCGCGCAGGAAGTTCAAGATTCCAACTCTCTGAGAGAGTGCAGCAGGTTATCGAAACTATCGGCTAGAAAGTAAACGTTGGAAACTGTAGATTCCAGTTCATGATCCCAGAAGTAGATTCGGCCCTTGTCCGGACCCAATACGGCGATGCAGATGTAGTTACCAAAAGGATCGACAGCGATCGGCAACAGATTATTAGGAATCCGCCCTTGTAATGCCGATGCAGTTTCTAATAGATCGTTGACATCGCCGGGTTTAATGCACATGAACCACGCGATGGTGTCTTCAGTAGTTGCGAGATCTGTATCCGTCAAGCTAAAGACGTTAGGCTTAGGCCGACCGCCATTGTGCTGGAGAAGAAAAGCGCGGTAGTCCTCTGGTAAACGAAAGCCGAGCCGCTCTTCTAGTCGCGCAACGTCGTTGTACGTAATCGGATCCTCAGCATCCAATATAGTCACTGGCATGGTTAAATCTCCAAACAAAGTGCAAACTCCAGCCATGCATACAGAGTAGTTACAGCTATCTTAACCAATCAGGAAGCCGCTCTAGGGATCGTTTCGTTTGCGGAACAAGGAGAAGCCACCGGTATGTCCAACCGCTCGATGCAAGTCAGACGGGACAAGCTGCATGTGTTTCATATCATGCACATGATGCCACGTCCAACCCTTCGGTGTGTTCTTCAAGCCGGCAGCCTTGTTCGCTGCCGCTTCGTCCTTTGCTCGACTACCTGTATATTCAATCTCAACCGTATAACGCGCATAGGGTGAGAAATCCGCATAACCATTTTCGTCGAAACGAACACCTTCTGGATATTTGCGTTGCAATTTCGGGTCAGACAGATGGTACGTCTTGCCAGCATAGCTCGCATTCCGTAATCCGGGGGCAGCCTCCGCCATCAGCGGCCCGCCGAGCTGCAGCGTCGAACTTCCATCCAGCGGCGTGGTGAGCCGCAGCGCGCCGCTCTCCCGGGCCAGCGGATACCCGCCGCCCATGCCCGCCCCCCGCACCGGCCCCAGCGGATAGCTCAGCGCAGGATTCGCATTGATCTGCGGCCCTGCACCGGCCGTGTTGTGAATCGCCTCCGGCCCTCGCGTCAGGTCGGTGACCAGCGCATCAATCGCGCGTCCGGCGTCCGCCTTGATCGGGTCGGGCATGAGTTGATACGACGCCACGCCCGCCAGCCCCAAGCCGCCTGCGACCATCATCCATGCCCCAACACACGCCAACGTATCCAGCCCGGCGAACAAGAAGCAGTGTCCGCTCGGGTCAACGTATTTCAGGGGGTTGTTGCGTGTGTAGGCGTAGCGGTTGAGGGTCTGCGGATCAGCGGGCGCCTGCACGAGGCTGTCCGCGCTGAGGAAGCGCGCCAGCAGCGGCGAATACATGCGCGCGTTGTAGTCGTAGAGCCCGACGCCGGCTTCTTCGCGCTGGCCGGCGGAACGTCCCGCGCCGGCGCAGCCAGCGGGATGAAGCGCCGGTCGGTCGGCAGCGCGCTGCAGGGCTAACTTGTCGCCCGCTCTACCCGTCGGCTACACCACAAGTCAGCTGCATGAAGAATGCCACCGGAGTTATTCACCCGCGGACGAAACAACATGAAGCGACCATCATCTCCAATCATCACACGGTATATCCCTCGAGGTTCTCCTCCTCCAAACGCTCTGAAGGTCCGCCTGTAGTCCTCGAACACCTCTGGGGCAAACTCTGCAAACACTGTCCGATTTCCCGTCTGCAAGTTTCGCTTCCACACGCGCGCTGCCCTCAGATCTGGCTCTAGCACCACATCATCCGATAGCCATACATTCTGAAAGCTGGACCCGGCCAACGAAGTGATCACAACTCCGCTCCTCAAATCAAGAATCGCTAGGGGAAATATGAACACTCCATCCTCCTTTATCCCATCACCGCGGCTATAGGCAACCCGGCTAGCGCCAGGCGAGAGAACTACCGCACCGTAGCTCTCATCACGCCACCTGTCCACAGTTACGGCATTCGTGAAAGGCTCCTGCCAGCCCAATACGTCGAGCTGGTATTCCCTCTGCCCAAACGAGCGCTGTGCGACCAGGATACCCTGCTTCTCATTTACATCAAATCCCGTGCAATACGGACAGTCGCGCACCTCCTGCACCGTCAACGCTTCGGGGTCTAGCCAATATATCTTCCGATCGGCCGGCGCAAGGTCGAACAAACCAGGATTATCAAGAGCGTATAAACCACGCCCCCGTTCGTCCCATTGAAACGAGTCGAATCGCCCCCAGGAACTGGGGGCGTTTCTTAACTCTCCTGTCTCCAGGTTATATAAGCTGGAATGCATCAGGTTGTGGTCCAGCTGTTCGTATAAGATCCACCTACCATCCGGAGCCATAGCAACAAAGGTAGGAGCAAGCCCTCTGGGCACCGGCTTCACGCACTGCGCCGGGATACGCATGCCCTCCCAGGCTTGCACCGGCGGCTCTTCGGGATTTGGCGTTACTGCTTCAGTCGGCGCAGGGGTGAAGATTGTCCCTCGTGGGTCTACTGGTAGACAACCACTTGCCAGGTTGAGTATGGCCACGGTGTAGAGTGCTGACGCACACCGCCTTACACGTTTGCCCATCTTCTTCCTCCTCACTTGATGCGCGGGGGCTTGAACAAAGCTGTTAATGCTTCACGCCAATGCCCACTCCGCAAGTCGTCAGGGGCTGATCGGTATAGTGGATTCTGACTCTCTTCGTTCAGCCAGTTTCTTGCGGCAGTGACGTCTGCAGATAAAGCTTGGAAGGCTGGTTTCAGTTTCTCGAGTTCTTCTTTCTTCACCCCCAGCTCTTGTGCGACCATGTATTGGAAGATGAAGGCCTCGCGCTCGAACTGCTTGGTGGTGAACTCGTGGTCGCGGTGGGCGTTGTGCGGCAGCTCGTGCGCCACCTCGCGCTGGAAGGCGTGGAACAACTCGTGCCCTACCAGCGCTACCCAATCGTTTCTGCTCACGTCGCCCGCCCCGACCATAATCAGGTGCCCGCCGCGGGAGGTCCGCCAGTGCGCCTCCAGCCCCGGCATGGCCACGTGGCCGGCCGCCAACGGCAGGCTGATGCCGAAGCTGGCGCCAGGCATTACGGCGATCGTCACCTGCTTCATCAGGTCAATGTCCTTGGCGCGCAGTTTGTCGAACATGGCCCGGCCCAGGCGGGTGGATTCCAGCCGGCGCTGCAGTTGGGCCTTGGCGTCATCGTTCAGGCATTGGAGCACGCCGCAGACTTCGTCGGCCTGGTGCCCGCTGGGGTCGGTGTAGCGCAGCGGGTTGTTGAGGACATACGCATAGCGGTTGAAGCTCTGCGGGTCGTCCGGCCGCGGCACCAGCGGGTCCGCGCTGAGGAAGCGCCCCAGCAGCGGCGAATACATGCGCGCGTTGTAGTCGTAGAGCCCGACGCCGGCTTCTTCGCGCTGACCCGTAAAGCGCCGGTCGGTGGGCCAGGAGCCGGTGCTCCAGCGCGTCGAGCCGTAAGGCGTGTAGCGCGCCTCGGCCACGGCACCGCCGCTGTTGTTGGTCATCAGCGAGGTGCTGCCCAGGTGGTCGCCGTGCAGCCAGAACACCCCGGAACTGTTGCGCATCGCCACCCGCCGGCCGTTGAAGTAGTAATATTTCACCCATACTCCACCCTGCTTCTCGACATATCCATTCAAATAGCCCGTGCTCACCCCGTTATGCACCTTCTCCACTAGCTGCCCGTCTGCGTCATACCGGTAGCGCACGTCCTGTCCGTTGCCATACACCCGCGCTACCTTGTTGTCCGCGTTCCACTCCTGGGTGAACCACACCCCGTTGTGCCAGCGGCTCACCATGTTGCCGTTGGCGTCATAGCTAGCGATCAGCCCCCAGCCACAGTGCGTCAGCGCCTGCGGCTTGCTCGAATGCCAGTAGAACAACTGCCCATCGCACACGCCGCTCTTGAACGTCATCCGTCCGATCTGGTCGTAGCTGTAGCTCTCGGTGTAGCCCGGCCAGCCCGCTTGGGGCGCCACCCCGGTCAGCCGATCCAGCTCGTCGTAGCTGAAGGCCAGCCGCTCGCCGGTCGTCCGGTCGCCGCTGAAGCGGATGTTGCCCACCGCGTCGTAGGCGTACAGCAGCTTCAACAACGCGCCGGCGGCGCTGCTTTCGTCGTCGCAGTTGCCGCTGCCGGTCGCCACGCACAGCCGGCGCAGCCGGCCGTAGCTGGTGTTGCCGGCGGCGGTATATTCCAGGTTGCTGCCGTAGTGATACAACTGCGTGCGCGCTCCGTTGCCGTGATCCATCCGCGTCAGCAACCCCAGCGCGTTGTAGGTGGCGTTGGACACATAGGTGCTCCAGCCGGTCAACGCGCGCGGCCGCATGGCGTCGTCGTAGCTCAGCGTCACCACTTCGCCGTCTGGATACGTGATCTGCGTTACTCGATCTGCCGAATCGTAGGCGTAGCGGATGGCCGCGTTGACGCTGTAGCCCAGCCATTCTTCCACCACCCGCCCACGCGCATCGTAGCGAATCACTCGGCCGCCTTCCCAGCTACCCGAAGACCAGGTGCCCGCCTCGGTCAAACGGCCCAGGGCATAGTTCCCCGGCCCATCCCAGTAGCTGTCGTAGTTCCATGACGCTATCTGCACCCCGTTCACCAGCTTCTGGCGCTTTCGGTTCAATTGGTCGTATGTAAAGCTGATTTGCGTGCCACGCGCGTCGGTTTGCCGCACCAGATTCCCTGCTTGGTCGTATTCATAGTTCCAGTTGCCCATGTTTGGGTCGTTCATGCTGACCTTGCGCCCCAGGGCGTCGTAGGTGATGGTGGTGACGTGGCCGAGGGCGTTGGTCACCCGCGTGAGCTGGCCCAGCCAGCCGTACTCGTAGTGCGTCTGGGCATACAGCGCGTGCGTGTTGGCGTCGAAGTTGCCGGTGTATTCCTCCACCCGCACCATCCGCCCCAGCCCGTCGGTCACCCAGACCTTGGTGCGACCCAATGCGTCCACCTGCCGTCGGCGCGCCTCGACGCCGCCGCTGTGCCCGTAGATCGTGCGCGTCGCCGTCCCATCCGGCCCGGTCACGCGCGTCACCCGTCCCAGCGGGTCATACTCGGTCAGCGTGTGCGGCCGCCCGTCCCAGCCCCCTGGTCGCGAGAACCCCCAACTGAAGCCTTCCAGCGCCGGTGCGTAGCGGTGCACCTCGCGCCCCAACGCGTCGTAGGTCACGTTCACCACTTGCTGCTGGGCCCCGTTGACCGTCTCGCTGCGCGTCTGCACCAGCCGCCCCAGCCCGTCGTAGAAGGTAAAAGTGGGGTGCATGCACCCACCACAGCCGGCCACCTCGCGCTGCCAGGCCTCCACCTTCAACGGTGGGCTCACCGACGCCTGGTTGGCGTCGCCGTAGGCGTAGGTCAGCGTGGGCAAGCTATCGCTATCGCCGGCGCGCACGACTGCCGTCACCCGCCCCCAAACGTCATACCAGTAGCGTTCTTGCACCTGGTTGGGGTCGGTGACGCTGGCCAGCGCGCCCCACGGCTGCCCGGCCGGCCGCGCCACGTTCACCCCGTAATAGGCATACGCCGTGGTGTGCCCCAGCGGGTTGACCACCGACACCACCTTTAGTGTGACCGGGTCGTATCCCGCCGTGCTGGTGTGGCCGCGTGGGTTGGTGATGCCGGTCAGGTTGCCCTGGCCGTCGTAGGTGTAGTTCTCGACTGCCCAAAGGCTTCCCCGCCCACGCGACACGCGCGTCACCAGCCCGCGCACCGGTGGGGCGTAGTAGTCGCCGTGGTTGCCGTCGTAATACACCAGCGTCTGGGTGCGCAGTTCGGGAATGTCGGCGTTCTCGTGAATACCGTCGAAGCGGTTCTCCCAAGCCACCCGCCCGACGATCCAGCGCGTCCAGTTGTGCGTGTAGGCCCAGTGCGTGCTCAGCTCGTCGCCGCCGCGATGCCAGAAACCGCGCTGAAACTCGGCCGTCGGATCGCCCAGGCTATTCACCCGCCGCTCGACGCGCGTCATGGTCACCCCACTTGGCGGCACGTTGCCGGCAGCGTAGTTCAGGTCGCCGAAGGGGAATTCGTCCGTCACCGCCGCCCAGCTCAGCCAGGTGCCGGCCGGCTGGCCGGGGGCCGGCTCGTTCGCGTTGTACCACACCCGGCTGGCGCGCAGCACGGTGGCGCCGTCGGCCGAGTAGTGGCGCGTGTCGTACACCTGACCCAGCCAGCGCCGGTCGGTGTGCGCGTCGGTGCGCACCACGCTCAGCGGGCTGCCGCCCTGCGGCGCCACGCGCTTGATCAGCGTGCCGTAGCCCATCAGCCCGCCGCGCGCCTCCGGGTACACATCGTCGTGCCCCAGGTGACACGGGCTGCCGGCATCGTTCCAACACGGGTTGGAGAACTCGTAGGTCTCGACGATCACCCCACCCAGCCCGTCGCGCAGCGTGCGCTGGTTGACGTGGAAGTAGGTGCTGCTGTTGCGGTAGCCCTGCCAGTAGCTCAGCTCCACCCGCCCGCCGTAGCCGTTGTTGATGGCGCGCACCAGCGTGTCGTTGTCGTTCTGATATTCGAAGGTGATGTTCGGCAACTGCCGCCAACTGTTGATGCCGGTGTCCCACGCCTGCGGGGTGATGCGCACCACGCGCACGTTCCACGACGGCCCGCCGTAGCCCAGCTCGTAGCGCCGCAACCGCCAGGCGTCCTGGGGACAATTGTCCGGGTTACCGGAGACATAGCGGCAAGTCCAGATCGAGAGCAGCCGCGCCGGCGAACCGGTGTATTGGAACCTCACCATGTGCGCGCGCGGCGGGGTGGAGTGGCGGTTGCCGTAGCGGATGTAGTTCAGGCGGGTGTTGCTCTCCCAGTCCGCTCCCATCTGCCACGACGATTGCCCGTCCACCATGCCGTTGTCGCCGCTCAGCGGCTCTTCGCTGTAGACCCATTCGGCCGACCAGCCGCCCGCCACGGCCGGGTCGTCGCGCCGCGGCGAATACACGTAGCGCAGATACCAGGTCTGGTAGGCGATGACGTTGCCGTTGCGCTTGCGGAAGACCTTGGTGCTGGCCGCATCGGTGCCGAAGGCGTAGCGCGTCCCGTCCGCCGTCCACACCTGCCAGTAGTGCGGCGCCGGCACGCCGAAATCGCTGAACCCTCCGAACGGCAGGGCCGCGCCGTTGCACGAGGTCCCAAACGCGCAGCGATACACCCGCACCGGCGCGTAGTTCTGCGTCACGTATTCATCCGCCCCGTTCGCGCTGCCCTTGTAGATCAGGTTGTATTCGACCCCGCCCAGGCTGAGCTTGTATTGCCCGTTGGTGATCAGCTCGTAATATTGCTGAAACAGCGTGCCCCACTGCGACGACCAGGTGGTGTATTGGCGTTTCTCCAGCTTCACCGCCCGCCGGATGTGCGGCACGTCCAGGCTCCAGCCCGCCCCCATGCGGTAGTCGTCGCCCATCCCGGCGCCCTCCGCTCCGGCGCTGGAGTAGGCGATGCTCAGCGCCGGCTGCACCCCGTCGGGCATCTCCGGCACCTCGATGGCCTGGGCGTAGGTGGCCGACCCACGGAACGAGCTCACCCCGCCCATGTTCGGGGCGAACTTCCACGGCTCGGGCCGCCCGGCCGGCACCTGGAAGATCACCGTGTAGGACGAGAAGTGCTCCAACGGCGCCACCAGCACGCCCTGGGCAGCGTTGAAGGCCGATGCCAGCGGCTCGTAGACGACCTGGCGCACCTCGATGGCTTTGACGCTGCCGTCGGCCAGCTTGGCCTCCTCGGTGCGCGTGCTCACCCGCTGGTAGGCCAACACCGGCTCGACGCCCGCCGCCAGATGCGCCTCGCTCACCAACCCGCGCAGGTCAATACTCGCCGTCACCGGCGCATCGAAGCTGAGCGCCGGCTCGACCCGGAAGGTCAACGTCGGTGGTGTGCCTTCTTTCTCCTGCTCTACGAAGACGCCGCCGCGCAGCGTCACGCCCGCTTTGAGCGCGCCGGGGGCGAAGTGCAGCGTCACCCGACCACCGGGCAGGGCGAACGTCCCACCTTCGACCGACAGCGCCTGCTCGGTCACGCCCTGGCCGATCACCACCGTCGCCGGCAGCGCGTCCACTCTGCGCTCATCGCCTTCGGCCAGCCGCACCTCAGGGACGAGCTTGAGGGTCATCCCGGCCCGAGCGGGGTTGGCCTGCAGGCGGAAGGGGAATTCGGCCAGCCCGCTCTTGTCCACCGTGAGCTTAGCCCAGCGCAGGGTGCGCGTCGCCGGATCGTACTCGGCCTGGCCGCTCTCCTCGGACAGATAGTCCAGCCCCTCCGGCAGGCTGACGTCGGCGCCCAGCGCCTCGATCGGCGCCCGCGCCCGCAGCACCAGCGTGGCGGCCACCACCTCGCCGGGCAGGGCATGGGCCGGGTCGAAGGCCAGGTGAGCGCGCACCACGCCCTCCGGCGGCAACAGCTCCGGCAGGGCGGGCGGTTCGGCCGCCGTCACCGAGAGGGCGGCCGCGTCGGCCAGCTCGGGCAGCCGTTCGGCTATCGGTAAATCGGGTGGTTGGGAGGAGGGATCGAACAGGCGGGCGAAGTCAGGATGAGCCGGGGTGATCACCGCGCCGAGTGGGTCATAGCTCACCGGCCGGGCCGGATCCCCGGCGACCTCGACGGGCGCGGCGCGCTCGGCCGGCGCCTCAGCTAACGGCGTTTGCGGGGGGGGGGGACGAGAGTGAAGTCAGCGCCGGGGCGGCGCTCAGAAACAGGCGACGGGATGCGACCGCGGGCCGAAGCATGTTTCTTCCTCCGGGAAGGCTCAAAAATCAGCGTCTGCTGGCGGGGAGTATATGTCTGACCGGGCCGTGCGCAAGTCAGCGCGCGCAAGTCAGCGCGTGCAAGTCGGCGCGCAAGTCGGCGCGCGCAAGTCGGCGCGCGCAAGTCGGCGCGCGCAAGTCGGCGCGCGGCAAAGTTTCACGCGAGGGTGAAGGCGCGTCGGACAAGCCGGATCAACGCCAGCGGGCTTGCCGCAACCGATCTAATTCGCTCGATGAGGCGTCGCCCGACTCGCGATGAAGGCATCGCCTTCGCCTCTGACGATGCGCGCCAGCTTCGCCTCCATCTCGCTCCACGCCAGCGGCGATAAGTGCCCTTATCCTCTCGCAGGCTCGCAGCCTGCGAGAGGATGTGTCCTTGCCCCCAACCGTGAACGCACCCCTTTCTCTCTTAATTTAAGGCCGGAAAGCGGGTGTCTGTGCAGTGGGGTGCGTGGACGAAGGCATTACCTTCGCCCATGTGAATACACCCGCGGAGCGTTGGCGACTGAACAAGTCGGTGACTTAACAAAAAGACAAAGGGTTTGTTGCTATGATTTCTTTGGAAAGGTGGAACTATGGTCGTTGCATTGATCGGACTGGTGACATCCATTCTCCTGATCCTCTTGGGCGCTTTGGTTCTGGGAAGGCGCGGCGAGCTGAGCACCGAGCGCTCTGCGAAGGATGGCAGCGATGTTCAGGTGGACGTCGAGTCGGGAGTCGAAGAATCCACCGCCGGAGTCGGGGTGAGCGTGAGCGCTTTTCACGGCATCCAACGCGGTTTGGCTTTCTACGGCGAGAAGAGCACGGCGGACATCCTTTCAATGATTGCCGGCGGTCGGTTGCGCGAAGCGTGGCCGTGGGCGGCTATGTCGTTGGGCGTGTTGATGCTTTTCATCTTCATCCCCCTGTTGATCGGCATACTGGTCGGGCTGCAAGAGACGCTCCTGTGTCTGTTGGTGGGGCTTTTCTTCGTGGGGGCGCTTTTTGCCGCCTTCCCGCGTCGTACAAAAGCATAGCCCAACGCCGGTCGGTGCCGGCGGCGCTCGCTTAGCGATTAGTCCCCGCGCCTGGGGCGACTATCGCCCGGGCGATCATCGCCCGATGCTTTCCGCCGTTTGCAGCCGCTCGAGTGGGATGTGGCAGAAGATGCGATGGCCCTCGCCGGCTTCGCGCCAGGGTGGCTCGTCGGTCTCGCACACCCGGCCGCCGTCGGTCAGCAGGCCACGCCGCGGACAGCGCGTATGGAAGCGGCAGCCGCTCGGCGGGTTGGCCGGGCTGGGCACGTTGCCTTCCAGTCGGATGTGGGCTTGTTCCGCACTGGGGTCGGGAATGGGCACAGCGGCCAGCAACGACTCCGTATAGGGGTGATAGGGCGGGGCGTAGATCGCTTCGGCCGGGCCGATCTCGACGATCTGGCCCAGGTACATCACCGCAATATAGTCGCAAAAGAAGCGCACCACGCTCAGGTCGTGGGCGATGAAGATCATGGTGGTGCCGTGCTCGCGCTGGATCTGCAGCAGCAGATTGAGCACGGCGGCCTGCACCGACACATCCAGGGCCGAGACCGGTTCATCGCATAGCACCAGGTCGGGCCGGCCGGCGAAGGCGCGCGCGATGCCGACGCGTTGTTTCTCGCCGCCGCTCAGTTGGCGCGGCAGCCGATCGTAGTAGTGCTCGTCCAGCTTCACCGCCCGCAACAGCCGGATCACTTCGTCGCGGATGCGGTCCTTCGGCACCACCTTGAAGCGCTTGAGCGGCCGCTCGATCTGTTGGCCGACGCTGTAGCTGGGGTTCATGGTCGCATCGGGGTTCTGGAAGACCATCTGCAGCTCGCGGATGAGCGACAGGTCGCGCTGATGGGTGCGATGCCGCAGATCGAAGCCGATGAATTCGGCTTTGCCGTCGGTCATGTCCTCCAAGCCGATGATCGTCTTGATGAGCGTGCTTTTGCCGCAGCCGGATTCGCCGACGATTCCGAGCGTCTTGCCCCTGGGTAGGCTGAAGCTGACGCCGTCTACTGCTCTCACCACGTCCTTACGGCCCAATCCGAATGCGCCGAGCAGGGTGGCCGAGGCGGCCTGGTAGTAGGTCTTCAGTCCCTCGACTTTGAGGATGGGTTCGGTGTTGTTATCCGCCGGCTGGGGGAGCGAAAATTCCTCGGCCGGTTGCCATTGTCGCGGATCAATCTCCTCCGAAAACAGGCAACGGGTCATGTGTGGGGCGCGCGCGCCCTGCAGGGGGCGAAGTGCCGGTCGCTCGGCGCGGCACGCGTCGCGCGCGTACTGGCAGCGCGGTTCGAAGGCGCAGCCGGGCGGCAAACGATCTGGCGCGGGCACGCGGCCGGGAATCGGATACAGGATGCTGTCCAGCTTGCTGGCTCCCAGCCGCGGCACACAGCGCATCAGCCCCTGGGTGTAGGGATGGCGCGGATTGGCGAAGATTTCCTGCACCGGCGCCAGTTCCACGATCTCGCCGGCATACATCACGCCCACCCGGTTGCTCACCCGGGCGATCACGCCCAGGTTGTGGCTGATGAACAGAATGGCTGTGTCGAAATCTCGACGCAGATCGGCGATCAGGTCGAGCACCGCAGCTTCTACCGTCACATCCAGCGCCGTGGTCGGCTCGTCCATGATCAGCAGGGCGGGGTTGTTCAGCAACGCCATGGCGATGACCACGCGCTGCTGCTGGCCGCCGGAGATCTGGTGGGGATAGCGTTCCATCACCTTGTGCGGATCGGGCATGTAAACGCGGCGCAGCATCTCGATGCAGCGTTCGCGCGCTTCGGCCTTGCTCATCGCGCGGTGCACGGTGAGCACCTCGGTCATCTGGTCGCCGATGCGCAGGACGGGGTTGAGCGAGGTCATGGGGTCCTGGTAGACCATGGAGATCTGGTTGCCGCGCAGTTTGCGCAGTTCTTCCTGGCTGCGCCCGACCAGCGATTGGCCCTGGAAGAAGATGCTCCCGCCGGTGATCCGGCCGTTGCGGCCCAGGTAGTTCACCAGGCCATAGGCCACCGTGCTCTTGCCGCAGCCGCTCTCACCGACCAGGCCAAGCGTCTCGCCGCGATGGATATCGAACGAGACATCGCGCACAGCCGCCACCGGCCCGCGCGCCGTTTCATACGAAATGGCGAGATGATGGACGGAGATGACAGGTAGCAGTCCGTCGCTTGCTCTCTGCCCTTCCGGGGCGGTGCCCTCTGAATTCGATCTGCCCATCTGCGGTCTTCAGCGATACTTATTCAACTGCTCCGACAGGCCATCGGCCAGCAGGCTGAGGCCGACGACGAGCGAAGCGGTTGCCAGCGAAGCCCATAGCGCATCCCAGATGTGGCCGGCCTGAATGAACTTGCGGCCGGCGTTGACGATGCTGCCCCAGTCCGGCGAAGGCGGCGGCAGGCCGAGGCCGAGGAAGCCGAGCGTGCCGATGGCGAACACGGCGTAACCCACGCGCAACATGGCATCAATCAGGATCGGCCCGCGCGCGTTGGGCAGAATCTCGACGAACATGATGTACCACGGGCTTTCGCCGCGCGTCTGGGCGGCGGCCACGTAATCGCGCGTCTTGATGTCCAGCGTCAGGCTGCGGGTGAGGCGGGC
>JAIMBB010000122.1 GCA_023511655.1 Anaerolineae bacterium
CGGGTTCATGATGCGCGTGTAGATGTTGCCGAACTCCTTCAGGCCGAACAGGTTGGCGGCGTGATCGGTGTCGCGGAACTGGTACGACGTGGTCTGGTAGATCGGCACCGCGCGCGCGTTCGTCGCCGGGTCGGGCCGGGTACCTGCGTGCAGGGTCTGTGTGTCGAAGTGGAACTGGTGCTCGGACATGATCTTGATTCTCCTGATACGTGATTGCTTTTAGCGTATTGCCTGTCGCATGTTGCGCAGCGCGCGTCACGCAATACGCGACGTGACGCGTGCCGCGGAAAAGCGAACCGCCCTCTTGCGCTTTCAAGACAAGAGGGCGTTGAGCACGTATAACGCTGCATCTTCCTCTCATCTTCCAGTTGCGCTGACGGAATTGGCACCGTATCAGGCTGTCGGGGTTTCGGATTGAGCGGGCAGTCGTTCGTCTGCAATCCGAAATGCACCTTCCTGATGGTTGCCGAGGCTTCTTCGGGCCGGTCCCTCCACCTCTCTGGATAAGAGTGCGCGATCAGGCGATATTCACTTTTCCAACGGCCGCAAAGAATAGCGATCGGCAGAGTTCTTGTCAAGGCCCAATTCGCAAGTAGAATCGCAAGTTATGAGCGACGCTTCGGGCTTTAATCGCTGGTTCATCGTCACCGTCGCCGTGGTAGTCGGCTTTCTCATCGGCCTGGCGTTCGCTGTGTATCTCGTATATGCCTGGGTGCCGGCCAACGTCATCCTGCGCGACGCGCCACCGCTCTTCCTGCGCTTCGATCCGAGTGGACAGCGACCCGACTATCGCGACGTGTATGTTGCCCGCGTAGCCAACCGTTACGCTCAGGGGGTACAGGCCGGCCAACCCGACCCCGCCCTGACCCAGGCCCAGCAGGCTTTGGGCGTGACGACCGGCGATACCACGCCGATCGAGGCGTTGCAGATGGCCCGCAGCGCCGAGCAGGCCGCCCGCAACGAGAACGCCCGCGAAGGGGGCGATCCCGATCAGGGCTGGTTCACCCTTGCTGACCAGAATAACCTCACCTTGCTGGCCGAGCGCCTGGAACAAGTGAAGGACCAACCGGCGACGATCGCCCAGTCGGTGCTTGAGGCGCGGCGCAACGCCGCCCTGCTTGGCGCTTTGCTGCTCTTGCTGTGGATTGGCATACTGACCTTCTTATTGCTGTTCGTCGCCAACGTGTTCAGGCCTGCTGCCCCGCCTGCCGGTGCAGAGGCAGCAGCGAGTCCACAACCGACGGCTGTGGTGAACGTTAATGTCGGTGGTGATGGGCAGGTGGCCACGGGAGCGCCTGCCGTGCCGCAAGCTGCCGCTGTTGCGCCCACCGAGCCTGGCGTGGTCCCGCCCCTCTATTCGCCGTCCCCGGTGCGCGTCAGTTCGCCCGTGCCCGGCGAATCGCTCATCGGCACTTTCCTGACCGTATATGAGCACGGCAACGAACAATTCGACGAAGGGTTTCAGATCAGCGCAGCGACCGGCGAACTCATCGGTGAGTGCGGCGCTTCGGTCGCCGACCGGGTCAGCCTGACTTCGCCGTCGCGGGTGACCGCCCTCACCGTTTGGGTGTTCGACAAAAACGACTTCCAGAGCACAAACAAGGTGCTGCTCACCCCCTATGCCTATCGCAACAACGTCATGCGCACCAAGCTGGCGGAGCGCGGCGACCTGGTGCAGGCCCGGCCGGGCATCTTCGAAGTGAACACCTCGACGTTGCGCGTCGAGGTCGAGGTTCGCAATCTGCAGATGCTACCACTTGACAGCGACCCGGATGGATATTTCCAACGGCTGGAATTGGAGTTCCGCGTCTACAAGAGACCGTGACCCCGGCCCGGCCCCGACCCACCGCCGATGTCTGATGCGCCTGCAGGGGGCGCGGCGCGTGTTCGATCGCCTCGATTGGTGGGACGTGAACGCATGGGAAGGCAGCGCGCTGTGGTCGTTCTGCGATGAGGGCGCTGCCTTGTTGCTTGTCCCCCTCGACCTTTCCCCTGACGATGCGCTGGATGCGACGCGCGCGGCCACTGCCTGGGTGCGTTGGTGTGCCGTGGCGGACGATGGGAAAGCGCCGGCCTGCCTGCGACGCGTGTTCGACGAGGCCGAGGCGCGGTTGGCGGCGCATGGCGTCCGTGAGGTTTGGTGCATCGTTCGATCGTTTGACTGGCTGCGGCCCTACCTGCGCGAGCGAGGCTATCGTCCAGCCAGTCGTCTGCTCACCTTTCAGGTGGAGTTGGAGCGCGCGGTGGAAGCGCCGCCGTTGCCTGCCGGCCTGTGGCTGCGCCCGGCCCATGCCGGGGATTTCGACGTCGTGTGCGGTTTGGATGCCGTTGCCTTCGACGAACCATGGCGCTATCCTCCTGCGCTCATGCGCCTTGCCTTCGAGCGAGCGTTCGCCGTCACGGTCGCCGCATGTGCGGATGGCATCGTCGGCTACGCGTGTTCATTGCTGCATCAAGCGAACGGTCACATCGTCCGCCTGGCTGTTCATCCCTCGCTTCGCCTGCAGGGAATCGGGGCGGGGTTGTTGATGGATAGCGTCGCGCGGCTGCGCCAGGCCGGCGCGCAGGCAGTCTCGCTCAACACCCAGAGCGACAATCGCGCTGCCCAACGCCTGTATCGTCGGTTGGGGTTCGCCCTGCTGGATGAGAAGCCCGCCGTGCTGCGCAAGCCCATCGCCCCCGCCGCGGACGGAGGCGTGACGTGAAACGCGCCCCCTCGAAGCAGAATGCCAGGCCTCGGCGCGTCGGACGCGCCAACATCCGGCGGGCACAGGAATCCGGCCGGCGCAGGGTGCGTCAGCAGGCGGAGGAGATGGCGGCGGCCGCTGCGCCAGCCGGGGACGAGGCGGCGATCTTTACCACGAAGGCGCAGCGCTGGTTCGCTGTAGCCGTGCTGGCTGTGGCGTTGGCTGGCGTCCTCATCGTCGCATTGCAGAATCTGCCGCGCTGGTTGTCTGCGGCTGCTTCGGCTCAAGCCATCGCCCAGGCTACTGCTGATGCCATCACGGTCGAGCAGACCGGTGTCGCGGCTGCAGCGACGGCGGCTGCCAGTCGCATCGGCATCGTCAGCGGTCATCGCGGCCACGACAGCGGTGCTGTGTGCGACGATGGGTTGACCGAGGCCGAGGTGAATTTCGTTCACGCCACGCGCGTGGCCGAGCTGCTGCGCGCCGAGGGCTACACGGTGGACGTGCTCGACGAGTTCGACGCGCGGCTGCAAGGGTATCGGGCGCGCGTCCTGCTCAGCATCCACGCCGACTCGTGCGCCAAGATCAACGAGTTGGCCACCGGCTTCAAAGTGGCGCGCGCCGTGCACAGCCGCTCGCCGGAGACCGAAGATCGCCTGGTCGCCTGCCTGATCGCGCGCTACAAGGCGCGCACCGGCCTGCGCTTCCACGCCAACACCGTCACGCGCGACATGACCGAATACCACGCCTTCGACGAGATCGCACCCGAGACGCCCGCGGCGATCATCGAGACCGGCTTCTTGTATCTCGACCGGCCGCTGCTCACCCGCCGGCCGGAGGTGGTGGCTCAAGGGATCGCCGACGGCCTGTTGTGCTTCCTGCGCGACGACGCCCCGTAAACTTGCGACTCTCGCTACCCGACTTGTGCCCCCTCATTTCCCGCCTTGATCTACAATTCCTGCGCCGGTCATGGTATTCATCCGAAAGCTGTTTCGATTGGTTGCGATCTGCGCAATGTTGGCGCTGCTGCTGGCCGCTATCCCGTTGGTCGTCTCGGCCGACCCACACGCCCCGGCGCAAACGGCGGCCCGGCGGGCGCAGCTAATCGCCGCGCCCGCCTCGGCGCAAGCCGTCGCGAGCGAGACCGACCGTCCGGTTGCCGAGTCGAAGTCCGATGTCCGCTCCTCTGTCCCCGTGCCGGCGGTGCCGGCCGTCCCGGCAGAGCGCCCGGCGGAGCGCCCGGCGGAGCGCCCGGCGGAGCGCCCGGCCGGCAGCTCGGCCGGCGCCGTGCAGGCCCCTGTGCCTCCTGACAACGCGCAACCCATCGTTGCGCAACCCGTCGTTGTGCAGCCTGTTGCTGCGCAGCAACAGGCTGCGGCATCGTTGCCGCAAGCCGCCTACGCTTCTCCCGTTTACGACGTCGAGTCGGTCCCGGCGCGCAAGGGCAAGTGGATCGAAGTCATCCTGAGCGAACAGCGGCTGATCGCCTGGGAGGATGGCCGCATGGTGCTGACCACACCGGTCTCGACCGGCGCCGCGGATACGCCGACCATCCGCGGCACCTTTCGCATCTATCGCAAGCTGCCCACACAACGCATGCGCGGCAGGGATTACGACTTGCCCAACGTGCCCCACGTGATGTATTTCAAAGCCGGCTATGCTATGCACGGCACCTACTGGCACGATAACTTCGGCCAGCCGATGAGCCACGGCTGCATCAACCTCCCCACCGGCAAGGCGGCCTGGCTGTATGACTGGGCGCCGCAGGGCACCGTGGTGGTGGTGCATTGAGTCCGGGCTGTGTTTGGCGCCGCTTTGGATGCCGCGTTGGGTTGGGGGTCCTGGTCGCAGCGGCCGGGGCCGGCCTCTTCTTCCTGTTGGGTCCGGCCGCGCTGGCCGAGCAACGCTGGCAGGCCATTCGTGAGCGCGGCGTTCTGCGCGTAGGGGTTGACCCGGGCGTGCAACCGTTCTCGTTCTTTGGCCCGCAAGGGTGGGAGGGGTTCGATGCCGACGTCGCCCGCGCCGCCGCCGGCCGGCTGGGCCTGCGGGTGGAGGCAAGGCCGGTCGGCTACGATGGCTTCTACGACGCGTTGATCGCCGGCCATGCCGATGTGGCGATGTCGGCGTTGGTGGCCGACCAGGCCCGCACGGCCGACTTTCGCTACAGCCGGCCGTATGTGGACGTCGGCCTGCGCATCGTCGGGGCGGCGGCATCGTCGCTGGCCCGGCCGGACGATCTGCATGGGCGCTGCGTGGCCGTTGCGCTGGGGAGCGAAGGCGACCGCGTGGCGCGCTGGCTGGAGCGACGCACGCCGGGCCTGGTGCGCCGGGTGGTCCCCGGCGAGGACGATGCCCTGGCCGCAATTCGCGTGGGCGCCTGCGAATTGGCCATTGTGGGCGGCCAACGCGCCATGCGCGAAGGCTGTCCGCCGCTGGACGGCCTCAATCATTCGCCCGGTGTGCGCTGCCTGCGCCTGCGACCCGTCGAGTACGTCGCTGCTTTCCTGCGCAGCGATGCGCGGCTGGCCGACGAGTTCGAGCGCGCCCTGGCCGGGCTGGAGGCCGACGGCACGTTGGACCGCATCGCCCGGCGCTGGTTCGGACCGCCGGGCGAGCATTGAAGGCGATGCGCGCCGATGCGCGCCGAGATGCGCGCTAAACTGGGGCTGCGCATCCCAGACTGGAGACTTGACACTATGGAATACCGATCCCTCGGACGAACCGGCGTGAAGGTCAGCGCCCTGTGCCTCGGCTGCATGATGTTCGGCGGCAAGACCAGCCCCGAAGACTCCTACGCCATCATTGACCGCGCCATTGACGCCGGCATCAACTTCCTCGACACGGCCAACGTATACACCCGCGGCCGCAGCGAAGAGGTCACCGGCCAAGCCCTCAAGCGCAACGGCAAACGCGACCGGGTGGTGCTGGCCACCAAGGTGCACGGCGTGATGGCCGACGACGACCCCAACATGAGCGGCAACAGCCGCCGCCACATCATCCAGCAATGCGAAGCCAGCCTCAGGCGCCTGCAGACGGACTGGATTGACCTCTACCAGATCCACCGGCCGCAATCGGCCATCCCGATTGACGAGACGCTGCGCGCGCTGGACGACCTGATCCGTGCCGGCAAGGTGCGCTACATAGGCACCACCACCTTCGCCGCCTGGCAGTTGATGGAATCGCTGATGGTCTCGCGCGAGCTGGGGTTGAACCGCTTCGTATGCGAGCAGCCGCCCTACAACCTGCTCGACCGGCGCATCGAGCGCGAACTCATCCCGTTCGCACAAACGTATGGCTTCGGCCTGATTCCGTGGTCGCCGCTGGCCGGCGGCCTGCTCACCGGCAAATACGATCGCCATGCCCCGCCGCCGGAGGGCACGCGCTTCTTCGACTACAAAGACAACCCGATCCTGTTCCGGCGCTGGAACGACGCTGCGCTGGCTGCCGCGGATGCCTATAAAGCTTACGTGCAGGAGCGCGGCGGCTGCACGCTCTCGCAATTCGCGCTGGCGTGGTGCATGAGCCGGCCCGGCATCACCTCGCCGATCATCGGCCCGCGCACCCTGGAGCAGCTAGAAGACAACCTCAAGGCGCTGGACGTGAAGCTGACCGAGGAAGACTACAAAAAGGTTGACCAGATCGTGCCGCCGGGCGGCATGGTCGCGCCGTACTACGAGGCCGACTTCGGGCCGCACCAGTTCCGGGTGTAGGCGACATTGTCGCTGCTCTCTGCCGGGAGGATGTCGAGTTTGGCGCGCAGGCTCCGGATGGCGGCTGGGATGGGCACCGACTGTCGTCGGTGAACGCTACAATTGCGCCTGCTATGACCACGACCCTCGCCCTGCCCGCTGGCGTCCAGATTCATCCGACCGGCGAGATGATGCCCCAGTTCAACGATGTGCTGACAGCCGACGCGCTGGCCTTCGTCGCCAGGCTGCATCGCACCTTCAACCCACGCCGCAGGGAGCTGCTCGCCAAACGCGCCGAGCGCCAGGCGCGCCTGGATGCTGGCGAACGCCCCGACTTCCTGCCAGAGACGCGCGCCATCCGCGAGGGCGACTGGCAGGTCGCCCCAATCCCAGAGCCACTGCAGCGCCGCCACGTTGAGATCACCGGCCCGACCGACCGCAAGATGGTGATCAACGCGCTCAACAGCGGCGCCGATATGTTCATGGCCGATTTCGAGGACGCCAACTCGCCGACCTTCGCCAATATGGTGCAGGGGCACCTCAACCTGCGCGACGCCATCGAGCGCACCATCACCTTTGATAGTCCCGACGGCCGCCGCTATGTGCTCAACGACCAGGTGGCCACGTTGCTGGTGCGGCCGCGCGGCTGGCACCTGGTCGAGAAGCACGTGCTGGTGGACGGTGAGCCGATCAGCGCGTCGCTGTTCGACTTTGGCCTGTATTTGTTTCACAACGGCCGGCGCTTGCTGAACAAAGGCTACGGCCCATACCTCTACCTGCCCAAGCTGGAGAGCCACCTGGAGGCGCGCCTGTGGAACGACGTCTTCAACCTGGCACAGGATGAACTCGGCCTGCCACGCGGGACGATCAAGGCCACCGTGCTGATCGAGACCATCCTGGCGGCCTTCGAGATGGAGGAGATCCTGTACGAGCTGCGCGAGCACATCGCCGGGCTGAACGCCGGGCGCTGGGACTACATCTTCAGCATCATCAAGAAGTTCCGCAGGCACGATGTGCTGCTGCCCGACCGCGCGCAGGTGACGATGACGGTGCCGTTCATGCGCGCCTACACCGAGCTGCTGGTGCGCACGTGCCACAAGCGCGGCGCGCACGCCATCGGCGGCATGGCTGCTTTCATCCCCAGCCGCAAAGATCCCGAAGTGAATGCGGTGGCGCTGGCCAAAGTGCGCGAGGATAAGCTGCGCGAGAGCAACGACGGCTTCGACGGCACGTGGGTGGCGCACCCCGACCTGGTGCCGGTGGCGAAGGCCGTGTTCGACGAGAAGCTGGGCGACCGGCCGCACCAGAAAGACCGCCTGCGCGAGGATGTGCGCGTGACCGGCGGGCAACTGATTGACTTCGAGGTGCCGGGCGGCACGATCACCGAGGCCGGCGTGCGCAACAACATCAGCGTGGCGCTTCAGTACATCGAAGCCTGGCTGCGCGGCAACGGCGCAGTGGCCATCTTCAACCTGATGGAGGACGCAGCGACGGCCGAGATCGCCCGCGCGCAACTGTGGCAGTGGGTTCACCATCCCCGCGGCGCCTTAAACGACGGGCGCAAGGTGACGCTGGAGATGATCCGCCAGTTTGCTGATGAGGAGATGGCCAAAATCCGCGCGGCGTGGGGCGAGGCGAACTACGCCAAGAGCCGGATCGGCGAGGCGCGCCAGATCGTGGATGCCCTGGTGGCGGCGGACGAGTTCGTCGAGTTCCTGACCTGGAGGGCGTACGAGCGGCTCGACTAGGGGATGCCGGTCTGCAGGCCGGCCTCTCGCTCTCGCGCCGGGTGTGTTGATGGATAGGGGCAAAAACCTCCCGCAGGTTGCCCATCCGAGTCGTGACAGCCAGCAGAAACCAGCGGGAGTGGTCGCTGCCCCGGCGGTGAACGCACCCTATGCGCCGGTGTTGCGTCCGGCGGTATGAGCTGCGCCTTTCTGCCCCCCGATCTCCGGCACCAGGATGAGCGAGGCCAGCATGATGAAACCGGCGCACACCAGCGCGATGGCACCGATGTCGAGCGTCTGCGTCAGCTGAAAGGCCAGAATCGGCGCGAAGATGCCGCGGATGCCAGTGAAGAAGGTGTGCACGCTCATATATTCGGCCACCCGCTCCGCCGGCGCGAACTTGGTCACCCACAGGCTCCAGGCGATCTCGCCGCCGGCATTCGATGCGCCGAAGATGATCGCGCCGACGGTCAGGCCGATCGCGCCGGCGCCGGTGAAGAATGAGGCGATGCCCAGGGCAAAGCCGGCGTTCAGGATGATGCGCAGCACGAAAAAGTTCATCCGGTCGAACAGCCGGCCCCACATCGGTGAGAGCACCAGCCGGGCGACGCTGGGAATCATCACCGTGTACAGCGCGATCTGCTGCGGGTTGAGCGCGAGGCCGTATTTCGGATTGGCCAGGAACTCCACGCGCAACGGCCACATCATCAGGTTGGCGAATCCCATCAGCATCCAGGAAGCCAGCGTCCAGCGCAGGGTGCGGTCGGTGCGAAGGAACTTGAGCGAATCGAACGCGCCGAAGACGATGCCGGGCCTGTGCTGCGCGCCTGCGTCGTCCGTTTTGCTTGCCGGCAGAGGAGGGCGAGATTCCTGTAGCGCTCGCGAGGGGATGTGCGCCAGGCAATAGGCCGCCAGGGCGAAGGCGAGTGCGAACGCCACCAGCAGCCAGCGAAACAGCGCGATGTCGGCCGTCAGCAGGCGGCCGGCCAGCTCGGCAAAGGCCGCTGCGGCGACGACGCGGATGACGAAGGTGCGCGAGACCAGCCGGCCGCGCTCGCGCGGCGCGTAGTTGTCCTGATACACCGACGTCAGCAAGGGGATGATAGCGTTTGACGCGCCGATAGCCACGATCGTCGCCGGCACGAGCACAGGCAGCGCCGGAATGCCCGCTGCAATCAGCATGGCTGCCGCTCCGGCGAGCATCAGCCGGGCGGCGACGCGCATCACAGGCCGGTGCGATCGCTCGACCAGCGGCACCAGCCAGAGCGAGAGCAACAGGCCGATGTTGCCGGCAGCGGCGATCAACGACTTCGGCGTCGGTCCGGCGTCGAACGCTTTGACCGCAATCAGCAGCAAGAAGGTGGTGCTGGCGCTCTCGATCACCCCCTGGGGAATGGCGCGTAGCCGGTCGTAGCGGTAGGTGAGCGCGGTGGTTTGGGCGTCGGGCATCGTCGCTGGTGTGAATCAGGCCTGCAGCGTCTGCATCAGCCGGCGGGCCCGTCGGCTCAGCTCCTCCAACCCGTCCTCTCGCTTCACGTAGTCGCCGATGAGCTGGCTGCCCATGCCAACGGCCACCGCGCCGGCTTTGATGAAGTCGGCGGCATTGTCCAGGGTGATGCCGCCGGTGGTCACGAACGGCACGTGGTTGAGCGGAGCGCGGATGGCTTTGAAGTAACCCAGCTCGGCCGGGAAGAGCTTGATCATGTGCGCGCCCATCTCGACCGCGTTCATCACCTCGGTGGCGGTGTAGGCGCCGGGGATCACGCAGATGTCGCGCTCGACGCAGAACTCCACCACGCGTGGGTTGGTGTTGGGGGCGACGATGAACTGAGCGCCGGCGCTGACCGCTTCGAAGGCGTGCGATTCGTTCAGCACCGTGCCGGCGCCCACCAGGAATCGCTCGCCCAGCTCGGCTTTCATCTGGTGCAGGCCGTCAATCGCGCCGGGCGAATTCAGTGTGACTTCCATAGCGGTCACGCCGGCCTCGGCCAGCGTGCGCGCGATGTGCGCGAAGTAACCGGTATAGTCGCCGCGCAGGATGGCGATCACCCGCCCGGCCGCAATCATGGCTTTGACGTGTTGTGCTTTCACGTTTGCAAGTATATGCTTCGTCGCATGAATGGGGTGGCGAGGTTGGCGGCGCCCCTGATCTCTAACTGCGACCTCCCAACCACCAATTCCTGATTACCGGTTACCATACCCCAGCCATGAAAATCACAGAGGTCAAAACCTACATCGCCGGCAATCCGTGGAAGAACTGGTTGTTCACGCGCGTCGAGACCGACGAAGGCATCTACGGCATTGGCGAGGCCACCGTCAACGGGTTCACCAAATCGGCCGAGGCGGCCGTTCACGAGCTCAAACGATTCGTCATCGGCCAGGATCCGTTCAACGTCGAGCAACACTCGTTGCGGCTATGGCGCGATTTCTACAGCGACGGCGGGCAGATTCACGGCGCGGCGCTCAGCGGCATCGAGTATGCCTGCTGGGACATCATGGGGAAAGCATTGGGCGTGCCGGTTTTCAAGCTGCTGGGTGGGCGCTGCCATGCCCGTCTGCGCGCCTACGCCAACGGTTGGTATCGCGGCCCGCGCACGCCGGAGAGCTTTCACGAGAAAGCCAAAGCGGTGGTGGCCAAGGGCTACACCGCACTCAAGTTCGACCCGTTTGGCCCGGCCTGGCGCGTGATGGAAGACCTGGACGACTTCGCGCTTGCCGTGGACATCATCGCTGCCGTGCGCGACGCCGTCGGCCCCAGCGTAGACATCCTGATCGAGGCCCACAACCGTTTCTCCGTGCACACTGCGCTGCAGTTCGCCGACGCCATCGCTCGCTACAAGCCGACCTGGCTGGAAGCGCCGGTGCCGCCCCAGCGCATCTCGGCCATGGTCGAGGTGGCGCGGCGCAGCCCGGTGCCGATCGCCTGTGGCGAAGATTTCTACTGCCGCGATCAATTCGCCGAGCTATTGCAGCACAACGCCGTTCACATCATCCAGCTCGAACCGCAGAACCTGGGCATGACCGTCGCCAAACAGGTGTGTGGCATGGTGAACGCCTTCTACGGCGTGACTGCGCCGCACAGCGCGCAAGGGCCGCTGTGCTCGCTGGCCTGCGCGCACCTGAACACCAGCACGCCCAACTTCTTCATCCACGAAATCTTCGACGACTTTAATGACGACTGGAGCGCTAACATTTTGACCAACCCGGTCAGGGTCGTGAACGGCTACATCACGCTGAGCGATGACCTGGTGGGCTGGGGCAGCGACTTGAACTACGACGAGATCGCCCGCCATCCCTACAACCCGGATAACTTCCTGCCGCTCTTCCGCGAGGGCTGGGAGAAGCGCGAGCAGGTGAGGGATTGATTCATACAGGGGTGACCGCGCGAGGTAGGCGAAGGCCTTGCCTTCGCCTACCCTTCGCCGCATTGACGCACCGATACCAAATCGGGTATGATTTAGTTGCAATTGTGCCTGCTACCTTAGCTCAATCGGCAGAGCAATCGCTTCGTAAGCGATAGGTTTCGGGTTCAACTCCCGAAGGTAGCTTCTGATCCGGAACCCCGGTTTCTTTAAGAACCGGGGTTCCGCTTTTTCTTTTAACGGGCCACTTCCCAGGCCAGGTGTTGAATCTCCGGCATGATCAGTTTGTCCATCGCCACCTGCACCGCGTTGGGCGAGCCTGGCATGGACATCACCAGCCGGCCGCGATAGGTGCCGGCTGTGGCGCGCGAGAGCATGGCAGCCGCGCCGACCTCCTGGTAGCTGAGCATGCGGAACAACTCGCCGAAGCCGGGCATCACCTTCTCCAGCTTGCGTGAGATCACGTCGTAGGTCGTGTCGCGCGGCGCGATGCCGGTCCCGCCGGTGAACAGGATCACCCGGGCG
Organism: Anaerolineae bacterium; assembly: GCA_023511655.1. Classification (GTDB taxonomy): domain Bacteria; phylum Chloroflexota; class Anaerolineae; order J036; family Brachytrichaceae; genus JAAFGM01. The sequence continues at coordinate 11,991 of JAIMBB010000122.1, forward strand.
TCGGTCTCGGCCACGATTCTGTCCAACAACGCGCCGATCTGGTCCGGCTCATCCTTCACGATGGTGCGGAAGACCACCTTGTGTCCGGCCGTTGTCACGCGCTCTTCGATCAAGTCGCCACCGGTGTCGTTCTCGCGCGTGCGCGTGTCGCTCACGGTGACGATGGCGACGTGGATTGGCCCCTGACGGGCCGCGATGTCGCGGTGTTGCTGGGTGGATGGGCTGCTCATGATTTCCTCAGCCGGGCATTGTAGCCTGCCCGCCAACACTGCTATGCTGCCTTCATAGCTCATAGTTTCAGTTTCAATAGGAGAACATGATGAAACGCATCATTACCCTTGTGGCAGCCGCGTCGCTGGCTGCCTGTGCTGCGCCACCGGTGGCGCAGCAAGCGGCTCCGGCCAAGCCGGCCGCCGAGTTGCAGATCGTGAAGTTCGGCTTCGTGCCCGTCGCCATCAATGGCCCCGTTTACGTGGCGGCCGAAAAGGGTTACTTTGCCGAAGAGGGCCTGAAGGTCGAGTTTCTACCCATCGAGGGCGGATCTGATGCAGTGGTGCAGGTTGCCTCGGGCAACTTCGATGTGGCCGGCGGTGGCATCTCCGCCAGCATGCTGAACGCCGTGGCGCGCGGCATCGAGTTCGAGATCGCTGCGTCGCTGCACACCGAACGCCCGCCGCTGGCCAGCCCGTTCGTCGTCAGCAAAAAGCGCTACGAAAGCGGAGAGTTGACCAAGATGAGCGACTTGAAGGGTAAGAAGGTGGCGACCAACAACCGCGGCACGGCCACCGAATGGTGGTTGTCGGAAGCCCTGCGGCAGGGTGGGGTGGACATCACCGAGGTCGAAGTGCTCGGCTTGCCCTTTCCGCAAGTCGCCCCCGCGCTGGAGAGCGGGCCCCGGACATTTGCGAGCGGATTAGTCCGTAAACTGCGGTTCGTCCAACACAAACGCGAGAAACTGCGCCAGGTCGCGAGCTTCCTCCGCGGACAGACGGAACGCCGCTTCCAGCACGCCTTCCTCCCGAAGGTCGTCGGCTCCGAGCACGGCGGCTAGCCGCGTCTGCATGTCGACGACGAGCTTCTTCCCGTAGAAGCGGTCCGTCGTCGTCACGGCCAGATCGAAGCGCTTCAGCCCGGGCGTAAGGAACGTCACGTAACGGGTCGACGTCTGCTCCGTGCTGTCGGACAGGAAGTCGAAATCTTTCAGCTCCACGGCACAGCTCCTTCCCGATGTTACGA
>JAIMBB010000123.1 GCA_023511655.1 Anaerolineae bacterium
GGCGTGCACGGCATAAACCCGAAGGGCTTGGTGCTGGCAGCGTGGATCACTTCCCAGATATCAATGCCCATGCGCTCGCTCAGCAGCGCCAGCTCGTTTACCAGGGCAATGTTGACCGAGCGGAAGATGTTCTCCAGCAGCTTGGTCATCTCGGCCACCCGCGGCGACGAGACGCAATGCACGGGCGCGCCCAACGCACCCAACACGACAGCCGCGCGCTGAGTGCTCTCTGGCGTCACACCGCCGACCACCTTGGGCGTGTTGACCACTGTCCAGTCGGTGCGCCCAGGATCAATGCGCTCGGGACAGAAAGCCAGATCAAAATCAATGCCCGCCTTCAGGCCGTTGCGTTCCAGGAGGGGTTGCACGATTTCCTGGGTGGTGCCGGGATAGGTGGTGCTTTGTAAGATAACGAGCTGACCTCGCGAAAGGCGCGGCCCGATGCCCTCGGCCGCGCCGACGACGAAGGACAGATCGGGCGCGCGCATGGTGTCGAATGGCGTCGGCACGCAGATGAAGATCACGTCGCAGTCGCGCAAGACGTCGTAATCGCTGGTAGCAGTGAGCGCGCCGGCGCGCACGGCTCGCATGACGTCTTCGCTCGCGACATCGGCCAGGTAGCTCTTACCGGCGTTGAGCTGTGCTACCTTGCGCGCATCCACATCCACGCCGATGACGCGCCGGCCGGCATGGGCAAATGCAACGGCCAGAGGCAGGCCCACGTAGCCCAGACCTAGGACGGCGATGTGTTGATCGGTTCGGTAGGCAGCGGAGCGGGCCGCAGCACGCCGGAGCGCGCTCCCGGCCCCGAATGTTCCCAGTCTATCGTTGTCAGCTTCCACGGTCCAAACTCCATGAACCACAGCAGATACGCGCCGAGGACGAGCAGGGCGCCGGCGATGATCACATTCGCCAGAACATTGGCTACCGAGGCGATGATGGCTATGATGCCCAGCGCGCCGCAGGCCAGGTAGAGGATCATGACTGCTTCGCGGCGGTTGAAACCGTGATTGGCGATGCGGTGCGAGGTGTGATCCTTGCCCGGCGAGGTGAGGGGGTTCTTGCCGCGGCGTAAGCGCGAGAGCGTCACCAACGTCATGTCGAAAATCGGCAGGCCCATCACAATCACCGGCACCAGCCATGATACCGCCGGGCTTTGCCCCAGGAAGCGCAGCTTGATGGCGACGCACGCCAGCATGAACCCGAGGAACATGCTGCCCGAATCCCCCATGAACACGCTGGCCGGGTTGAGGTTCCAAGCCAGAAAGCCGATGCATGCCCCCAACACGGCCGCGCTGAGCAAGCCCACCAGGTACTGCCCGTTGATCACGGCGAGCACCAGGAAGAACGCCGAGATCACAGCGCTGATGCCGGCCAACAAGCCGTCCATGTTGTCGAGCATGTTCATGGCGTTGGTGATGCCGACGATCCACACCACGGTGAGGAGCGCATCGAGCAAGGGGTTGCTGAACATCATCACGCGCACGCCGAACAGATACACCATCACAGCGGCGCCCACCTGAGCCACAAGTTTGACGTAGGCGTTCAGGTTGAAGCGATCGTCCACCAGGCCCATGAACGACATCAGCGTCGCCGCCACGACGATGGCCGCAAATTGCTGGAACTCCAGCCGGCGGCCGAGCATCAGGGCCATCACCAGCACGCCGAGCAAGATGGCCAACCCGCCAAGCTTGGGCACCGGCTGGGTGTGAATGTCACGCGCGCGCGGCCGCGCAATCACACCGACGTGAGGAGCGAGCCACTTGCTCACCGGTGTGACCGCGATGGCGATGACCAGCGCGCCGAAGAAGAGGAGGAGAAGTTCAACCATGGTGTGCTTGAATTGTGAGTCGGTTACTGGGGCGGGCTGAGTTGCCGCACCAGCGATTCGAGAGCGAGCCGCTGGTCAGCCGGCGCCAACGGGATCGCACGCTGCGCGTACTCGATCGCCAACGTGATCTGGCGCGTGTCGCTGTAGAGCACGGCCAGGTTCTTGAGCGTGTTCCAGTCGTTCGGGCTGCGCGCCAATATGGCTTGCATCGCATTGATTGCAGCCGGCGCGTCGCCCAAGTCCAGGGCAATGCGGGCCAGCTCCTGATACGCCTGCAGCGCGTTGGGGTCAACGGCCAGCGCCTGATTCAGCTCCTCACGAGCGCCCTCCAGCGCAGCGCGCCAGGCGGTTTCGTCCTTCTGCCGATCTATCGTGCGCGCCTTCTCCAGGAACCACGCTGCGCGCAGCAGGTAGGTTTGGCTGAACTTCTTGTCCAGCGCCAGAGACCGATCGAGCCTGACCTTCGCTTCGTCCAGGCTGCCCAACCGCGATAGATACAGGCTGCCCCATTCGTTCCACAATTGCGCATTGTTCGGGCTGAGGCGGGTGGCCGTCGCATACCCCTGCGAGGCGTTCTCGTAGCGCCGTTGTGCTTCGGCCGCCAACGCGGCGATCTTGGCCGCATCGGCATTCGGCCGGGCGCGCTCGGCATCCAACTCAGCTCGGGCGATATCGCCTGACTGCTGCCACATGCGGGCCAGGTTGGCGCTGTGATCGGTGTTGAAAGGATTGATCACGCGCGCTTCCTCCAGGATGATACGCGCTGCCGTGAGCAGATCCTCGCGGCTGAGGCCGGCGGAAGGCAGGGCGTCGGAGCCATAGGGGCGATTCCAGTTCTCCGGCTCGTCGCCGATGATGCGGGTGAACGGGGCGTCATCGGGAATTGTCCTGGTCTGCGACACATTCGGAGTGGACTTAGCCTTCTCCAGCAATGCGCGACCCAGCCAGAGGTAATAAAAATCTTCGTTGGGCGCGAGCTGGATCGAGCGGCGATAGTGTTCGATGGCCACGTCCCAGCTTTGGATGCCCGTCCCTGGCAACAGCTCCCGCGGGCCATCCTGATCCCATGGGTTAGCCTGCTTGTATACGATATCGGCCGCAATCGGCTGCAAGTTGCTATAGGCGATGGCCACGGGCACGACGATCGCGCCGGCGAACAACGTCGCGAGGCCGCCATACGACGCACCCTTCGCAGGCAGAAGCGACTCTTCGTCGCGCAGCAAGAATGCGCTGCCGATCATCACAGCGACGATGAGCAAATACACATAGGCCGGGAAGGCCGCCAACTGATCGGCGATGCCGAGCACGTTGCTGACGGTGTTTTGCTGGGTGGTGAAGAAAGCCACCAGCCGGCCGGCGATGAAGGTGCCGAAGGCGATCCACACCAACGCAGCGATCGAAGCAATCAGCGCGCTGGCAGCGACGGTCTGTTCGTCGGTGCGGATCACGCCGTCCGTGCGCAATTCGGCCAGGATGATGACCAGGCCGAGGACGAGCGTGATGAGGAACATCGCCAGCACTCCCAAGCTGGGCTGCCCTTTCAGCTTCGTCATCGCATTGAGGAAGACCTGGCCGGGGATGGTGCTGCGCTCGACGTTGTTGGTGAAATCGAAAGCCATCACCCCCAGGATCAGACCCAGGAACAACCCATAGGTCGCGACGGCCCCGAACCAGGCGGGCAAGGCGAGGCCGCGTCCGGTCGGTGTCGGGGCACGTCGCGCAGTAGCGCGCTGCTGCGCGGCGCGTTGTTGGGCGGCGCGCCGTTTCCGCCGCGTGCCTCCCGCAGCCGAACGCCCGTCACCCAACCCGGCACTCGCCACGGCCGAGGGCTTCGTCGCACCGGCTTCCACCTCCGGGTTGCCGTTCATCGCCAGGGGAGCCTCGCTCTTGAGCATGCCGGCGCCCACTACGACCATCACGCCGATCAGTACCCAGAAGTAGGTTCGGGTGGCGGCGATGGCGATGCCGGTGTGAATCTCGACGAAGTGCGCGATGATTGTGGAAACGATGGCGATGAGCAGCAACTGGTCGCGCAACGAGAGCTGGATGGGCAACGCTTCGTCATCGCCGCGGCGCGCGTTGATGATCGCGCTGACAAACAGGAAGATGGTCAGGCCGAATACCACGCCGGCCCCTACGGCGATGCCGAACAGCTCGCGGTGGCCGACGACGATCGCCCCCAGGCCGAAGAGCACGGCACCCGCGATCCACGTCACGACGAACAGCCGCGCTTCGAACCGCGAAGCAATCAGCCCGATCCACCGGAAGCCGTAGTACAGCACGCTGCCGAACAGAAACATGTAAGCAAGCAAGCCAAAGATGCCGGTGATGACCAGCGCATCCCAGGTCTCGTTGTGGCTACGGTCGGGCGAGGCGTTGCGCGCTTCGAAGTTCGCCAGGGCCGGCGGATAGAAGCGGTTGTAGGCGACGTACATGGATTCCGGCCCGTAGCCCACGAGCGGCCGGATGGCGTTGAAGGCATCCGGCGTGCCATCTGGCCGGGTGATCGGATCGTGGGGCGAGACCAGGTCGGCCGCGCCTTCCCAGATCAACACGCGCACGGCATTCGTGCCTTCCTGTGTGGTCAGCACCGTGCCCAGCCGGCGGAAGAGCGGGAACTGTCGGAGCCATTCGTAGTTCGGGTCGTTGCGCGTGACGTTGATGAAATACAGGAAGGCCAGACCGGCGACGCCGAGGCCGATAAGCCCGACGGTCAGCCGAAGCCGGGTCTGTCGCCGGCGCACCAGTTGGACGAGCAGCAGGGTGAAGAACAACACGCCGACCAACCAGCCGAGCTGCGGGCCGCGGCTGCCCGCCAGGATCAGCACCACGATGGCGTTGAACAACGCGACCAGGATGTAACACGCCGCCCGCACCACGTCCGACCAACGCGGCTGGTCACTCCGAAAGATGGAAGCGAAGCTATCGGCAATCCGGTAGAGGGTGATGAAGAACGCCATCACCAGGTAGGCCGCGATGAAAATCGAGTTGCCCATGTTGCCGGCGACTCGCTCGACCGTATCGCCGCCCCAAGGCAACGGATCGAGCTGCAGCCGCTGCAACAAGCCATAGATGGCGACCGGCAGCGAGGTGATGACCACGACGGTGAGCAGCCGATTCAGTTGCGCCCGACTGCGCAGCCCCTGCAAGATCATCAGGAACACGACCACGTAGGCGAAGGTGGTGTAAGTGCCTTGCAGGCGTTGATACGAACCGAGCAGGCTGGTGCGCGGCGCAACGGAGAAGGCGGTGCTGATCATGTATATGACGACGATGATCAACGTCGGCAGCACGAGCGGCGTACGCCAGGTCACGCCGCGATCGCGGTTCGGATTGCGCCGTTCCTCAATCCATTTGACTATCCACGCCATCGCCATGACCAGGGCGATGGAACGCAGCGTGGTCAGTTTGTCGGGCTCGAACACGCGACTGGAGTAGATGTTGAAGAACAGCGGCACGACGACGACGGCCGCCAGCCAGCCTGCCTCGATCAACCGATCGCACCACAGGCTCAAGCGGCTGGCGAAGGTCGCTGCCCCGCCTGACACCCCAGGCTCGCCGCTGGTCGTCGAGTCGGTCGCACGCGCCGTTACGGCCACACTTGACATGAATTCAACCTCAGGAATTGACGAATGGTCACCGGCCCCTCATCCTACCCGCAAGCATTAAGACGACCTGAATGCCTGGGGAAGTTGTGGGACTGTAACATAGGCCGCTATGCTTTGGTATCATTCGTGCGGGAAGAGCATCATAACACGCAGCCCTCCGAGAGCGAAGCGTATTCCCATACCTAACCCGACGTTGAATTCACAGAGAAAAACGACATGGCATCGAAAATTGACCCGTCGGCACGCTACTTGAAAACCCACGAATGGGCGCGCATCGAAGGCGATGAGATTGTGTGCGGAATCAGCGATCATGCCCAGGCCGCGATGAACGACCTGGTATACGTCGAGCTGCCGCAAGTCGGCGCGACGTACAAAGCCGGCGAGGTGTTCGGCGTGGTTGAATCCGTCAAAGCCGCTTCCGACGTATACATGCCGGTCAGCGGCACGATCACCGCGGTGAACTCGCGGTTGGAGAGCGCGCCGGAGACGATCAACAAAGACCCCTACCAGGCCGGATGGATGATTCGCATCAAACCCGACAACCCGGCCGACCTGGACAACCTGATGGATGCAGCCGCATATGAGCAAATGCTGAAGGAGGAAGAAGCATAGGAATTGAGAATTGAAAATTGAGAATTGAGAATTTCTGCATTCTCAATTCTGCATTCTCAATTCTGCATTCTCAATTCGGACATGAACTACATCCCGCACACGGACGAAGAGCGCCGCGAGATGCTCGCGCGCATCGGCGTTGCCAACATCGAAGACCTGTTCGCCGCTATCCCGGAGAAGTTCCGCTTCCCGCGCCTCAACCTCCCCGAAGCCGTGACCGAGATGGAGGTGATGTGGGAGCTGGGCGCTTTGGCCGACGCCAACGCCGACGTTAGCCATCACGCCTGCTTCCTCGGCGCCGGCGCATACAACCACTTCATCCCCAGCCTGGTTGATCACATCATCCGGCGCGGAGAATTCTTCACCGCCTACACGCCGTATCAACCCGAAGTCAGCCAGGGCACGCTGCAGGCCGTCTTCGAGTTTCAAAGCATGATGAGCGCTTTGACCGGCATGGACATCAGCACTGCGTCGCACTACGATGGGGCAACTGCTTTCGCCGAGGCCGCCCTGATGTCCATGGCCGTTACGCAACGCCACCGGGTGATCGTGTCGCGGGCAATCCACCCGCACTATCGCCGCGTGCTGCGCACCTACACCCAGTTCAACCCCCATATCGAAATCGTCGAGACCGACCCGGCCGACCTGCCTGACCAGGTTGACTCGAACACCGCCTGCGCATGCATCCAAAGCCCGAACTTCTTCGGCCAATTCGAGGAGGTGAGCGCGGACGGCAAGCCCTGGGCTTTGGCTGATCGCATCCATGCGTCGGGCGCGCTGTTCGTGGCAGTGACCAACCCGATCGCGCTGGGGTTGTTCAAGCCTCCGGCCGAGTATGGCGCGGATGTCGTGGTCGGCGAAGGCCAACCGCTGGGTGTGCCGCTCAGCTTCGGCGGCCCCTACCTGGGCTTCTTCTGCACCCGACGAGAGTTCATGCGTCGCATCCCCGGCCGGATCGTCGGCGAGACGGTGGATCGGGACGGCAAGCGCGGGTACGTGCTTACTCTGAAGACGCGCGAACAAGACATCCGTCGCGAGAAGGCCACCAGCAACATTTGCACCAACCAGGGCCTGATGGCGCTGGCGGCCTGCGTCTACATGAGCGTGATGGGCAAAAGCGGCCTGCGCCAGGTCGCTCATCTGTGCTATCAGAAGGCGCACTACGCCGCCGACCGCATCGGCAAACTGGACGGCTGGAGCGTGTGGGACGATAAGCCGTTCTTCCACGAATTCGTCGTTGTTTGCCCTGCGCCAGTAAAGGAAATCAACGACTATCTCCTCGATGAGCACGACATCATCGGCGGCTACGACCTGGGCCAGGACTACCCGGAGCTGCAAAACTACATGCTGGTGTGTTGCACCGAGACGAACACGCGCGAGGAGATTGACGCGCTGGTGGAGGCGCTCGCAGAATTGAAGTAACTACACGTTCTTCCGTTCCCGACTTCCGAATCCCGCCTCTGCCCGGCCGCGAACGGGAGAGCAGCAGATCAGGAACACAGACTCATCAGGCAACTATGACGCTCTCATCGAAACTCCGCGCTGCCGTGATCGGCGTGGGCGTGGGCTGGAACCACATCGAGGGCTATCAGACTCACCCCAACTGCGAGCTGGTCGCAATCTGCGACGTGAACCCGGCAATCTTGAAGGAACGCGGCGACCGTTTCAACATCCCCGAGTCGCGCCGCTTTACGGACTACCACGACGTGCTGAAGTCCAACGAGGTGGACGCGATCAGCATCGCGCTACCCAACTGGCTGCACGCGCCGGTGGCGATCGAGGCGTTTGCCCACGGCAAGCATGTGCTGTGCGAAAAGCCGCTCGCCGTGTCGGTCGAAGCCGGCCGGCGCATGCTGGAAGCCGCCCACGCCGCCAACAAGATGCTGATGGTGTGTTACAACCATCGCTATCGCCCGGAGATCGTGTGGTTGAAGGGCCAGATCCGCGCCGGGGATTTCGGTCACATCTATGCCGCCAAAGCCGGCTGGATGCGCGAGGGGTGGATCCCGACGCACGGCCAATGGTTCACCCAGAAGGAACGCGCCGGCGGCGGCGCGTTGATTGATCTGGGCGTGCACGTGCTCGACCTGGCCTTGTGGCTGATGGGCTATCCGAAGCCGGTGACGGTGAGCGGGGCAGCGTTCGCCGAATTCGGCCCGCGCGGCCAGAAAACCAAGCCGCGCGAGATCAAGCCGGCCACCTTCGACGTGGACGACATGGGCTTCGGCTTCGTGCGCTTCGAGGGCGGCGCCGTGCTCCAATTCGAATCGGCCTGGGCCTCGCACCGCGAGCCAATGCACGACGAATACTTCGTGCGATTGTTCGGCAGCGAAGCCGGCGCAAACTTCTACACCGGCGCACCGAAAGGCGAGACCGTGGTGATGTTCAAACTCATCAACGACCAGCCGTCGGCCATCGTGCCACGTTTGCCCACCAGCATCAGCGGACACCGCATCGCCGTGCATCACTTCGTGGACTGCATCTTGAACGGCACGCCCACCGAATCGCCGGGCGAACACGGCCTGATCGGCCTGCAGATCATCGAGGCCATCTACCGCTCGTCGCAAGAGGGAAGAGAAGTGGTAATCGGCAGTTAGTGATTTACGAAAGATGCGCATCGTTTCACTCTTGCCCAGCGCAACCGAGATCGTATGTTTGCTCGGCCTGCGCGATTCACTCGTCGGCCGCAGTCACGAGTGCGACTATCCACCCGATGTCGCCGGCGTGCCGGTGATGACGTTCAGCAACATTGGCGTCACCGACGCCGATGGCCAGGTCAACCCGGGTTTGACCAGCGCAGAGATTGACGCGCGGGTATCGCAGCAACTGCGCGATGGCCTCAGCCTGTACGGCTTGCACGCCGACCGACTCGACGCGGCCAAACCTGACCTCATCCTCACCCAGGAGCTGTGCGACGTGTGCGCTGTGTCGTATAACACCGTGCGCGCCGCCGTGCGCGACCTCAGCCACAAGTGGGAAGGGCCGGCCCACGTCGTCTCGCTGGAGCCGACCGACATTGAGGGCATCTTCCAGACCATCCTCACCGTCGGCGAGCTGACGGGCACCTCCCAGGTGGCCAGGGCACAGGTTCAGGCCTTGCGCGACCGGCTCGCGCGCGTGCGCCAGGCACTGGATGGCATCGCGCATCGGCCCACCGTCGCCGCGCTGGAATGGCTCGATCCGCCGTTCGCGCCCGGCCACTGGGTCCCAGAGCAGATCGAGATCGCCGGAGGCAACCCGGTGCTCGGCCGCAAGGGTAAACCGTCACGGCGCTGCGCGTGGGAAGACGTGATCGGCACGCAGGCGGAATGCGTGGTTGCCATGCCGTGCGGCTTCGACCTGGCCGGCAGCGTCCGCGAGTTCCTCAACGTCGCCTCGCTCGATGTCTGGCGCGAGCTGCCGGCGATGTACCTGTGGCAGCTCTACGCCGTGGACGCCACCTCATATTTCAGCCGGCCTGGCCCGCGCGTCGTGGACGGCGTCGAGATCCTGGCCGGCATCCTGCACCCGAACCGCTGGCCGGCGCCAGGCCCCGGTCGCGCGCTGCGCGTGAACGACATCGTGCCGACGTGGGCGGCCTCGAAGTGAAGCCGCAGAGGCGCGCTTGCCACCCCAAGCGGAGATAATCCCCATGACGAACGGCCCCCTCCTGATCACCGGCGCAAATAGCCTGCTGGCCCGCCATGCGATTCGTGCGCTGCGAGGCACGCGGCCCATCCGCGTCGTTGATGTTCGATTCGACGGCGACGCGCCCGACGGCGTGCAGACCTTCACGGGCGACCTGCGCGATCTGGCCTTCGTGCAGGCCATCTGCGATGGCGTCGGCGAAGTGATTCACCTGGCGCCGCTCTACACGCGGCTGGAGAGCGACGAAGCGACGCTCGACCATGCCACGCGCGGCACCTTCCAGTTACTGGACGCAGCGGCAAAGGCGGGCGCGAAACGCGTCGTGCTCGGCAGCTCGCTGGCGCTATTCTCGCGGGTGCCGGCCCAATTTCGGATCAACGAAGCCTGGCGGCCCCGCCCGACGCCCCAACTCGACGACCTGTGCGCCTGGCTGGCCGAACTGGGCACCCGCGAGATGGTGCGCTCGACGCAGCTTTCGGCGGTTTGCCTGCGCTTCGGCCGCGTCGTTGACGATCATGCCATCGCATCGCAGCCGTTCGATCCGCTCTGGCTGCATGTGGACGATGCCGTTGCGGCAGTGCAGGCGGCCTTGAGGAAGGAACTCGACGGCTGGTTCATCGTGCATGTGCCGTCGGCCGATCCACGCGCCCGGTTCCGCTTCACCCGCTCGTCGGATGAGTTCGACTTCGCCCCTCAGCGCAGCTTCGAAGGCTACCAGGCGATCCGAGATGTCGAGCCGATGGCCTCCCCCACCCCGATCGCGCCGCGCCAGGCGATTCGCAAAGTGGTGATTCTCGGGGCAGGTGGCCCGCTGGCCGCCGCCGCGACGCGCGAACTGCGCGGCAGCTACACCTTGCGCCTGACCGACATCAAGCCGATCGAAGACCTGCTGGCCACCGATAAGCCGCAATCGCCCGGCGCGCCGATGCCGGAGCTGCCCGAACCGCCGCACGAGTGGCAGACGGTGGACGTGCGCGACGCAGCGCAGGTGATGGCGGCATGCGCGGGCATGGATGCGATCATCAACTGCACGGTGCTGCGCAACGATCCGACCGACGCCTTCCTGGTCAACACCCTGGGCGCTTACAACGTGATGCGCGCTGCCGTCGCCCACGGCATCCAGCGCGTGGTGCACACCGGACCATTCATGCTCGGCGCGCACGACCGCACGGGCTACGATTGGGATTACGACATCGTGGACGACGTGCCGCCGCGTCCGAGCAAGGACTGGGTGTATTTCATGAGCAAGTATTTCGGCCAGGAGATTTGCCGCATCTTCGCCGAGTTCTACGGCCTGGTCGTGCCGGCGCTTACGTTCTGCGAATTCGTCAATCCAACAGTCCGTCGAGGCGATCATCTGCACCCGCTGTCGGTGTCGTGGCCGGATGCGGCGCGCGCCATCCGCTGCGCGCTGGAGGTGCCGGCGCTGCCGTCGCCGTTCGAGTACTTCCACATCGGCGCCGACCTGCCCCACGGCGTGTTCCGGAACGACAAAGCCAAGCGGCTGCTGCATTGGCAGCCGCGCGATACGCTTGAGATGCACTACACCGGCTGATTCATAATTGATGACGACGATCAGTGCTCACCGCACCACGGCCAGCTCGATGCCCATCATGCGCGCCACTTTCTCGATCTTGCCGAGCTGGTGGCCAATGCCGAGCGCGACGTGATGCGTGGGGCCGTGCGCGCACCAGGCGTCCATGAACTCGGCCGGCGGCAGGGCGAAGCGCAGGCGCGAGTTGGTGTTGCCGATCTGCAGCGTCTTGCCGGGCAGCGATTCGCCTTCGGCAGCGAGGAACTTCAAACGCCCGTCGGCGGTTTGCGTGGTGCCCAGGATGGTGACCGGGCCGGGTTTGACCTGGAACTGCACCGATAGCCCATAGCCGCGCTTGCCGTGGAACAGGCCCAACCCACGCAGCTTGGGCTTCTGGTCGCCGATGGCGATGTGGGCCGGGCCGTCGTGGCCCATCAGGATGAACCCCTCGACGAAGTCCATGGCGTAGAACTCGGTGTAGCTGCCGCCGGCACGTAAGCGATCCATGATGAACATGGAGATGCACGTCTTCAGGTCGCCTTCACCGCTGCACGGCACGCCGCGCGCCGTGAGCAGCGAGTTGCCGACGATCAGCGTCGCGCCGAGCTGCTCGAACTCGTTGCCGTTCAAGCCGCGGTAGTAATACGTCAGGCCCTGCAAGTCGAAGTCGCGCACCAGCGCATCCAGGCCGCACGCGACGCGAGCCGACCAGTCGAGCGCCTCGGGCGTGACCGGCTTGGTGATGCGGTCGCTGCCCGGTTCGGCGATCTCGAACACGTCGAGGATCTCGCGCTTCTTGTGCTCGATCTGTTCGGTCGTCACAGCTTCCACGCGCGCCTGCAGGTCGTCCATCTCCAGCACCTCGATGTGCGCGCCGGTCTGCGCCTGCACCATGGTGAAATCGGAATACATGTCGAGCATGCCGGGATAGGTGTGACCGAGGAAGCCGATGCGGCTGCGGTTGAGCGCGCGCACCACGCCCGCCGCGGCGATCCAATCCCCGATGATGCTCCACGCGCGCGGGTCGTCGCGAAGTTGACCCGATACGACATTGAAGGCGATGCGACTGCGGGCGAAGGCGTTCGAGATCTCCGGCACGCAGCAGGCGCAACAATTCGCCAGCCATTCGGCCGTATCGGTGTTGTCGTAGTCCAGCGCAGCCGTCGGTTGCAGGTTCAGCACCAGCACCGGCCGGCCAACGCGCTGCACCGCGGGCAGCACCTGCGACGACGTGGCGTACGTGCCGACGTAGCACACCAGCACATCCACGTTCTCCCGGATGAACAGATCGCCGGCGCGCAGGGCAGCCGGCGCCGTGTCCACCAGGCCGGCCGAAACGATCTGCGCGCCGAAATTGGCCAGGCGCGCTTCGACCTCGCGCTGATAGCCCTCCAGGCGCTCCTTCAACCCTTCGAACTGCGGCCAATACGCCGCCAGCCCAATGCCGAATACGCCGATCTTCGGTGTGATGTGAGACATGGTTCACCTTCGGTCGTGACTAACGACTGAGGGGATGATAGGAACGCGCGTTTGGGCTGTCAATTTCCGCGCCGGAACTTGACGGTTCGACAGGTGACATGTTTGCAACTTACACATGCTCAGTTGAAAACCCCGGATCTGGGCTTGGGTGGAGCAAGCCGATGTGCCGACCGTTCGCCACCCCATCGCAAGGGTATCAAGCCAGATGGTCATTGTTACCGTTGCACCATCCAAGCAGGATGGGCATCTGATCTCCAGATCAGACCGAGTGGTGCAGAAATGTTGGCAAGATTTCAAATGAGCAACTGGACTTGTGCAAATTCGCAGGAGCGAGGAAAGCCAATTCTGTCAACGCTGATAACTGCCTACCCTATCGGAGCATAGCTCAGCGCCTAACGCGCTTTGAGCGCGTTAGGCGCTAAAACGGACTCTGTT
>JAIMBB010000124.1 GCA_023511655.1 Anaerolineae bacterium
TACACCCTTGAGTTCTTCGGAAGCGTCTTATGTGTAAAGAGACAGATGCACGGCGATCGGGAAGCCGAAGTCGCTCGGCAGGTCGCCGCCGATCTCGCGCCACATCTCGCCGGCGTCATCGCTGCGCATCACGTCCCAATGCTTCTGCATGAACAGCACGCCGGGCCGCGAGGGATGCATGGCCAGGCTGTGCACGCAATGGCCGACCTCGGCTGTCGGGTCGGGCAACTCGAACGGCGACATCAAGCCCCGATTGATCGGCCGCCACGTCTGCCCGCCGTCGTCGGTGCGAAACGCGCCGGCGGCCGAGATGGCCACGAAGATGCGATCCGGGTCGCTCGGGTCGAGCAGGATGGTATGCAGGCACATGCCGCCCGCGCCCGGCTGCCACAGGTTGCCCTTCACCTCGCGCAGGCCAGCCAGCTCGCGCCAGGTCTGACCGCCGTCGGTGGACTTGAACAATGCTGCGTCCTCGACGCCGGCGTAAACCGTGTCGGGGTCGGTGAGCGACGGCTCGAGGTGCCACACGCGCTTGAACTCCCACGGATGCTGCGTGCCGTCGTACCACTGGTGCGTGCCCGGCGTGCCCTCATATTTGAAGTCGTTGCCCACCGGCGTCCACGTCAGCCCGCCGTCGTCCGAGCGCTGGATCAGTTGCCCGAACCAGCCGGTGGACTGCGAGGCGTAGATGCGGTTGGGATCGGCCGGCGAGCCTTTCAGGTGATATATCTCCCAGCCCGCGAAGTGCGGGCCGCTGACGTCCCACGTCTTGCGCGCTGCGTCCGACGTGAGGATGAACGCGCCCTTGCGCGTGCCGACGAGAACTCTTACTCCACTCATGATTCCTCCTGGTTGTGATGAAGAAGCTCGGCGCATTCCACTCGATGCGCTTGCCAACGTTCATGACGATAGGTCGAACTGCCGCCCGCTATGCGTTTGGATGAGGCGAGTGCGTTCGGATGGCCATTGACCTCGACGGTGCGATTGCGTCTTGCGCTTCTTTCCTTGCCATGTGCACTTCCTATGCGTAGGCTCGAGCAATCTTCAAGTTGAAGGATGCTCAAGGTTCAGTTGCCACGAAACGCCGAATCTGTCATTCAACCAACCGAATTTCCTGCTGAACGGATATTGGCCCAGCGGCATGAGCACCTGGCCGCCTTCGGAGAGCTTGGCGAACACGCTGGCGATTTCCGCTTCGTCTTCACAACGCACGAACAACGACATGGACGGCGTGAAGTTGAACGAGTGTCCGGCGGCGCTATCCATGGCCATGAACTCCTGGCCATTCAGGGTAAAGATGGCGTGCTCCACGCTCCCCTCGACTTCACCCACGTCGTTCGGACCGCGGCGCTGGATATGGATGATTCTGGAATTCTCGAACAGCGAGGTATACAGCGTGATGGCCTCCTCGGCTTTGCCGGCGACGGGGCCGACGAACATCAAGAAGGTTGCTATCTTTTGCATGGTTCATCCTTTGTGCTTTTTGGTGATTCTTCGCCGATCGCTACAGGACATCAATGAGAGGCTGCGTTGAAAGCACTCAAAAAGCGCCTTGTTGTTAAGCTGCTTGCGCAGGTTGATATCGCAGCAAGACGACATCGCCCGGGAGTGTTCGTGTCTCGATGAGATGTAACTTGACCGGCGCATCCAGCGCGGGAAAGAACGGCTTGCCGCCGCCGGCCACCACCGGAAAGACGTATAGCCAATACTCGTCAACCAAGCCGAGCCGCATAAACGTCGCGCCGATGCCGGCGCCGCCCAGAAACATGTCCTTGCCGGGTTGCGCTTTCAGTCGGGCGACCTCAGCCGCGATGTCTCCTTTCACCAGGCGCGCATTCCCCTCAACCCTCTCCAGCGTGGTGGAGAAGACGATCGTCGGCACTCGTTGCCACAGCCGGGCATATTCCACCTCGATCGCCGAGCTGTTGGGATTAGCATCTGCTGTTTCCCAATACCGCATCGCCTCATACAGCCGCCGGCCATACAGGTGCGCGCCGGTCTCGCGTTCAACGTCGTTGAAATACCGATGCAGCTCAGGATTCGGTGCGGCCCAGTCAAATTTGCCGTCCGGCCCCTCGATGAAGCCGTCGAGCGATACTCCCATCGAGTAGATCACCTTTCTCATCTCTTCCTCCGTCATGCGAGCGCGCTCTTCACGCAGTGCCCTCGCTCCAATGATCCCCGTTCAATCGTGAATCCAGCGTGCGTCAGCACGTGGTCGAATGTATCGTCGAGCAAAGCGCAGAGGGCCTGGGTAAAGGGTCGGCTTGGATTTCACTCATGGATCGGTCGGGTAAGAGCTAAGCGATTGGGCGCACGCCGCCTGGGGGATGCGTTGCCGATTACCAACCTGATTGTAGAACAAATGTTCACCTTTGTCAATCAAATTATGGTAGCCAGGCGCGGTAAATGGGACTTGGGGCCGACACCCCGCCGTGCACGTTTTGGGGGTCGTGAGTAGAATCTTGCCTGTTCAAGCCACTTCCTTCAAAGCTCACCAAGAGAGGAGTCAAATCTCAATGAAAAGACGTTTGCATCTCTTGCTCATCGCGGTTGCGCTAGGACTATCGGCCTGTGCTGCGCCGCAGCAGCCATCGTCGCTTCAGGATGTCGCGGCGACAGTCGCCCCTTCTGACGATCGCGCGCGCACGCTGATCCTGGCCATGCCGTCGCTGCCCACCAACCTCGACCCCGGCGTGGCCACCAGCGGCGCGGAGAACATGCTGCATCGCGCCCTCTACGAGGGTCTGGTCAACTTCAAAGGGGACAGCACAACGGAAGTGGAGCCAGTGCTGGCCGAATCGTTCGAGCCCAACGCCGACAAAAGCGTGTGGACCTTTAAGCTGCGCAAAGGCGTCAAGTTCAGCGATGGCGCCGACTTCAACGCCGAAGCCGCCAAGGCCGGTTATCTGCGCATGGTGAACATCGGCCTGTTGGGCAACACCATCAATCGCTTCACCAGCAACGATCCTCAAAACAACCTGGTGGTGAAGGACGAGCACACCCTGGAATGGCGCTGCGGCTTCCTCTGTCCGGGTTTGCCGCAGGCGCTCGGCACGGCCTACGGCACGTTCTTCGTCTCGCCCAAGGCGATCAAGGAGCACGAGAAGACCGACAACGGCCAGAGCGACTATGCCCAGGAATGGTTCACCAACAACGCCGCCGGCACCGGGCCATACATTATCCAAACCATCAAGCCGAATGAGGAAGTTGTGTTTGTGCGCAACCCGAACTACTGGCGCGGCTGGGACGACGGTCGCCAACACTTCGAACGCATCGTCATCCGCAATGTGCCCGAAGCCAGCACGCGCCGGCAACTGCTGGAGAAGGGCGATGCGGACATCGCGCTGATCTCCACAGTGGAAGATTACAAGGCCCTGCGCGCCACCGGGAACTTTCAGGGCAGCGATAAGCCACTGTTCCGCATCAACTACATCACGTTCACCAAGCGCGATGTGTTCAAAGACCCGCGCGTGCGCCAGGCAGTTTCATACGCCTTCGACTACGAAGGTTACGCCAACAGCGTGGAGGGCGGACTGATGCGGCGCGGCACCTCGCCCTGGCCGAGCGGCATGAGCAGCGCCGTGGGCACAAAGGGCTTTCAATACACCTTCGACCTGGAGAAAGCCAGGGCGCTGTTGCAGGAAGCCGGCGTCCCCGAAGGCACCGAGCTGACGTATCTCTACGCCACCGGCTATGGCTACTACGAGCGCATGGGGCAGGTGTTGCAGGCCGGCCTGGAGCAGATCGGCCTGAAGCTGAAGCTGGAAGAGCGCGACGAGGCCAGCTTCAACGACATCTTCTACGGCTCGCGACCGGTCGAAGAGCTGCCCCACCTGATGGGCTACGCCTGGTGGCCGGACTACGACGATTTCTACAACTACGTCAACCCGGTCTTCCACACGCGCAACGACCAGAACGACGGCCTGGGCAACGGCGCGCTCTACAGCAATGCCGAGCTGGACGCATTGATTGACCAGAGCAAATTCGAGACCGATCCGGCCAAGCTGCAGGCGATCTACGAACGAGCGCATCAAATCTTGATGTTCGAGGATCCCGCTGCCCTATACGCGGCCGAGCCGCAGGAAGAAATCCTGATCGCCAACAGCGTCAAGGGGCACCCCTGGAACCCGATTCACGTCAAGACCTTCGACTTCTATAATCTCCATCGCGAGTGATCGCTCAGTTCGTCTTGCGCCGGCTGCTGGGGTTGCTGGCCGTGCTGGCAGCCATCTCGGTGATGACGTTCGTGCTGGCGCGCGTGGTGCCCAAAGACCCCGCGCGCCTGATCGCCGGCCCGCGCGCCAACCAGCAGGCCGTGGAAGCCCTGCGCGAGCGGCTGGGCCTGAACGGCACAATCGTCGAGCAATACGTCCGCTACATCGGTGGGCTGCTGCAGGGCGACCTGGGTCTCTCGTTCAGCACCAAGCGGCCGGTGCTCCAGGATATCCAAACCTTCCTGCCGGCCACGGCGGAGCTGACGATTGCCGCGTTGCTCATCAGCCTGCTGATCGGCCTGCCGATCGGGATAGCCAGCGCCGCCTGGAAGGATTCACCGCTGGATTACGCCGGCCGCTTCCTCTCCACGCTGGGCCTGTCGCTGCCGCCGTTCTGGGTAGCCCTGGTGGGCCAGTTGGTGGGCTACTACCTGCTCTCGCTGCTGCCGGTAGGCGGCCGGCTGAGCCAGGGCATGTCCCCGCCGCCGACGCTGACCGGCTTCTACACGCTGGATAGCGCACTGGCCGGCCGCTGGGCGACGCTGGCCGACGCGCTGTGGCATCTGCTGCTGCCGGCCTTTGTGTTGAGCTTCGGGGTCATCGCCGTGTTCGTGCGCATCACCCGCGCCAGCATGCTGGACGTGTTGCACCAGGATTACATCCGCGTCGCCCGCGCCAAGGGACTGACCTACAACGTGGTGGTGCTGCGCCACGCCGTGCGCAACGCGCTGACCCCCGTGTTGACCATCCTGGGTTTGCAGGTGGGTTTGCTGATGAGCGGCTCGTTCCTGATCGAGAGCATCCTGCAATGGCCGGGCCTGGGGCTATACGCGGCGAATGCGCTCCTGGCAGCCGACTACAACGCCACAATGGGGGTGACCCTGGTGCTGGCCACCACCTACACCGCAGCAAACGCGCTGGTGGACATCGCCTATGGGCTGGCCGACCCGCGTTTGAGGGCAGCATGAGGCGCTTTTTGAGACAGAGCCGGCTGAACGGCCTGACTCTGGGCCTGGTGATCCTGATCTTGCTGGCGGCCCTGCTCGGCGAGGTGGCGGCGCCGCATCCGCCCCGCAAGCAGAACCTGGCCAATCGCCTGCAACCGCCCTCCGCCGAGCACTGGTTCGGCACCGATGACTATGGGCGCGACATTTTCAGCCGAGTGCTCAGCGGCGCGCGCATCTCGATTCAGGTGGCCGTTGTGGTGCTGAGCGTCGCGGTGACCCTGGGCACGCTGATCGGCGCGTTAGCCGGTTTGCTGGGGGGCTGGGTGGATGCCGTGCTGATGCGGCTGACCGATCTGTTCCTCGCCTTTCCGGCCCTGGTGCTGGCTTCGGCCATCGGCGCGGCACTGGGCAGCAATCTCACCAACACCATGCTGGCCCTGAGCATGGTGTACTGGCCGTGGTACGCGCGCCTGGCGCGCGGGCAGGTGATGGCGCTGGCCCAGCGCGACTTCGTGCAGGCCGCGCGCGCCATGGGCATGCCCGACGCATCCATCCTCCGCCGCCACATGCTGCGCAACATCCTGCCCATTTTGCTGGTGCAGATCAGCCTCGACGTAGGTTACGTGATCCTCTACACCTCGGCGCTCAGCTTTCTGGGCCTCGGCGCGCAGCGCCCCGAACCGGAGTGGGGCTTGATGCTGAACGATAGCCGCAAATTCGTGCAGACGGCGCCGTGGACGATGTTCTACCCCGGCCTGGCGCTCACGCTGGCCGTGCTGGCCTTCAATTTGCTGGGCGATGGCTTGCGCGATTACCTCGACCCGCGCCTGCGCAACCAGCGCGCCTGAGTCGGCCTGCGCGTGATAGAGTGTCGGCCACCACACATGCACCGGCTCACCTGTGGCGACCTGGTCTACTATCAGTTCGACGCCCTGCGCGCGCTCGGCGTCAACCACGGCATCTTCACCCGCCTGGGCGGGGTGAGCCAGGGACAGTGGGCCTCGCTGAACATGAGCTGCACCACCGGCGATGCCCCTGAGCCGGTGCGCGAGAACTGCCGGCGCGCGCTGCAGGCGCTCGGCCTGCGGCCGGAGCAAAGCTGCACCTCATGGATGGTGCACGGTCGCCAAGTGCGCCTGGTGCAGCGCGAAGACCTGAACGCGCCGGGCGCGGATGACGCGCGCGCCGATGCGCTGGTGACGCAGGCGCGCGGCGTGGCGCTGACGTTGCGCTTCGCCGATTGCCTGCCGGTGATGCTCTACGACCCGCAGCAGGGGGCAGCCGGCCTCGCCCATGCCGGCTGGCGCGGCATCGTCGCCGGCGTGCTGGCCGAGACGGTGCGCGCGATGCAAAGCGCGTTCGGCTCCCGACCGCGCGACATCATCGCCGGCATCGGCCCATCCATCGGCCCGCACAAGTTCGAGGTGGGCGCGGACGTGGCCGCGCAGATTCAAGGGGCGGTGCCCGAGCTGGTGGTCAGGCAGGCGCCTGATCGCAACAAAGCCTTCGTAGATCTATGGGCAGCCGCGCGGGCGCAGTTGGCCGGCGCCGGCGTGGGGCACATCGAGATCGCCGGCATATGCACGGCCAGCGACACGCAGGAGTGGTTCAGCCACCGCGCCGAGCGCGGGCGCACCGGCCGCTTCGGGGCGATTGTCGCGCTGGAATAGCGCGGACCACCGCAGCCAGGTAAAAGCACCTCATGCCTGGTGGTGCTACCAGCGTTCCAGTTCATTCCCTCGACGGCTGCCGTGTGCGCTGAGTGCGCGCATCAGGTTCTCGCGCGTGAGTAAGGCCGGACTCGCGCCCGGTTCCAACAACGGTCGAACGTCGTTGACTACGCCTTCCCAGGACAGGTTTTGTAGCCGGTCGCGCAAAACCAATCGCCAATTTTCAGAAGTCAGCTCCGGACCGCGCCAGCCGGTCTGCTCAAGCGCGTTGTTGAGCAGAACCAGGTTGGGCGCCGGCCACTCGGGATCACTGAGGTACCACAGCAGGTCGTATAAATCGCGTCCCTTCGTGTAGGGTCGCTGCAGCAGGGCATGCAGCTTGCCGGCCAGCAGCGACGCACGATCATGATGATGAAGCTGAAGCACGATGTAGCGTCGCACAACGGTAGTGGTCAATCCAGCACCGACCGGTGGGTTGGTATCTACCTCAATTTTTACCGCCGATGACTCATCGCGATGTGGCGAGAGGCCAAGCTCGTAGAGCAATCCCGGAAATCTGACGAACGCGCTGTTAACCGTGCTCCGATCATTCAACCTGATAACCACTGTATAGCCTTCGCCCTCAAATTCGGAGCGGATCGCCCGCAAGTAGGCTCGAAAGTCAAATCGGTCGCGATCTTGTTCGAGGGTAAAGTCGAGGTCTTCTGAATAGCGTGGAATGGCATATAGAAAACGCAGCGCTGTGCCCCCCTGAAAGGCCAGGGGAATCATCGCCCCAGCCCGTTGCAGGCTGCCTAGAAGGCGAGCTTGTAAATACTCGCGCAGGATATTTCGCCCGTGTGCCGGCGTGACAGCACTGCGCACAAGCTCACGTAGATAATCTTTCACAGCGTTTCGTATTCCTCTGCTACAGCGTGTGCCAGTTGTGCCACCTGCTCGGCCACGCGGCGCAGTTTTGGCCTGGCCGACTGTTCGGCTAATTTTTGCAGCGCCTCCAGGTTCAAACGTTCCAGGTTCTGAAGGCGAAGCTCTCGAAGATAAGCCGGATCATCCGCGCCGGGGTGGAGATAGGCTAAATCCAATAACGCTTTCTCGGGAGTGGCAACGAACGCTCTCTGGCCTGGGCTGATCTCGACCTGGCGATAGCCGAAGAACCACTCAGTCTTAATGTGATGAAACTCGAAAACGCCTAGTTGCGTCTCCCAACGGTGGGGCCGCAGGGTGGTGACGCTGGTGACGGCATGCACGACATCAGGAATCAGACCATAGTAATCCAGCGCCGACTGGAGGCTGACGTAGGAGCTGCGCATCAGGCGGTTGGCTACCACGAAAGGATGAGGCTTGACTTTCTGATAGGGGAAAGCAAGAGCGTAAAGCCCTCGACGCAACTGATGCAGGCGGCCGGCTTTTGTCCAACGGGATAGTTGGCGACGCACATCGGCCGGATCCACCTGTCCGGCCAGGAGCAAGGCGGAGTCAAACGCAGGCTCGTCTCCGACGATCTCGAGCAAGCGCGTGAATTTCACACCGCTATCCTACCGCAAATGGCAACTTGATGCAACCAACTACCTGGCTCCTGGCCCAGCCTGAGAAGAAAGAAACCGTTGGTTTGTGCTAGTGCTCCGTTAAGCAACTTTTTACACCAAATCAGCCATCGCAATACTGTGTGGCCTACTGAGAAGACAACTCGTAAGAAGTGCAAAATCTCACCTAACGAAGCACTAGGCGAGGGTGATCCCCTACCCCGAATGCGCTTCCTCGCCGTAAATCTCCTGCGGATCCACCGGCGTCAGCCGGGGGATGAAGCGCGGCACCGCTTTCAGGTAGCGCTCATACTGCGCGCCGAAGCGACTGCGCAGCTCGCGCTCCTCCAGCCGCAGTTGCATCACCAGTTGAGCAACATAGACGACCAGCGCAGCGACCAGAAACCAGTTCTGCGTGAGCAGGGCCGTGCTGCCGATCAGCGCCATGTCGGTGACGTAAAGCGGGTTGCGCACATACCGATAAGGGCCGGAGACGACCAGGCGTTGCGGCACGTCATAGCGCCGGGCCATCTCGCCAGGCGGGAACAGCGCAGGCACGAACAGCAGCCGCTTCCAGCCCATCTGGCCGGCGGCCCACACCCCGATCAGCACCGAGATCACCAGGCCAATGCCCCCCAGGATCTGCAACCAGCGCGGGCCAGACCACGTCCAGTTCAGCCAAACTGGCGCAAAGGCCATCAGCAGCACACTCGTGCCGATCCACATCAGCCCGACCTCCACCAGATACCAGCCGAGCAAGCCGCGCTGTCGCACCCAGGCGCGCCAGCGTTCCAGCATCGGGTAGGTGAAGATATCTATCACCACCATGCCCAGATAAAAGGCTGCCACGTAGAGCGGCAGAACCGTCCAGCGGCCGATCATCCAATCGGCCAGGCCGCAGGCGACGAACGAGAGCAACCACAGCCACGATGGGCCGTGATGCCACTGGGGGCGCGACGAGGCCGGCGCCGAAGAGGGTGTATTTGAAGCAGTTCGCGTAGTCATAGCTCGATTGTAGGGTGATGTGCTCACGGGGCCAGCGCGCGCTTCACCTCGTCGTAGATCGGCAGCGGCTCCAGCGAGGGCGTGACGAAGGTAAAGTGATCGCGATAGCCGCGGGCCGGCGCCGGCAGCTTGAACACCCAAAACGCCACGCAGCGCACCCACGGCCAGTGCGCCCTGGCGTAGTCCAGCGCGCCCAGCGTGTAATGGATGCGCTCGGCGGGCGTCACGCCGTTGATCCAGTTCACGTCGTCGTTCCAGCCGGTTTCGGTGATGTAGATCGGCGATGGATCGCCATGCTTGAGCATGATCGCGCGCAACAGCTCGACGCGCCGAAAGTTGATGACGCCGGGGTCGGGCGGCGCTTCAGGTGGCAGCGTCGTGCCGTAGGTGTGGGCAGCCAGCGCATCCCACGGGAAGCGGGCGATTGGCGAGGGGACATCTTCAGCCGCTGCAGCATGCGTTGCGTGCTGCGCCTCCGAAGCGTGCGCCCCGCGCAACGCGCCATACATCTCCTCCAGGTATTCCAGATCGCTCAGCGCCACGTCGCGGTTGCGCTCGATGGTGGGCGCCAGCGCGCCGGCCATCACCACCGCGTCGGGGTTGGCGCGCTTGATGGCCGGATAGACCACGCGCAGCATGGCGGCGTAGCCGGCCGGGTCCACCCGCCGCATGCCCCATTCGTTTTGCAGATTCGGCTCGTTCCAGATGATGAAGTGGCCGACGCGCCCCTTGAAGTGCCCCGCAAATGCAGCGGCGAAATCAGCAAAGTCGCTGTATCGCTCAGGGTCGAGGTAGGTGAAGGTCGTTGAGGCGGGGCGCGCCCACTCCGGCACAAAGCCCAGTCGTGCGATCACCGTCAGCCCCTGGCGGTTGGCGTGAGCGACGATCCGCTCGGCGGCGGAGAAGTCGCGCTGGCCTTTGGCCTTCTCGTAATACGCCCAGGGGAAAAACTCGACGATCCACGGCGCGCCCATTTCGCGGATCATCTCCAGCCCACGCTTGATCTTCCAGGCCTCGGCCTCTTCCACGAAGCGCGTGTGCACGCCGGCCAGGTCGTTGCGCGTGCGCACGCTGTGCTGTGCGCCCAAAGTAACCAGCACACGCGGCGGTTGCACCTGCCCGAGCAGGGCGATCAGCGCAAGCAGCGCAACAAAAGGAAAGCAGCGGCGCATTGGGGTCAGATGGTAATCGGGATTGGCGCAGGGCAGGCTCACCGATCGCCGATCTTTTCATGCAATTGCGGATTGCCGATTACGAATTACCATCCCCGACATGGAATACGAACTGGAACTGATCGCCGATTATGCATGTGTGTGCGGCGAAGGGCCGCTGTGGCATCCCATCGAGAAGCGCGTGTACTGGCTGGACATCCTGAACCCGCGCATGTTCTGGTATGAGCCGGCGACCGGCCGCCACGAATCATTCGACGTCGGACGCGTCGTCGGCGGGTTCACCATCCAGGCCGACGGGGCGCTGCTGCTGTTCATGGACCGCGGCAGCATCGGCACGTGGAAGGGCGGCAAACTGCGGTTGATCGTCGAGGAGATTCCCGACGAGCGCGAGACGCGCTTCAACGATGTGTTTGCCGATAGCCGCGGCCGCGTGTTCTGCGGCACTATGCCGACCAAAGAGCGCCTGGGCCGGCTCTATCGCCTCGACCGTGACGGCTCGTTGCACAGGTTGCTCGAAGGCATCCGCTGCTCCAACGGCATGGGCCTGACCCTCGACCGCAAACGACTGTATTACACCGACAGCGAAGTCCATACTATCTATCTGTTCGACTACGACGAAGAGACCGGCGAACTGAGTAACCGACGCATCTTCGTCGCGCACGGGCTGGAGGACGGTTTGCCCGACGGCATGACCGTGGATGCACGTGGCGACGTGTGGTCAGCGCATTGGGACGGAGGTTGCCTGATTCGCTATAACCGCGACGGCAAAGAGACCATGCGCATCCCCTTCCCGGCCCGCAAGGTCTCGTCGGTGATCTTCGGCGGGGACGATTACCGGGACATGTACGTCACTACCGCCGGCGGCGACAACAAGGCCGAGGAGGGCGAAGGGGCCGGCGCGCTGTTCCGCCTGCGCGTGCCAGGGGTGCGCGGGCTGCCGGAGTATTTCTCGCGCATCTTGCTGTGATGCGCGCGAGCAGTTCATGTTCTTCTGATGCGGAGGGAGTCAGATCATGCCGGCTCGAAAAGCAAACAACGCACAAACCACCGAGGCCACCGGCGCCGGCCTGGAAGCCCAGCTCTGGCGCGCCGCCGACGCCTTGCGCGGCTCGATGGACGCCGCCGAATACAAGCACGTCGTCCTCGGCCTCATCTTCCTCAAATACATCTCCGACGCCTTCGAGGAACACCACGCCCGGCTCGTCGCCGAGCAAGCCCAGGGCGCCGATCCCGAAGACCCGGATGAATACCGCGCCGTCAACATCTTCTGGGTGCCGCCCGAGGCGCGCTGGGCGCGCCTGCAAGCAAGCGCCAGGCAGCCCGACATCGGCCGGCTGGTGGACGACGCCATGGCCGCCATCGAGCGCGACAACCCGGCGCTGAAGGGCGTCCTGCCCAGGGACTACGCCCGCCCCGCGCTCGACAAATCGCGCCTCGGCCAGCTCATTGACCTCATCACCAACATCCGGGTGGGCGACCAGGCCAGCCGCGACAAGGACGTGCTTGGACGCGTGTACGAGTATTTCCTTTCGCAGTTCGCCAGCGCCGAGGGCAAGAAGGGCGGCGAGTTCTACACCCCGCGCTGCGTGGTCAAACTGCTGGTCGAGATGCTCGAACCCTACCGCGGCCGCGTGTACGACCCCTGCTGCGGCTCGGCGGGCATGTTCGTGCAGTCGGTGGAGTTCATCCGTGCCCACGCCACCGGCAACGGCAATGGCGGCAAAGCCCCCAAAGGATCGAAGCCCGACATTTCCATCTACGGCCAGGAATCCAACTACACCACCTGGCGGCTGGCCAAAATGAACCTCGCCATTCGCGGCATCGAAGGCCAGATCGCCCACGGCGACACCTTCCACAACGACCGGTTCCCCGACCTCAGAGCCGATTTCATCCTCGCCAACCCGCCCTTCAACGTCTCCGACTGGGACGGCGAGCGGCTGCGTGAAGACAAGCGCTGGCGCTATGGCGTCCCGCCGGTCGGCAACGCCAACTTCGCCTGGGTGCAGCACATCATCCACCACCTGGCCCCGGCTGGCGTCGCCGGCTTCGTGCTGGCCAACGGCTCGATGTCCTCCAA
The DNA here is from genome assembly GCA_023511655.1 of Anaerolineae bacterium. Lineage (GTDB taxonomy): Bacteria > Chloroflexota > Anaerolineae > J036 > Brachytrichaceae > JAAFGM01. Next base: position 12,612 of record JAIMBB010000124.1, read on the forward strand.
CCAGTCCGGCGAGGGCGAGATCCGCCGAAGCCTCATCGAGGCCGACCTGGTGGACTGCATGGT